>NZNH01000084.1 GCA_002694825.1 Acidimicrobiaceae bacterium | reverse complement strand
GGACTGACGATCGCGGTGATGGCCTCGATCGGCATCATCGCCTACTCCAACCTCGGCCTCACCGCCGCTCTTCCTGACATCGGCAACGATCTCGGCGACGTCGCACTCCTGCCGTGGACGATCACGGTCGAGTTGCTCATGTCCGGCGTCGCCGTCCTCGCCGCCGGTCCCGTCGTCGACGGTCTCGGTACCCGCAGGGTCTTTCGCTGGTCCGTCGTCGGATTCGTGCTCACGTCGGCGTTGTGCGGGCTGGCCCCGACGATGCTGTTGCTGGTGATCGGACGGGCACTCCAGGGCATCACGATCGGTGTGCTGCTCACCTCGGCGATGGCGGCGATCGGCCTCTCCTATCCCGTCCACCAGCGCGCCCGGGTGTTCGCCATGAACTCCACGGTCTGGGGGGTGATGAGCGTTGCCGGGCCCTCGATCGCTGCGGTCATGGTCGCCACCATGAACTGGCGCGGCGTGTTTTTCTTCAGTGTTCCGGTCGGCCTCGTCGCCGGTGCGCTTGCCTGGAACAACCTTCCCGGTCCAACAAGCGAAGCCCAGACCTCCACCGCCGACGCTCGTGGCATCGGCATCGTCGCCGTGATCGCTGCTGCCGGCCTCGCCGTCGCTCAGGGCTCGGTGACGGCGATCGCCGGCGGCACGCTCGTCGTGGCGCTCGGCGTGGCCGGCTACGCCCGTCATGCCCGTTCGGTGCCCGACCCTGTCGTGCGGCCCCGCCACCTGTTCGCCACTCGGTTCCGCAGCGTGCACACCACCTCGATGCTCGCCGTCGGCGGAGCGCTCGGCTTTCACTCGTTCTTGCCGGTGTACCTCAACGGTGTCCGCGGCCTCTCGACCACCGCCGCCGCCTTCTCGGTCGCCTACCTGTCGGCCGGGTGGACGACCGGGGCGGTCAGCAGCAGCCGACTCCAGGACCGCATCCTGCGCGAGCAGGTCGTGCTGCTCGGGTCGGTCGTCTTGTCGACCGGCATCCTCCTGTCAACGGTGCTCGTCTGGGCCGAGGCGCCGGTCGCCGTGCTTGCGATCGGCCTGTTCATCTCCGGACTCGGAACAGGCGCGATCTCCACCACCGGCATCAACGTCTTGCAGGAACGCACATCGCTTTCCGAGATGGGTCGGGTCAACGGGGCCCACCAATTCACCCGCTCGATGTCGGTCACCTACGGCGTCGGCATCGCCGGCGCAGTGATCCTCGCAACCGTCGACCGCCGCACGGGCGACGTGGAAGCGGTGCGCGACCTCCTCGGTGGTGACGTCGAGACGGTGAGCCGGCCGGTCGCCGATGCGCTCGGCGCCGGCTTCCTCTTCGCCATTGCGGTGGCGGCAGTCGCCGCGGTGGCGACCATCCCGGCTGCCCGGCACCTCGTGCGGAGCCGGCCCGAAGCGGTAACCTCCGCGGCGTGAAGGCTCTCCGCTTCTCCCGCAAAGAAGGTCGCTACGCCGCCGCAATGGCCGCATCTCGGCTCCGCCCCGGCGCTGGCGCCGCGGTCGGGCCCCTTTCACTGACCGACGACGACGCCCCCGAGCTCCCGACCCCGGACTGGGTCCGCGTCTACCCCCGGCTCGCCGGCATCTGCGGTTCTGACCTGTCGACGGTCGACGGTCATGCGTCGCGCTACTTCGAACACTTCGTCAGCTTCCCGTTCGTTCCCGGCCACGAGGTCGTCGGCGACACCGACGACGGCCGCCGGGTCGTGCTCGACCCGGTGCTCGGCCATGCCGCCCGCGGTTTCGAACTTCCGTTCGAGGGGGCGCAGCCCGGCGACGGCGACGACTACCGCCATCTCACCACCGGTGATCTCGAGCCCGGCATCCAGACCGGCTTTTGTGAGACGACCGGTGGAGCATGGTCGACCGAGTTCGTCGCCCACCCCAGCCAGCTTCACGAGGTCCCCGACTGGATGAGCGATGAACTCGCCGTCCTGATGGAGCCGGTCGCCGGCGGTGTCCACGCCGCACTCCGGGCGAAGGTCGCGAACGGCGACACCGTTGCGGTGATCGGTGCAGGCACGATGGGGCTCGTCACCGTCGCCGCCCTGCGTCATCTGACCTCCCCCGGCTCGATCCTGATCGGGGCCAAGTACCCAATCCAACGGCAGCTCGCCGAGGAGTTCGGCGCCGACGTCGTGTGCGCACCCGACGAACTCAGCCGGGCAGTCCGACGAGCGACCGGCTCGTTCATGATCGACGGCCGACTCTCCGGTGGCGCCGACATCGTCATCGATGCCGTCGGCTCCCAGCAGTCGATCGAAGCAGCGATCGGGATGTGTCGCCCGCGGGGCCGGGTGGTGCTGCTCGGCATGCCGAGCGTGGTCGAACTCGATCTCACCGCCCTCTGGCATCGAGAGACCGAACTCATCGGCACCTACACCTACGGATCCGAGACCACCGACGACGGCCGCCGCACGAGCAGTTTCGAGCTCGCGTTCGAACTCGCCGGCAAGGTGCCCTTCGACAAGATGCTGTCGGCCACCTACCCCTTGACCCGCTATGTCGACGCAATCGCCCATGCGGCCGAGTCGGGGACTCGAGGCGGGGTGAAGGTCGCCTTCGACATGCGAGACGAAAAAGGTCGAGGCACCGGCGACACCTGACAAGGATTTCGCCGCCCATCGAGTCGTCATCGCGGCGAGGACCGGCCAGACTACGGCCATGGCCGAAACCGATACCGCCCCGTCGCTCGACGACGAGACGACCGCAGCGCTCACGCTCTTCAACGAGTACGTCGACGCTGATCGTGAGCGCACTCGCCGCGAGAAGCGGGTGAAGAAGGCCGAACGGGCCAAGGACGAGGCCGCCGCCGCCGTGCGGAAGGCCAACGAATCTGGATCCGCCGAGGAAAAGGCCGCGGCCGAGGCTGCGTACCGCGAAGCGCAGGATGCGTTCAAGAAGATCCGCGACGGTGAGGAACCCGAAGAGGCGCCGGCCGCCGAAGCCGCTGACGACGAGCCTGCAGCTGACGAGGCTCCCGCCGACGAGCCGGCGATGGCCACCGATCGCACCGACGACGACGCCGAGGACGCCGCCGACGACGAAGCGCCGGCCGCCGACGAAGAGCAGTAGTCCCTCAGCGCCACCGCCACACCGCGTCCGGCGTAGTGGCAGTCACGTTCGCGAGCGTGGTCAACTGAGCCGATGCGCGCAGTACGAATCGTCGACGGCACCCCGACCTTGGAGACGCTCGCGGGACCGGAGGGCGACGGCGTCTGCGTGAAGGTGGTGAGTTCGTCGATCTGCGGGAGCGACCTGCATCTGCTCGACGGCGGGATCGCCGAGGGGATGATCCTCGGTCACGAGTTCTGCGGCATCGCACCAGACGGCACCCCGGTCGCGGTCGAGCCGATGGCGGGGTGTGGCAGTTGCTGGGCATGCGACGAGGGCCACCTGAACTTCTGCTCGAACGGCGCAATCTTCTACGGCATCGGCCTGCCGGGCGGTATGGCCGACGAAATCATCGTGCACCCCGATGCGCTCGTCGCGCTGCCGTCGGGGCTGGCGCTCGAACACGCCTGTCTGGTCGAACCGCTCGCAGTCGCGGCCCACGCGCTGGACCGCGCCCGAGTCACCGAGACCGACCGGGTGCTGGTCATCGGTGCAGGTCCCATCGGTTTGGCAGCCGCCGCAATGCTCCGCCACCGGGGGATCCCCGCCACGGTCAGCGCCCGTCACCCCCACCAGCAGGCGGCAGCGGAACAACTAGGCGCCTCCCTCGACGTCGGCGACGGTTACGACGTCGTGATCGACGCCGTCGCCACCAGTGCCTCAATCGGTGAGGCCGTCCACCGCGCCCGCCCGATGGGCCGAGTCGGGTTGGTCGGCACGACATGGCAGCCGGCCGAGCTCGGCATCGCCGCCTGCATGAAGGAGATCGAGATCCTCCCGGCGATGACGTACCGGTGCCGCGTCCCCGGCCGCGACTTCGACGAGGCGGCGGCCGCACTCGCGGCGGCGCCCGACATCGGCCCGACGATCATCACCCATCGCTTCCCGCTCGACGGCTGCGTCGAGGCGTTCGCAACGGCAGCCGATCGCTCCTCGGGCACAATCAAGGTGGCATTCGACCCCTGATCGTCGGCCGCTCGATCAGGCCCGCTGACCACCGACCGTCGATACGACGGCCACCCGACCAGTGCCGGCATCGACGAGTTCGACCCGAACGAGTCGGGTCTCGCCGCGGTCGATCGTCTCCACGACCCGGATCTCTCCCGGCCCCTCCTTCACCGCCCGCAGATAACGAGTGACGAAGTCGGTCGGCGCCGCGATTCCCGCACGAAACGCCGCCTGCTCGATGAGCAGCCCGGTGAGGCCGCCGTGCAGGATTCCCCACGGGTTGCGGGTGCGTTCGGAGAGCTCGATTCGCGGATCATCGGCGCTCACATCGACCCCGAAGTAGGACTCGAGCGAGTCGTCAGGGTCGGTTGGCGGCGTGAATACCCGACGGCCACCGACCGTCATGCCGCGAAGGTCGTCGTCGAACGTGGGCTCCAGTACGCCGTGATTCGCCGTCGCAAGAGCCACGAGTTCGTCGTCGGCGCCAGCGTCGACGACACGGCACTCCACGACGGACATGGTGCGCCCCGGCTTGATCGCCCGCGCGTCGACCCGGAGCGGCCCGACCGTGCAGCCACCGACAAGATGAGTCTCGATATCGGCGGTGACGGTCCATCCGGGCAGCACCGCCTGTCCGGCCGTGATTCCGGCGCCCATGTCGATTCCCATCAGGACCGCGGCGATGCGAAGGCTGCCGTCGGGGGCGGCGAGATCTGGACGCAGCGGGACGAAGGTCGATGTCCCGCTATCAGTGCGTTCGATTTCGACGCCGTAGCGCCCCGGAATGTGTTCGTAGCCTGGAACGTCGTTCACGTTCGGTACGCGTCGAAGAGCAACTCGAAGAAGTGATCGCTCGGGTAGTGGGTGACGATGTCGACGTTGGGCTCACCGCCAACAAAGCCCATGCGATCGACCTCCATCACCCCGCGCTGGCCACCGTCGCCGAACATGACCTTGACGTTCAGTCGGCTGATCTCGGCGACCGATGGGTCGATGGCGTGGGCCATCGCAATCGGGTCGGGCAGATCGTCGCCCTCCATGCCGTGCTCGAGGGCAAACCGACGCACGGCCTGCGCGATGTCGACACCGAACCTCGCAAGCGGGGTGCCGATGGCGAGCATCGCATCGTGGCGTTCCTGGGTGACGATCGCCGACGTGATGGAGATGTCCCAGCCGACGAACTCCAACGGCATCCCGGATGCCGTGACGATCGCCGCAGCCTCGGGATCGGCCCAGAAGTTGAACTCCGCCATCGCGCTCACATTGCCGGGGCCGTGCACACCGGTGCCGCCCATGATCACCACCCGCTCGACCGCCTCGGTGATCTCCGGGGCACGGAGGAAGGCCGCCGCGATGTTCGAGAGCGGGCCGAGGCACACAAGGGTCACCTCACCCGGCGAGCCGAGGATCGTGTCGACGATGACATCGACCCCGCGCCCCGCAGTCGGCGTGCGGCCGTGAAGTGGCAAACCACAATCGCCCATGCCGTCGTGACCATGAATGCTCTGCGCGGTCTCGAGGGTGCGCATGATGGGCTGGGCCCGGCCGGCGTACACCGGCGTCTCCTTGCCACACAGCTCCACCGTGTAGAGCGCATTCTGCACCGCTTGGTCGAGCCCGACATTGCCGGCGACAACCGTGAGCGCCTCGACATGCACATCGGGATGCTGCAGCGCCATGACGATCGCAACGGCGTCGTCGCTGGCGGTGTCGGTGTCGATGAGAAAACGTCGCATGGCCGCACCCTACTGTCGGCGGCGAAACAGCGACCGGCGGATCGGACTGCGCCGGTATCCTGCGACGCTATGAGTGACGCAGCGAAGGCGCCGTACCCGCATGTCGAGAGCCCGGACCTCCCGGGCATCGAGCGGCGAATTCTCGCGCGGTGGAGCACCGACGAGACCTTCGACGAGAGCGTGGAGAGCCGGCCCGAGGACGACGAATACGTCTTCTACGACGGTCCGCCGTTCGCCAACGGCCTCCCTCACCACGGTCACCTGCTCACCGGCTACGTAAAGGACGTGGTGCCCCGGTACCAGACCATGAAGGGCAAGCGGGTCGAGCGCCGCTTCGGCTGGGACTGCCATGGCCTCCCCGCCGAGATGGAAGCCGAGAAGGACCTTCCCGTCAGTGGCCGGGCGTCGATCATCGACTACGGCATCGAGCGGTTCAACGAGTACTGCCGCACCTCGGTGCTCAAGTACACCCAGGAGTGGGAGAAGACGGTCACCCGTCAGGCCCGCTGGGTCGATTTCGAGAACGACTACAAGACCATGGACCTCGACTACATGGAGTCGGTCATGTGGGCGTTCAAGCAGCTGTGGGACAAGGGGCTGATCTACCAGTCCAACCGCGTGCTGCCGTACAGCTGGGGGGCCGAGACCCCGCTGTCGAACCACGAGATTCGTCTCGACGATGCCACGCGCCCCCGTCAGGACCCGGCCGTCACCGTCGCGTTCGAGCTCGACGACCCATCGGACATCCCCGGCGATGCCGACACGCCCGCCAAGATTCTTGCCTGGACCACCACACCGTGGACCCTGCCTTCGAACCTCGCACTCGCCGTCGGCCCCGAGCTCGACTACGCCGTGATGCGCGACGACGATGGCTCGCGCTACCTGCTCGGCGAAGCCGTCATCGGCAGCTACGAAAAGCAGCTCGAGAACGCCACCCAGGTCGGCACCCTCAAGGGTTCCGACCTCGTCGGCCGCACCTACACACCGATCTTCCCGTACTTCGCCGACATGGCCGAGGTCGACCCGACCAAGCCTCACCATGGCACCGAACGAGCGTTCCAGATCCTTGCAGGTGACTTCATCGACACCTCCGAGGGCACCGGCGTCGTGCACATGGCCCCCGGTTTCGGCGAGGACGACCAGCGGGTGGTCGGCGAAGCCGGCATCGGCATGGTCGTGCCGGTCGACGACTCGGGTCGCTTCACCGACGACGTCGTCGAGTGGGCCGGTCAGAATGTGCTCGAGGCCAACAGCGGCATCATCAAGCACCTGCGCGAAACGGGTCAGCTGGTCCGCCACGACAGCTACACCCACAACTACCCGCACTGCTGGCGCACCGACACGCCGATCATCTACAAGGCGATGCCCTCCTGGTACGTGAAGGTCACCGACATCCGCGACCGGATGCTCGCCACCAACCAGGCGATCAACTGGGTGCCCGGCCACATCCAGAACGGCCGCTTCGGCCAATGGCTCGAAGGCGCCCGCGACTGGTCGATCAGCCGCAATCGGTTCTGGGGCTCACCGATCCCCGTGTGGGTCAGTGACAACCCCGACTATCCCCGCATGGACTGCTACGGCAGCCTCGACGAACTTGAGGCCGACTTCGGCGTCCGCCCGACCAACCTGCATCGCCCCTACATCGACGAACTCGTGCGCCCCAACCCCGACGACCCGACCGGCACGTCGATGATGCGCCGCGTGCCCGAGGTCCTCGACTGCTGGTTCGAGTCGGGCTCGATGCCGTTCGCCCAGGTGCACTACCCGTTCGAGAACAAGGACTGGTTCGACGAACACTTCCCGGCCGACTTCATCGTCGAATACATCAACCAGTCGCGGGGCTGGTTCTACACGCTCCACGTGCTCGCCACGGCGCTGTTCGACCGTCCTGCGTTCCAGAACGTCATCTGTCACGGGATCCTGCTCGCCGACGACGGCGCCAAGCTCTCGAAGAAGCTCCGCAACTACACCGAGCCAGAGTTGATCTTCGAGAACCAGGGCTCCGACGCTCTGCGGTGGTACTTCATGTCCACCAACATCGTGCGCGGCGGCGATACGCGAATCTCCGATCAGGCGATCGACGATGTCGTGCGGCAGGTGATCCTGCCAATCTGGAACGCCTACTCGTTCTTCACGCTGTACGCGAATGTCGAAGGCCACCGAGCGACATTCACGCCCGACCCGGGACCTTACGCCGATCTGCTCGACCGCTACATCCTCGCCAAGACCCGCGACCTCGTCGCCGCGGTCGAGGCGAACATGGACGACTATGACCTCCCCGGCGCCGCCATGGAGATCCAGGCGTTCATTGACGCCCTCAACAACTGGTACATCCGCCGCAGCCGCGACCGCTTCTGGGGTACGGGTGAGGGCGGCGCCGATCTCGCCGGGCTCGACACGCTCTTCACCGTGCTCGTGACGCTGACCCAGGTCGCAGCGCCGTTCCTTCCGATGATCACCGAGGAGATCTGGTCGGGACTGTGCGACGGCGACGACACCATGCCCTCGTCGGTGCACCTGTCGACGTGGCCCGCCGCCGCGACCTACTGCGACGACCCCAGCCTCGTCGCTGCGATGGACCGTTTGCGCGACGTCGCCTCCACCGGCCTTCGCCTTCGCGAAGATCAAGGTCTTCGCGTTCGTCTCCCGCTCGCGTCGGTCACGATCGCCGGTCGCGATGCGTCGACCCTCAAGGCGTTCGCCGACCTGCTCCGCGACGAACTCAACGTCAAGGACGTTTACGTCACCGAGGAGATCGGCGACCTCGCCACCTTCATCCTTCGCCCCGACGGCAAGGCGCTGGGACCCCGCCTCGGCAAGGACGTGCAGGCCGTGTTCGGCGCCGCCCGATCCGGTGACTGGACCGCCAACGATGACGGCACCGTCGATGTCGGCGGCCACCTGCTCCAGCCCGACGAGTACGAACTGGCGCTCGAGTCACCCGAGGGTGTCGTCGCTGCTGCGCTGCGCTCCAACGACGCTGTTGTCACGCTCGACACCGTCGTCACGCCCGAACTCGAAGCCGAGGGTCTGGCCCGCGATGTCGTGCGCGAGATCCAGAATGCCCGCAAGGCTGAGGATCTCGTCGTCACCGACCGCATCGACCTCTGGGTCGACGCCGCCTCGGCCACCGTCGCCGCTGCGATCGGCACCCACGAGGCCTATATCGCCGAACAGGTGCTCGGCACGTCGATCACGCTGGGCGCCGGCCCCGACGAGTTGTCGGCGCACGAGGCCACGGTCGGCGGCGAGCCCCTGCGCTTCTCGCTGAAGGTCAGCTGATCGGTGATCGCCGGAGGCGGCGGTCAGTTACGACTGGCCGGCATGTTCCGGTAGATGTACTGCACGATTTCGTCGGGGTTGCGCGACTGCATCATCAGCTCGCCCGGGCCGGTGAACACGAAGACGAAACCCTCGCCGGTCTTGGCCGACTTCATGAACGAGTCGCTAGCCCGCGTGAGTTCCATCTGGACGCTTTCGGCGAAGGCGACCATGTGGTTCGTGTCGACGACCACCTGCTGGCCGGGCTGCAACTCGAAGCGGTCGAGCGCGCCGTAACACGACAGCACGACCTTGCCCTGCCCGCTCGCCCGCAGGAGGAAACCGCCTTCGCCACCGATGAGGTTGCGCATCCCACCCCACTGGGTGTCGATCTCTACACCCATCTCGGCGCACAAGAACGAGCCCTTCTGGATGAGCAACGGCATTTCGGGGGTGACGTCGAAGATGGTGACGTCGCCCGGCAACGAGGGAGCGAAGTCGATCCAGCCGCCGTGGGCTGAGGCCGTTGCCGTCGTCATGAACAACGACTCGCCACCGAGGACGCTGCGTTTGAGGCCCTTCATCAGGCCACCCTCGATCTTTGCGTCGAGATTGAGGTCGGCGGCCATCGCCATCATGGCGCCCGATTCGGCTCGGATCGCCTCAGAGGGACCGAGGATGGCGCGCGCCACCGAGAACGAGGGGTTGTGTCGCAGTTGGATCTCCATGCGGCGATCGTAGGCCAACCATCTCACCGCGTGCGCTCGGCTCGACGCGCTGCGGGTTCCGGTCCGCATCGTCACCGACGGCCTGTGGGAGGGTCGCGCCATGACTGAACCTCGAGTCGCGCTCGTTACCGGTGGCGCTCGCGGCATCGGTGCCGCCGTCGCCCGCCGGCTCCACGCCCAGGGCCGCCGAGTCGTTCTAGCCGACCTGCTCACCACCGAGGCCGAGGCGCTGGCCGACGAGCTCGACGGCCACGCCTACCGCTGCGACGTCACCGACTCCGACGGCGTACGCGACATGGTCTCGGCGATCGAGACCGACCTCGGCCCGGTCGACGTGCTCGTCAACTGCGCCGGGTTCGATCGATTCGTGCGCTTCGTCGACACCGACGAGGACTTCTGGGACACGATCATCGACATCAACTACAAGGGCACCCTGCGCACCTGTCACGCCGTCCTTCCGGGCATGACCGAACGCGGCTGGGGCCGCATCGTGAACTTCGCCTCGGATGCGGCTCGGGGCGGCAGTTCGCTCGAATCGGTCTACGCAGGCGCGAAGGCCGGCGTGATCGGTTTCACAAAGACGATCGCTCGAGAGACCGTGAAGAAGGGCGTCACCTGCAACGTCGTGTGTCCCGGCCCGACCGACACGACGCTCATCCGGGAGATGGGTGAACAAGGCGAGCTTCCGGCCAAGATCGTCGGCGGGCTCGACCGTGCCATGCCGATCGGCCGGATGGCGCAGCCCGACGAGATCGCCTACGGCGCCACCGTCTTCACCCACGATGACGCCCTCTTCATCACCGGCCAGACCCTTTCGGTCAGCGGCGGCCTCACGATGGCCTGATGTCAGGTCCGGGTCCCTGTGGGCGGCGGTGTCAGTCGTCGGCGTCGACCCGGCGGCCGTCCTCCACCAGGTTGATCTCGTAGAGCACCTTGTCGAGCGCATCGCTCGCAGCGATCGCGCTGTACCGCAGCGGATTCTCCGCGGTGACGGTGCTCGGCATCGGCGCCAGAATCGTCCATGGCGTCGGGTGGGCGAACTGTACGACCGAATAGCGATCGCCCTGCTGGCCCTCACCCGACACGACACGATGAATCCCGGGCGGGATCATGCCGTTGCTCAATCGCTCGAGCATCAGACCGGTGTTGATGATCGCAGAGCCCTCCGGCGGGGCGACGTCGGACCACTCGCCGTCGGAGGTCTTGAGCTGTAGACCGGCCGCCGTGGCGCGGGGCAACGCCGTGATGAGGTTGATGTCGGCGTGTTCGCCGGCCCAGACATGCTGTTCGCCGGGCGCCTGCTCCATCGCCGGGTAATGGATTGCCCGGGTGAGGGTGGCGCCATCGGTGAGCATCTCGTCGAAGAAGGTCTCGTGGGCCCCGAGTCCTTCGGCGATGATCCGCAGGACACGACGCTGCAGGTCGGCGACGCTGTGATGGAAGTGCATCAAGAGGTCGCGGACACCCGGCAGGTCGTGCTCGGGAAGGGTCGGCGGACCGTAGCGGTGGGGATACTTCGCTCGCAGCGGGTGGCCATCGCCGAGCGGTGCCCCCCAGTTGAGCATCTCCTTCCAGTCGGGCACGTCGGCGATCGCCGCCGTCTCGACCAGCAGGCCCGTGTAGCCGCTCTGCCCGTTGGAGCCCGGCACGACATAGGTGTCCTTGCACTCCTGGGGAAGGGTGAAGAACGCCTCGAGCTGCGCGTACGCCTCATCGATGAGATCGATCGACAGGTCGTGTTCCACGTAGACGAAGCCGGTGGCGAGGCTGCGAAGCACACCATCGACGACCGCACGGCGTTCTTCGGCGCTTCCGGTCTCGAAGGCGAGTAGATCGACATCAAGGATCTCCATCCGGTCACTCTACCGCCGGCGACGTTGGCGCCCGGAGGCGTATCCGTGTGACGCTGACGCCATGTCCACGACACCGAAACCGCGAGCAGGAGCCGACGACGCCCTCGCCAAGATCGTCACCAAAGACTGGTTCCGGGCGGTCGCCCCCAAGGTCATTCCGCCGATGCACAAGGCGATGAACAAGCTCACCCGGGGCCGCTTCGTTCCGGGCGCCGGACTCGTGCTGTACACGACCGGCGCAAAATCAGGGAAGCGTCGCGAGACCCCGCTTGAAGCGGTGCCGAGCTCGAACGGTTCGTGGGTGGTGGTCGGGTCGAACTTCGCACGCGAGTCCCACCCGGCGTGGACCAGAAACCTGATCGCCCATCCCGAATGCGAGATCTTGGTGCGGGGCAAGACGACGCCGGCAACGGCCACGCTGCTCGAGGGCGACGCCCGCGAGGAGGGGTGGCAAGAGGCCCTCGCCCACTTCGGTGGCTGGCAGGCGTATACGGGCATCACCGATCGTCAGTTCCGGATCTTTCGGCTGACTCCCCACTGAGGGAGCGCCGGAGCCACGAGGCCGACGGGTTCAGTCGTTCTCGAGCGATGCGACCAGGCGAGGCAGGACGCTGGCGAGGACCTCGATCTCGTCGGCTCCGAGTCGGTCGATGAATGCCTCCCGCACGGCCTCGACATGGCCGGGTGCTGTGGCCTCCAACTTCTCGTGCCCGGCGGCGGTGAGTTCGACCCACCAGACCCGGGCGTCGGTGTCGCACCGGACCCGGGCGACATAGCCGTCCCGGCTGAGACGGTCGACCCGCTGCGATAGCCGACTCGGCGAGTTGGTGACCGAACTCGCGAGATCGGACATGCGCAGTCGGTGCCCGTCGGCTTCGCTTAGCCGTACGAACACCTCGTAATCGTCGGTGGTGAGGCCGGCATCGCGCTTGAGCTGGCGATCGGTGGCCGCGAGCACGCGGCGGCTGGCGTCGATCCAACCCCGCCAGGCGAGCTGTTCGGCCTCGGAAAGCCAGCGAACATCGGCGTTTTCGGCGTCGACGTGTGTTGCCGTGCGGGCGGTGGATGCCATGCCGTGCAACCTAGCGGTTTTCGTTTCAACGTTGAAGTTGTGCCGTGCCGGCACACAGGCTGTGGACAGCACCCCAAAATCACTCGCACGACGGGTTTTGACACTGTGCGTAATTTGGGGATAACCCCGATTTTGGTTGGAAACATGGGGATTTCCGGAAAACCTGGGCGCCCCCCTTGACGGAGACGTAATTACGGGGGTGTAATGTTTCACCCGGTCATCACCTGTCCGGGGCGGGACGAAGGTGATGCTGAGAGCCTTCTGCAGACCGACTTGGTGATCTCGGCGAGAAATGCAGAGGGGCACTCATGGCGATCACGGAGGACCGACTGTCCGCAGTCGGCGACAACGGCACGACGGTCGAAACGACCACCACCATGCGCGTGAAGAAGCGCAACGGCTCGCTCGAACCCGTCGATCTCAACAAGATCGTCAACGCCATTGCCCGCGCCTCCGAGGGCCTGATGGGCGTCGACCCGATGGTCGTCTCCACCCGCACGATCTCCGCCCTCGCCGACGGCTCCACCACCCAAGAGCTCGATGAGCTGTCGATCCGCACCGCAGCCGGCCTCATCGTCGAAGAGCCCAACTACTCCAAGCTCGCCGCCCGGATGCTCGCGACCTATGTCGACAAAGAAGTCCGCAACCAGAACGTCCCCTGGTTCTCGGAGTCGGTCACCCTCGGCCACACCCTCGGCCTGATCGGCGACGACGTCCTCGAGTTCGTCACCACCCACGCCCCCGAACTCAACGCCGCCATCAACTCCCAGCGCGACAAGAACTTCGAGTTCTTCGGCCTGCGCACGGTCTATGACCGCTACCTCCTCCGCCACCCCGAGACCCGCAAGGTCATCGAGACCCCGCAGTACTTCTTCCTGCGGGTCGCCTGCGGCCTGTCCACCGATGCCGACGAGGCCATCAAGTTCTACGACCTCATGTCGTCGCTGGCCTACCTCCCGTCGTCGCCCACCCTGTTCAACTCGGGCACGACCCACCCACAGATGTCGAGCTGCTACCTGCTCGACTCGCCCGAGGACTCCCTCGAGGGCATCTACAAGCGCTACACCGACATCGCCCGCCTCTCGAAGTTCGCCGGCGGTATCGGTGTCGCCTGGCACCGCATCCGCTCCAAGAACAGCCTGATCGTCGGCACCAACGGCCTCAGCAACGGCATCATCCCGTGGCTCAAGACCCTCGACGCCTCGGTCGCCGCCGTTAACCAGGGCGGCCGCCGCAAGGGCGCCGCCTGCGTCTACCTCGAAAGCTGGCACGCCGACATCGACCAGTTCCTCGAGCTGCGCGACAACACCGGCGACCATGCCCGCCGCACCCACAACATCAACCTCGCCAACTGGATCCCCGACCTCTTCATGGAGCGGGTCGAAAAGGATTGGCAGTGGAGTCTCTTCGATCCCAAGCGGGTCCCCGAGCTCATCGACACCTTCGGCGAGGAGTTCCGCGCCATCTACGAGCAGGCCGAGGCCGATGGCCGCTTCGAGAAGCAGGTTCCGGCCCGTCAGCTCTACCAGCGCATGATGAAGACGCTGGCCGAGACGGGCAACGGCTGGATGACCTTCAAGGATCCCAGCAACGAAAAGTGCAACCAGACCGGTCCCGGTGCCGCCGCCGAGGGCAACGCCCGCGATCGGGTCGTGCACCTGTCGAACCTGTGCACCGAAATCCTTGAGGTCACCTCGCAGTCCGAGACGGCGGTGTGCAACCTCGGTTCGGTCAACCTCGGTGAGTTCGTCGTCGAAACCGACGGTGTCGTCGGCGTGGACTACGAGCGCCTCGGCGAGGTCGTTCGCCAGGTCGTGCCCTTCCTCGATCGGGTCATCGACATCAACTACTACCCGACCGACGAGGCCGGCGTGTCCAACGCCCGCTGGCGCCCGGTCGGCCTTGGTCTGATGGGCCTCCAGGACGTCTTCTTCAAGCTCGGCGTCCCGTTCGACAGCCCCGTCGCCCGCGATGTCAGCCGTCGGATCTCCGAGGAGATCTACTTCAACGCCCTGTGGGCCTCCACCGAACTGGCCGAGGCCAACGGTGCCCACGCTGCCTTCCCCGAGACCCGTGCCGCCAACGGCGACCTGCAGTTCGATCTGTGGGGCGTCGAGCCCTCCGACACCGAGCGTTGGGAACCGCTGCGTGCGCGCATCAAGGCCCACGGTCTGCGCAACTCGCTCATGATCGCCATCGCCCCGACCGCGACGATCGCCTCGATCGCCGGCTGCTACGAGTGCATCGAGCCCCAGGTCTCGAACCTCTTCAAGCGTGAGACCCTCTCGGGTGAGTTCATGCAGATCAACCGTCACCTGGTCAAGGAACTCCAGAGCCGAGGCCTGTGGGACGCCGAGATGATCGCCGAGGTCAAGAAGTCCGAGGGTTCGATCCAGGACATCGACCGGATCCCCGACGATCTCAAGGCGATCTACCGCACGGCGTGGGAGATCCCGATGAAGAGCCTGATCGAGATGGCCGCCGACCGCGGCGCCTTCATCGACCAGAGCCAGTCGCTCAACCTCTTCATGGAGTCGCCCACCATCGGCAAGCTCTCGTCGATGTACATGTACGCCTGGAAGGCCGGTCTCAAGACCACCTACTACCTGCGTTCGCGACCGGCGACCAAGATCAACAAGACCACCACCGGTGGCTCGGGTGGCCCCACCGGCGGTGGGCAGCCCGCTCCCGAAAAGAAGATGTTCACCGACGAAGAGGCCATCGCCTGCTCGCTGGAGAACCCCGAAGCATGTGAGGCGTGCGACTGATGGCACTGGCAGAAGATCACAACTACGCACTCGCGGCGGAGCCCGCCCAGACCGACAACCTCGGCCACTCCGCCAACCGAGGCGCCCACACCAACATTCTCGACCCCGGCTTCGACCTCACCTTGCGGCCGATGCGGTACCCGCAGTTCTTCGAGATGTACAAGGACGCGATCAAGAACACGTGGACCGTCGAGGAGATCGACTTCTCCGACGATCTCACCGACCTCGATCGCAAGCTGATGCCGGCCGAGAAGCACCTGATCAGCCGCCTCGTGGCGTTCTTCGCCACCGGCGACTCGATCGTGGCCAACAATCTGGTGCTCAACCTCTACCAGCACATCAACGCCCCCGAAGCCCGGATGTACCTGAGCCGTCAGCTCTACGAAGAGGCGCTGCACGTCCAGTTCTATTTGAACCTGCTCGACAACTACATCCCAGACCACGACGAGCGAGCCGAGGCGTTCGCCGCCATCGAGAACATTCCCTCGATCAAGGCCAAGGCCGACTTCTGCTTCAAGTGGATGGGCGACGTGCCGGACGGGGCCCTGCAGACCGAGGAGGACCGCAAGCGGTTCCTCATGAACCTCATCTGCTTCGCCACCTGTATCGAGGGCCTGTTCTTCTTCGCAGCGTTCGCCTACGTGTACTTCCTGCGCAGCAAGGGTCTGCTCAACGGCCTGGCCGCCGGCACCAACTGGGTGTTCCGCGACGAGTCGATGCACATGAACTTCGCCCTCGAGGTCATCAACACGGTTCGGGCCGAGGAGCCCCAGCTGTTCGACAACGACCTCGGCGAGCGCATCACGGCGATGCTCGAAGAGGCCGTCGACGCCGAGTTCCAGTTCGCCGAGGATCTCCTCGGCGAAGGTGTGCCCGGCATGTCCACGGCGGACACCCGCACCTACCTCGAATTCGTCGCCGATCAGCGTCTGAGTCAGCTCGGCCTGCCCAAGCGCTTCAACGCCTCGAACCCGTTCGCCTTCATGGAACTGCAGGACGTCCAGGAGCTCTCGAACTTCTTCGAGCGCACCGTCTCGGCCTACCAGGTCGGTGTCGAGGGCGACGTTGCCTTCGACGAGGACTTCTGAGCCCCACGCTCTCGCCTCCCAGAGTCACCACCAACAACGTCGCCCGGCACCAAGCGGGCGCACCCCTCAGACGGCCGCCTCGCTCACCAACGGGGCGGCCGTCCCGCGTCCGAGCTCACCCGAACGTGGCAGCCGCCACCTCGTCGAACGCGACCACACGTCGACATGTCGGCACATCGCACGGTAGGTGTGTCATCGTGATCCCCCGTCAAGTCCGGAGTTTGCCATGAGCCTCAACCCCCCGACCGAGCACCAGCTCCTCGTCTTCTGGGTCGGCCTGCTCGTGATCCTGGTGGCCGCCCGGCTGCTCGGCGCAGTGATGCAGCGCATCGGCCAGCCGGCCGTGATCGGCGAACTTGCCGCCGGTCTCATCCTCGGCCCGTCGGTACTCGGCAAGCTCGCCCCCGACATCACCGACTGGCTGTTCCCCGCCGACGACGTCCAGACCGGCATGCTCTTCACCGTCGGCTGGCTTGGCGTGTTGTTCCTGCTCGTCAGCACCGGCTTCGAGACCGACCTCGGCCTGATCGGCCGGCTCGGCCGCGCCGCCGTGATCGTGTCGGCCGGATCGTTGCTGGTTCCGGCGATCGCCGGCTTCGCCGTCGGCTGGTTTCTCCCGATGGCCTTCGTCGGGAGCGACACCGAGCGTTACATCTTCGCCCTCTTCGTCGCCGCCGCCCTGTCGATCTCGTCGCTCCCGGTGATCGCCAAGATCCTCGGCGAGATGGGCCTCATGCGCCGCAACTTCGGCCAACTCACCCTTGCGGCCGGTATGGCCAACGATGTCATCGGCTGGGTCGCCCTCGGCCTCATCGCCGGCCTTGCGCAAGCCGGTGGCCTCAAGCTTGACAAGCTCGCCTTCACCGTCGTGGGGCTCATCGTGTTCTTCGTCATTGCCTTCACGGTCGGGCAGCGAGTCGTCGACACCGCGCTCAAACGGGTTCGAGCCAACGGGGGTGACCAACTCTCCGGGATGACCGTGGTGCTCGTCACCACGCTCTCCTTCGGCGTGGTCACCCAGTGGCTCCACGTTGAAGCGGTGTTGGGGGCCTTCATCGCCGGGGTCATCCTCGCCCGCTCTCGTTTCGCCGAGCACGAACTCATCCGTCCGCTTGAGACGATGACCGCGGCGGTCTTCGCGCCGATCTTCTTCGCCACCGCCGGCCTGCGAGTCGACCTCGGCTTGCTGGCCGACGGCGAGACGATCATGTGGGCCCTGATCGTGCTGGCGATCGCGTCGTTGTCGAAGTTCCTCGGTTCGATCCTCGGAGCGCAGTTGTCGTTCCTTCCCCTGCGTGAGGGCGCTGCCCTCGGCGTCGGGCTCAACGCCCGCGGCGCGCTCGAGATCGTGATCGCCACGGTCGGCCTCTCACTCGGCGTCCTGAACGATCGCTCCTACACCGTCATCGTGTTGATGGCGATGGCCACCTCGATGGCCGCTCCCCCGCTGTTACGTCGAGCCCTCTCCGGATGGGAAGGCACCCCAGAGGAACGGCAGCGGCTCGACATGGAAGCCCAACTCGCAAGCAACATCGTCGTCCGGGGCAACCGCATCCTGATCCCCACCAAGGGCGACGTCCCGTCGCTGCTCGCCGCCCAGGTCGCCGGCCTGACCTGGCCGGCCGAGACGGCCGTCACGCTCCTCACCGCCGGCGATGCCTCGACGGTCGACGTGCAGGCCCATCGAGATGTCCTGTTCGGCCGGGCCGTCGACCACGACATCGTCGATACGCCGGTAGCCGACGCCGTCATCGCCGAGGCGGTACTCGGCTACGACGCCATCGTGATCGGTGCACCGACCGGCGGTGAGACCTCCGAGTACGTGTCGGAGATCATGCGTCGCTCACCGATCCCCGTGGTGATCGTGCGAGGAGCAGCATCACTCAACGGCCGTCTACCGTGGGCGTTTGCCCGTGCGCTTGTTCCGGTCAACGGTTCGAAGTCGGCCAAACCGGCACTGGAGCTGGCCACCCAGCTGAGTTCTCACCTGGGCACGCAGCTGCTCCAGCTCCACGTCTCGCCCACACCGCCGACTCGCATGGAATCTCTGATCGGCGAGCGCGGTCCCGACCGGGCCCGCCACCGCGCCATCCTCGACGAGGCCGCCTCGGTCGCCGACGCAAGCGGCGCTCGGGCATCGTCGATCCTGGCCCACGATCCGAGTCCGGCTGCCGGCATCTTGTCGACGGCAACCGAACTCGGCGCCGATCTGATCGTGATGTCGGGGAGCAGCCGCGACAACGCCGGTGTTCCCGCAGTAAGTGCCACGATCCAGCGGGTGCTTGACGGGTCCGACACCACACTCGTCGTTGTCCTCGTCCCCGAGGATGACGGATCCGGCGCCAGCAGCGAAGCTCACTGATCGACCGGAGAGGCCTCCTCAGTAGCCACGTACCCCGTGGTAGGGGCTGCCGTTGGCCTTCCAGTCGGCGTACAACGCCATGAAGTTTTCTCCGAACGGGTCCTGTCCTCGGAGCGGCATCATCGCCCGCCGGATGGTCCAGTCCTCAGGGGCAAGTTCTGCGGCCCGGTCGAAGTTTCGGTCGCAGCCCGCTTGATCGCCCCGATCGCGCAACGCAAGTGCGAGGCGGAAGTGGAGACGGGCGGCTTCTTCCTCGCTGGAGAGATCGCCAACCACACCGATCGCCTCAGCCGTCGACATCCCTGCATCGCCCTCGCGGACCCAGCGACGGATCCGATCGTGCTGCCTGCCGGAGTCGACACCGGTGAACTCGCTGAACAGGTCGCTGCCGTAGGCGCTCCAGTTCGGCATGGCGATCGTGTCGTCCTCGTTGATCAACACGACGGTCGGTACGTTCGAGATCGCGTAGAGCTCGGTGACGACATGGTCGGCGTCGACCACCACCGGGTAGGTGATGCCCTCGGCCAACTCGCGAAGCTTCTCGATGTTCTCGTCGATGGCGACGGCGATGATCTCGAAGTCCGTGTACCCCTCGGCATGGATTTCCTGTTGCAGTGTCTGCCACCCGGGCAGCTCGTAGCCGCAGCCTCACCAACTGGAAAAGGCGATCAGCAGCCGTTTCTTGCTGCGGTGATCGCTCAGCGAGGTGACCCCGCCGCCCACAAGGTTGGGCAGGGTGAAGTCGGGGGCGACAAGCTCGTCAAGTGCCCGGCGGCGAGCCGCCCGGGGCGCGCCGACCGCTGCGAGACCCGCCTCGGTGTCGATGGCGACTGGCCGGTCGAGCAGATCGCCGAGCACGGTCAGGTCCAGCCCGGCGTCGGAAACGATGGCGTCACGGTCGGGGATGAGCACACACGTGTCGTCCTGACAGAGCCCCTCTGGCTTGAGCGTCCAGCCGAGCTCGGCGAGTTGGGCCTCGCTGATCGTGCCGGCCGAGTCGAGCAGAGCGGTGTCGTTGGCCATGCGGGGACCATAGTCGGCCCGGCTGTGGCACCCGTTCGTTCAGACCGGCTCCGACGGTGGTGTGGCGAAGACCCAGAAGACGGTGCCGCAGGCCGCAGCGACGCCGAGGATCGTAAAGCCGAGGCGATAGTCGCCGGTGGCGTCCGCGAGGGTGCCGGCAATCAGCGGGCCGGCGATCGCGCCCATGGTCACGATGATGTTCGACCAACCCATGATCGAGGCGAACGATGTCGACCCGAAATAGTCGGCTCGGATCGCCTGCATCTGCGGGCCCCGCACACCCCATGCGAGTCCGTGGAGGACGATGAAGATCACGACGGCGAATCCTGCGTCGATCCAGACCAGGCCGAGCAACGCAGCGCCATGCATCTGCATCGCGACACCCGAGATCAGCCGTTTGTTGACCCGGTCGCCGAGGTAGCCGCCAGCCGCCGTGCCGAGGATCTGCACGAGCGGCACGACGCCCGCCACGATCGCCGCCGAGCCGGCCGAGTAGCCGCGGTCTTCGGTGAGATAGAGCGCAAGGTGCGCCATCGACGACACGACGACGAGCAGGGCGAACGCGTGTCCGAACGAGATCATCCAGAAGCCACGTGTGCGCAACGCCTGCTGGGCGGTGAGATGGCGCCCGCTAGTCCCCTCGGCGTCGGGGGTGGCGTCGGCCTCAGCCGCCGTGAGGCCGTCCATCGGTTCACCCGTGTCCTCCGGGCGGCGACCGGTGATCCCGGCCGCCCACCATGCGGCGCTCGAGAGCACGCCGCCGACGACCAGGACCGTGGCTCGCCAACCGATCGTCTGGAATCCCCACACCATGATCGGTGCCGCGAACCCGCCGAGCGCGAACCCCATCGTCTGTATCGACAGCGCTCGGGCTCGCCGTTTCTCGAACCACGCGACGGTCGCCGCCGAGATGGTGAGGAAGCCGACCAGGCTCATGCCGATTGCCAGCAGCAGCATCGCGAGGAGGAACTGGGCACGACCATCGATCACGGCGACCGCGATGAAGCCGGCAGCGCTCACGATCGCGCCGGCACGCATCACCGAGCCCACACCCCGTCGCTGGATCTCTCGCCCCTGCACCGGCCCGATGAGGGCGGTCTCCGCGCGCGTGGCCCCGAAGACGACCGAGAGGAAGGTCTTCGACCAGCCGAATTGATCTCGGAGTTCCACGGCGAGATTCCCGAACCCCTGGACCCACACCATCGATTGGAGCGACCACACGACGGAATTGGCACCGACGATCTTCCATCCGGTGTACCGACGCCGAGCCGTGGTGTCGGTGGTGGGCTCCGCCATCAGGGGATCGTGCCCTCGTGGTCGTCGAAACACAAAACCGTTGTCTTTGTTCCTCGAGGTGTCCTGCCCGCCGTGCAGCGCCCGCCGCTCAAGGTCTGCGGGCAGCTCCGGGATCAGTTGGTCGGGAAGCCGAGATCGACCGACGAACTGGCCGGGTCGGGCCAGCGAGTCGTGAGCGCCTGGGGTTTGGTGTAGAAGCGCACACCTTCAGGGCCGTACATCGCCGTGTCGCTGAAGATGGAATCCTTCCATCCACCGAACGAGTGGTAGGCCACCGGCACCGGGATCGGGACATTGACGCCGACCATGCCGACCGGGGCCTCCTCGGTGAACTGGCGAGCGGCCCCGCCGTCGCGGGTGAAGATCGCCGTGCCGTTGCCGTACGGATTGTCCTCGAGCAGCTTGATTGCGTCGTCGAAGGTCGGCACCCGCACCACGCCGAGGAGCGGTCCGAAGACTTCATCCTGGTACACGGTCATGTCGGGCGTGACGTCGTCCAGAAGCGTGCACCCAAGGAAGTAGCCGTCGCCGTCGAACCCGGTGTCACGGCCGTCGAGCACCACCGTGGCGCCGGCGTCAGCGCCGGCTGCGATGTAGGACTCGACCCGATCGCGGGCCTCTCGGGTGACGAGTGGGCCCATCTCCGAGGCCGGATCCATGCCGTCGCCGATCGTGAGGGCACGGGTGCGTTCGGCGATTGCGTCGACCAGTGGGTCGGCGGCGTCGCCGACGGCGACGACGACCGAGATGGCCATACAGCGCTCGCCGGCGGAACCGAAGGCCGCCGATACGGCCGCATCGGCGGCGAGACCGATGTCGGCATCGGGCAGCACCAGCATGTGATTCTTGGCGCCACCGAGGGCCTGTACCCGCTTTCCGTGCTCGCTGGCGGTGCGGTGGATGTACTGGGCGATCGGGGTGGAACCGACGAAGCTCACCGCCTTGATGTCGGGATGGCGAAGGATGGCGTCAACGGCGGTCTTGTCGCCGTTGACGAGGTTGAACACACCGTCGGGGAAGCCGGCCTCGTGGATCAGTTCGGCGAGGAACATTGCGGAGGTCGGATCCTTCTCGCTGGGCTTCAGGATGAAGGCGTTGCCGCAGCCGAGGGCGTTGGGGATCATCCAGAGCGGCACCATTGCCGGGAAGTTGAACGGGGTGATGCCGGCGACGACGCCGAGCGGCCGCCGGATCGTCGTGACGTCGACCCCGGTCGAGACCTGATTCGAGTGGCTGCCCTTGAGCATCTCGCCGATGTTGCAGGCGAACTCGATGTTCTCGAGGCCACGGGCGACCTCCCCCATCGCGTCGCTGTGGACCTTGCCGTGCTCGGCGGTGATCTTCGCCGCGAGCTCGCTGGCGTTCTGCTTCACCAGGTTTCGCAGGTTGAACATCGCCTCGGTGCGCTTGGCGACACTCGAGGAGCGCCACTCCTGGAACGCCGCGTTCGCAACAGCGACTGCGGCATCGAGCTCCTCGACCGAGGCGAGGGCGACGGCGCCGGTCTGCTGACCGGTGGCGGGGTTGTAGACCGGGCTGGTGTTGCCGGATGTGCCGGCGACCGTGCGGCCTCCGACGAAGTGTCCGATTTCGGTGATGTCACTCATGGTCGTGGTGTCTCTCGTCGGGGGATTCAGCGGTTGGCGTTGATGTCGTCGATGGCGGCGAGCATGGCGGCGATGGCTTCGTCCATCTCGGCTTCGGTGACGTTGAGCATCGGGGCGATGCGGATGACGTTGCCGTACAGACCGCCCTTGCCGACGAGCAGGCCGTGGACCCGGCAGCGCTCGAGGAACTCGGCGGTGGTGGCCGCATCAGGCTCATTCGAACCGTCGTGGACGAACTCGAGCGCCTGCATGAGGCCCTTGCCGCGCAGCTCGGCGATCCAGTCATTCGCCTCGACTGCGGGGGCGAGCCCGGCGGTGAGTTGGTTGCCGCGCTCGAGGGCGTTGGCCTGCATGTTCTCGTCCTCGAGAGCCTGGAGGGTGGCGTTGCCGGCCGCCGCAGAAAGCGGATTGCCACCGAACGTCGAGAACGACGTGACCTGGATCGTGTCCATGATCTCGGCGCGGGCGACGACACCGGCGAGCGCGGCGCCGTTGCCGACCCCCTTGGCGAAGGTGAGCATGTCGGGAACGATGTCGTGGGCCTCGTACCCCCAGAAGTGTTCGCCGGTGCGCCCCCAGCCGGTCTGGACCTCGTCGGAGATCAGGAGGATGCCGCGGGCGTCGAGTTCTTTCTGGAAGGCACCGAAGAACCCATCGGGTGGGGTGGCGAACCCGCCGACCCCCTGGATCGGCTCGGCGATCAGACAGGCGACATCGCCGGCCGACACCATGTCGAGCATCTGGGCGAGGTCGTCGACACAGGCCTCGGTGAAGGCGGCGTCGTCGAGATCGCGGAACGGGCTGCGAAGGCGGTAGCCGCCCTGCACGAAGCTCACATCGAGCCCCGAGATCGAGGTCGACGACCACGAACTGTGCGACGTAATGGCCTGGGTGGTGAACGAACGCCCGTGGTAGCTGTTGCGCATCGCCAGCACCTGATTGCTCTTGCGGTAGCTGGTGGCAAGCAGAAGCGCGGTGTCGTTGGCCTCCGAGCCCGAGGCAGTGAAGAAGACCCGGGCGTCGGGGATGCCCGACAGGCGACAGATGCGTTCGGCGAGCTCGATCATCGGCTCATTGAGATACAGCGTGGAGGAGTGCATCACCTTCGCCGCCTGCTCCTGGACGGCAGCGGTGACCTTCGGGTGGTTGTGCCCGATCATCGTGGTGAGCACGCCGCCGAAGAAGTCGAGATACCGGTCGCCCTCGGCCGTGAAGACGGCACTGCCGTCGCCGTGGTCGATCGAGATCGGCTCGGCGAACATCGGCTTTACGAACGACGGCAGCGACGCGCGATAACGCTCGAGCAACGCGGCATCGACCGACAGGTTGTCGACAGCGGTGGTTTCCATCTCCTGATTCTGGACCGCCCTTTGATTGCATACAAGACCTTGTTTGTTCTATACAAAGATTCGTGACCGACATCGCCGGGCCGAGCAGTGCCGAACTCGCCGCCATCATCGAGGGCAGGACCGCCGAGGAGATCGCGGCATCGATCGCTCGGCATGTTCGCCAGGCCCCGCTCTCGGCCGACACTCCGCTCCCGACCGTGCGAGGCCTTGCCACCGAACTCGGCGTGAGCGCCAGCACCGTCAGCGACGCCTGGCGGATCCTTCGTGCGCGCGGCGTGATCTACACCGACCGCCGTCGTGGCACGACCGTGCGTCTCGACCGCACCGCTGCCGGCGGACGCGCCTGGCACGTGCCGGTCGAGCCGGGGGCACTCGCTGTCGACCTCTCGACCGGCACACCCGACCCGGCCCTGCTGCCCGACCTCGGCGGCGCACTGCTCCAGGCCACCGACGACCATCAGGTCACCAGCTATCTCGACCGGCCCGTCCTGCCTGCGCTCGAGGTCGAGCTCCGCCGTCGATGGCCGTTCGATCCCGGCCGAATCACCTTGCTCGACGGAGCGCAGGATGCGCTCGACCGGCTGATCGACGCCACCGTCAACTTCGGCGATCGAGTGATCGTCGAGACTCCGACCTTTCCTCCTGTTCTCGACATGCTCGAACTCGCCGGCGCCGAGGTGATCGGCGTCCCGGTCGATCCCGAAGGCCCAGTTGTCGGCGCCGTCGAGGCCGCACTCGACCGGGGTCCGACCGTCGCCATCGTGCAGCCGCGGGCCCATAACCCGAGCGGTGTCGCCTTCAGCGAGACCAGGGCGGCCCAGCTGGCTGCACGATTCGCCGAACACGATGTGCTCGTCATCGAAGACGACCACTCCGGCATGGTCGCAGGGGCGCCGCTTCACAGTCTCGGTGTCCATCGACCCGACCGAACTGTGCACGTGCACAGTTTCTCGAAATCGCACGGGCCCGACCTCCGGCTCGCCGCTGTGGGTGGGCCGTCCGAGATCATCGACGCCGTCGTCCGGCGTCGTCAGCTCGGCCCGTCCTGGACCTCGCGGCTGCTCCAGCGAGTCCTGCTCGGCCTCCTCACCGACCCGGCCGCCGAGGCTGCCGTCCGCGATGCCGAGCAGACCTATCTCGTCCGTCGCCGGACCCTCGTCGACGCGCTCGACCGGGCCGGGGTCACGGTCGATACCAACGGTTCGGGTCTCAACCTCTGGATCCCGGTCGACGACGAGCGCGACGCCGTCGTGGCGCTTGCGGCCAGCGGCATCGGTGCCGCGCCAGGCGGGCCGTTCCAGGTCGGCGATGGCGGCGGTGACCACATCCGTCTGACGATCAGCCGCGTGACCGATCCTGACGGCCTTGCCGAGGCCGTCGCCCGAGCCGCTCGCCGGGGCGGCGGCACGGTCGGACGCTGATCACGTCGGCCTGGCGGGGCCGATCAACGAGGCGGAACTACCAGTCGGCGGCGAGGTACTGGGTTTCGCAGAATTCATAGATGCCCTCGTGAGCACCCTCGCGGCCGAGACCGGACTGCTTCATGCCGCCGAACGGAGCCGCCGGATCCGACATCGCCCCTCGGTTGATGCCGACCATGCCAGCCTGGATGCGCTCACCCACGCCGAGGGCACGGCCGACATCGCGGGAGAACACGTACGCCGCGAGCCCCATCTCGGTGTCGTTGGCCCAGTCGATCATCTGGTCGGTGTCGGTGAAGGGAATGACCGGGGCGACAGGGCCGAAGATCTCTTCCTGCGTGATCGGTGAACCCATGGTGACGTCACCGAGCACCGTCGGTGCGTAGAAAAAGCCCGGGCCTTCGATCGGAGCGCCACCGGTGGCAACAGATGCGCCATCGGCTTGCGCGCTCTTGACCAACGAGTCGATCGACACGATCGCCTCCTCGTTGATCATCGGCCCACAGGTGACACCCTCATCCATCCCGTTGCCGACCTTCACCGCACCCATCGCCTGGGCCATGCGTTCCGTGAACTCATCGGCGACGTCGGCGTGCACGAACATGCGGTTCGCCGCAGTGCAGACCTCGGCTGAGTGGCGCATCTTGGCGATCATGGCGCCCTCGACGGCCAGGTCGAGATCGGCGTCCTCGAACACGACCAGCGGAGCATTGCCGCCGAGTTCCATCCCGACCTTGAGGACGCGATCGGCGCAGCGCTTGAGCAGGATCTTGCCGACAGCAGTCGAACCGGTGAACGACACCATGCGGGTGGCGCGATGCTCGGTGGCGGCATCGAACCACTCACCGGGGGTGCTTGTGGGAACGACGTTGACGAGACCGGCCGGGACACCCGCTTCTTCGAGGAGCTGGGCGACGCGAAGCGCCGTGAGTGGCGTTTCGGCCGGCGGCTTGATGACGCACGCATTGCCGGCGGCGAGCGCGGGAGCGACCTTGCGGGTGATCATCGCCGCCGGAAAGTTCCATGGGGTGACCATCACGACGACCCCGACCGGCGGGTGGTGCACGATGATCTTGCTGCTGCCACCGGGGGCGGTCTTGATCATGCCGTCGATGCGAACGGCTTCTTCGCTGTTCCAGCGGAAGAACTCGGCGGCGTAGGCGATCTCGCCCTTCGCGTCGGCCAGTGGCTTGCCGTGCTCGAGCGTGATCAGGGTGGCGAGCTCGTCGGTGTGATCGATCAGTGTCGACCAACAGGAACGCAGGATCTCAGCTCGAACACGCGGTGCCGTGGCCGCCCACGAGCGCTGCGCCCGGTCGGCGGCCTCGACGGCAGCGGAGGCCTCGGCCGGCCCGCCCCCGGCGACGATGGCGATCTGTTCACCGGTTGCCGGGTTGTGCACGGCGATCTGTTCGGTCCCGTCGGACCAGGTTCCACCGATCAACATCTGGGTCTGCATTGCGTCACGTTGCCACGTTGCGTCCGGGCTGCCAACCACCGTCGGTCGGGCGGTCGAACCACGGCAGCATCCATTGCACCGCCGGACCGATCGCCAAAACCGCCCACACGCTCCCCCAGCCGACTGCGCCGCCCAGCACGAAGCCGACGACAAAAGCGGTCAGTTCGATCAGGAAGCGAGCCAGCCGGATCGACACCCCTCGCTCGTTGAGTCCGGTCATCAAGCCATCGCGTGGCCCGGGACCCCAGTGGACACCGAGGTAGAGGCTGGTGCCCAGGGCGATGACGAAGGGGGAAGCGAGCGTCAGCCCCACCCGGACGAAGATGGAGTCCGGCTCGTCGAGCAGCCAGAGCGTGGTGTCGGTGGCCGGGCCGATGATCGCGATGTTGAGCAACGTCCCCAGCCCGATCCGAACCCGCATGGCGAGCACGACGACAAGGATGACGAGCCCGGTGAGCACCGTCGCCCCACCGATGGAGAATGGCGTGTGCTGCGAAAGACCATCGTGAAAGACGGTCCATGCCCCCTGGCCGTTTGCGCCGCGCACGATGAAGGCGAGGCCCACGCCGAACAGCCAGAGCCCGACGACGATCTGGATCGTTGTCAGCGGCGTCGGGCGCAGATGATCGACGAACATCGGCGCAGGCTAACGGGAGCGCCTGCGCTCGGATTCAGGAGGTTCGCTCAACCTCGCCGCCGAACCCCTCGGTGCCCGACGCCCCAGCAGCAGAGCCGAGGCGCTCCATCGGCACCGTGTTCAGCGACGGGGTCGGCGTGAACGCCACCGGCAGCTTCTTCACGCCGCCGATGAAGTTCGAGCGCAGATAGGCGACATCGCCGGCCAGGTGGATGTCGGGGAGGCGCTTGGCGATCTCGCGGAACATCAGCTTGATCTCCATGCGGGCCAGGTTGGCGCCGAGGCAGAAGTGCGGACCGCCACCGCCGAACCCGACATGGTCGTTGGGGGTGCGTTCGATGTCGAAGTTCCACGGATCATCGAACGCTCGGGGATCGCGGTTCGCGGCGATGTGCCACAGCACGACCTTGTCGCCGGCCTTCATCTGCACACCGTTGAGTTCGTAGTCCTGGGTGCACTGGCGGCGGAAGTGCAGCACCGGGGTCGCCCACCGGACGACCTCGTCGACCATGGTCTCCTCGTACCGGGCGGGATCACTCTTGTACTTCTCCCACTGATCGGGGAAGTCGAAGAATCCCATCATCCCGCGGGTGATCGAGTTGCGGGTGGTCTCGTTGCCCGCCACCGACAAGAGGAGGAAGAACATGTCGAACTCGTCTTCGCTGAGCTTTTCGCCGTCGACGTCGGCGGAGAGCAGCGTGGTGATGATGTCGTCGGCGGGCTGGTCGCGACGCTCCATCTGCAGGCCACGGCTGTAGGCGAAGAGTTCGGCCGCAGCGCCGGTGGCTTCGTCGGCGTCAGCCGCAAAGTCGGGATCGTTGCCACCGATCATGCGGTTGGTCCAGTCGAAGATCTTGCTGCGGTCCTCGATCGGGATGCCGACCATCTCGGCGATCGCCTGCAACGGCAACTCCGACGAGAGATCCTCGACGAACTCGGCGTGGCCCTGTTCGCACACCTTGTCGATGATCGAGTCGGTGCGGTTCTGGAGGTAGTCCTCCAGCAGGCGGATCATCCGCGGGGTGAATCCTCGCGACACGATGCGGCGAAAGCGAGTGTGCTTCGGAGCGTCGAGTTCGATCATCAGGCCTTGGTTCATAGCCTGGGTCATGGGGTTGTCGAAGTCCGGCTCGTGCATCTGCGTGCCGCGGGCGTTCGACGAGAAGAGATCGGCCTGACGGTTGACCTCTTTCAGGTGGGCCTGACGGGTGATGGCCCAGTAGCCCGGCCCCTCATCGCCCTCGTCGACCCAGTGCACGCCTGGGTCGGTCTCGCGCAGTTGGGCGAGCAGATCATGGTGTTCCTGACGCTGAAATGCGTCGTGATCCCACAGGTCGACGTCGATGGTCATGAGGGCCTCCGAGGCGATGGCTTCCTGGGAAGGGAGGCTAGACGAGGGACCCGCCCACGTCAGATCGCTACGAGCCGAGGCCGTCGAGGAGCTGATCGACCGCCACCGACGGGCTGAGCGAACCATCGCTCACCGCCGCTTCGGCATCGGCCCGAGCCGACGCGAACGCAGGGTCGGCGTCGAAGTGCGCCAGCAGCCGTTCCTGCAGCATCGTGCGCATCCACGTGAGCTTCTGATCACGACGACGTTCGTCACGCTCGCCGGTCTCGGTCATCAGCGCCCGGTGGCGTTCGATCTCGGACCAGAGTTCGGCGAGTCCGGTCCGCTCGATCGCCGAACAGGTGAGTACCGGAGGTTCCCACGACGCACCCGGCGGCTGGACGAGATGCAGCGCCCGCCGATAGTCGACCGCCGCCTGCTTCGCCTTGTCGACGTTGGCGCCGTCGGCCTTGTTGACCGCCAGCAGATCGGCGAGTTCGAGCACACCCTTCTTGATACCCTGTAACTCGTCGCCGGCCCCGGAGAGCATCAAGACGACGAAGATGTCGACCATGCCGTGCACGACCGTCTCGCTCTGCCCGACGCCGACGGTCTCGACGAGCACGACATCGTGGCCGGCGGCTTCGAGCACGATCATCGCCTCGCGGGTGGCGCGGGTGACGCCACCCAACGTTCCGGCCGACGGCGAAGGGCGGATGAACGCGTCGGGGTCAACCGACAGCTGGGCCATGCGAGTCTTGTCGCCGAGGATCGAGCCACCGGTTCGAGAACTCGATGGGTCGACGGCGAGGACGGCCACCCTGTGGCCGGCACCGGTCAACTGCAGCCCGAGCGCCTCGATGAAGGTCGACTTGCCGACGCCGGGTACCCCGGTAATGCCGACGCGATGGGCATCGCCGCTGTGGGGAAGCAACTCATCGAGCAGCGCCGCCGCCTCGACACGATGCTCCGGCAGGACCGATTCGACGAGCGTGATCGCCTGACCGATCGCGGTCCGATCACCGGCGAGCACACCGGCAGCGAGATCGGAAGGCACAGTGCCACCGGAAGCCATACGACGACGCTACCTATGATGCGGCCCATGATCCGTCATCACGTCATCACCACACTCAACGACGACGCCAAGCACATGGGTCCTGTGATCCGGGATGCCCTCCTCGAATGGGTCGCCGGCGTCCCCGAGTGCACCAGCTTCGAGATCGGCCTCGACCTCGAACTCGCCGACAACACCGGCGACATTGCGATCGTGGCCCAGTTCGATTCGGTTGAGGATTACCGGGTCTACGCCACCGACGAGCGCCACCTGGAGATCATCTCCACGATGATCGCCCCCAACGCGACATCGATCGCTCGCAGCCAGATCGAACTCTGACGACACGCGACTCCCGGCCACCGACGAAGGGCCTGTCGGCCCGGGGCCGTCAGCCGAGCAGATCGAGGAGTTCGAGCGCAGCGTCGGGGATCACCGTGCCGGGTGGGTAGACGGCGACCGCCCCCATGTCGAGCAACTCAGGCACGTCGTCGGGCGGGATCACGCCGCCGACGGTGATCTTGATGTCGGGCCGCCCGAGGTCGGCCAACGCGTCGCGCAACGCAGGCACGAGGGTGAGGTGTCCGGCGGCAAGCGACGACGCCCCGACGACATGGACGTCGGCTTCGACAGCCTGGCGGGCGACCTCTTCCGGCGTCTGGAACAACGGCCCGATGTCGACATCGAACCCGAGATCAGCGAACGCGGTGGCGATCACCTTCTGGCCACGGTCGTGACCGTCCTGGCCCATCTTGGCGATCAGGATGCGCGGACGGCGGCCGTTCGCCGCGGCGAACTCGTCGACCTTCGCTCGGACAGCGACGACGGAATCAGCTTCGGCACCCACTTCGGCTCGGTACACCCCTTCGATCGTGCGGATGGTTGCGACGTGACGACCGTAGACGTTCTCGAGGGCGTCGCTGATCTCCCCCACCGTCGCCTTGGCGCGCGCGGCATCGATCGCGAGGGCGAGCAGGTTGCCCTCACCTCGGTCGGCGGCGTTCGTAAGCGCGTGGAGGGCGGCGTCGACGTCGGCCTGATCGCGCTCGGCCCGCAGCTGATCGAGCTTCGCCAACTGGGCGGCGCGGACCTCGGCGTTCTCGATCTTGAGGACCTCGATGTCGTCTTCCTCGTCGGGCGCAAGGCGGTACTGGTTGACACCGATGACCGCCTGCTGACCCGAATCAATGCGGGCTTGGGTGCGGGCGGCGGCCTCCTCGATACGCAGCTTCGGGATGCCAGCCTCGATCGCAGCGGCCATACCGCNCATCTCCTCGACCTCGGTGATGTGCGCCATTGCCTTGTGTGCCAGTTCATTGGTGAGCCACTCGACATGGTGGCTGCCGCCCCACGGGTCGACAGTGCGGGTCGTGCCGCTCTCCTGCTGCAGGAACAGCTGGGTGTTGCGGGCGATGCGCGCCGAGAAGTCGGTGGGCAGCGCGAGCGCTTCGTCGAGGGCGTTGGTGTGCAGTGACTGGGTATGTCCCTGGGTGGCTGCCATCGCTTCGACACAGGTGCGGGTGACGTTGTTGAACACGTCCTGGGCGGTGAGCGACCATCCGCTCGTCTGGCTGTGGGTNCGCAACGACGACGACTTGGGGTTCTTCGGGTCGAATTGGGCCATCAGATGCGACCACAGCAGACGGGCGGCCCGGAGCTTGGCGACCTCCATGAAGAAGTTCATCCCGATCGCCCAGAAGAAGCTGAGACGCGGCGCGAACGCATCGACGTCGAGACCGGCTGCGACACCGGCCCGCACGTACTCCACACCGTCGGCCAGCGTGTAGGCCAGTTCGAGATCCGCCGTCGCTCCNGCCTCCTGCATGTGGTAGCCGGAGATCGAGATCGANTTGAAGCGCGGCATCTCTTGGCTGGTGAACGCGAAGATGTCGGAGATGATCCGCATGCTCGGAGTCGGCGGATAGATGTAGGTGTTGCGGACCATGAACTCCTTGAGGATGTCGTTCTGGATGGTCCCGGCGAGTTGATTNGGAGCGACGCCCTGTTCCTCGGCCGCCACCACATAGAGGGCGAGGATCGGCAGCACCGCACCGTTCATGGTCATCGACACGCTCATCTTGTCGAGTGGGATGCCGTCGAAGAGTTGCCGCATGTCGAGGATCGAGTCGATCGCCACACCAGCCATGCCGACGTCGCCGGTCACCCGTGGATTGTCGGAGTCATAGCCGCGGTGGGTGGCGAGATCGAAGGCGACCGACAGACCCTTCTGGCCAGCCGCAAGGTTGCGCCGGTAGAAGGCGTTGGACTCCTCGGCGGTGGAGAACCCGGCGTACTGACGGATCGTCCACGGCTGATTGACGTACATCGTCGGGTACGGACCACGGACGAAGGGCGCCAGCCCGGGGAAGGTCCCGGGGAAGGCGAGGTCGGTGTTGGTGTCGGCGTCGAGTGAGGCGGGAACGTCGATGCCCTCTGGCGTCCGCCAGGCATCGAGGTCGGCACCGGACGGCGCCGCCGTGCCGGCAGGGCGGGGCACGGACGCGAAATTCGGAATCGAACTCATGACGCACTCCCCTCGGTGGCGCTGCGGAGCAAGGCCGCACACCCGATCACGTAGAGCAGACCCCCGACGAAGGTCCACCAGTCACCGTTCACGATCCCAGCGGCGGTGAAGACCAACGAGCCGAGCACGAAGAACGACCATCCGAGCTTCTCGGCATTTCCCATCAGCGCACCCCCAGACGTTCATGCAGGTCGGTGAGCGCCGCCAGCACGTCGACGCCGACATGGAAGAAGGCGTCGACGCCCGCCGCCGCCAGCTCGTCACGACGTTCGCCCGGGTGACCGGCGAGAGCTACGAAATCCGCACCGGCCGCTTTCAGCTCCGTGGCCGCCGGGACGGCCAGTTCGGCGTAAACCGGATCCGACGAGCACAGCACGGCAACCGATGCGCCCGCCTGCTCGAAAGCGGCGACGGCGTCAGCTGCGGATGCTGCCCCATCGGCATCGCCACCGATCGCATCGAGACCGCCGACGGCCAAGAAATTCGTGATCCAGGTCGAACGGGCGGTGTGATCGGCGAGTGAACCAAGAGCAGCGAGGTGAACGGCCGGTGATCCGCCGGTTTCGCGGGCCCCATCGGCGGCATCGCGCAACGTCTCGAACGGCGCAGCGGGCCGGCGGACCGGGAACCCGTCGACGGGCTCGGGGATCACGGCACCGGGGGCATCGTCGGGGAACTCCGAGACCCCGGTGACCGGTTCCTTGCGGGTCGCAAGACGTTCGAGACGAGCCGACCACGCCGCATCGATCGCCGTCTCCACCGCACCGGACTCGAGGGCGACGACCATGCCACCATCGGCCTCCACCTGCTGGAAGGTCGACCAGGCGGCTTCGCAGAGGCGGTCCGTGAGCGACTCGACGAAGCCGGAACCGGCGGCCGGGTCGACGAGACGGTTGACACCGGACTCCTCGATCAGCAGGTGATGGATGTTGCGGGCGTTCCGGCGAGCGAGCGTGGAGTCGGAGCCGTCGAACGGCAGGACGGTCACCGAGTCGGCGCCGCCGACACCAGCGCCGAACGCCGCCGACGTCGAGCGGAGCATGTTCACCGCCGCATCGCGGCGCGAGAACATCGCCGGCGACGTGACGGCGTGGAATCGCGACGGGTGGGTGTCGACTCCACAGGCGGCGAGTACCGAACCCCACAGGGATCGGGCCGCTCGCAGCCGGGCGATCGTGAGGAACTGATCGGCATCCGCAGCAACCCGGAAGCCGATGGTGGCAGCGGCCCGCTCGACCGGAAGGCCAGCGGCTTCGAGCGATCGAAGCATCGCCACGCCGGTAGCGAGCATCCAGGCGATCTCCTGCACTTCATCGGCGCCGGCATCGACGTACCGGGTCGTGTCGATCGTGCATGCAACGACGTTTGGGTGCGTGTCGGCGATCGACGCGGCAAATTCGGCGACCTGGTCGACCGCACCAACGGAATGGCTTCGGGCGTAGGCCCCGATCGGGTCGAGGCCGAGCCAACAGCGGCTCGTGAGGGCATCGCCGCGTTCGTCGAGAAGATCCACGAGGGCTCGGGCCGAGCCCAGGTCGGTATGCGGCGCGAGCACGACGGGCGCGATATCGAGCAGCACGCCTTCCAAGGCGTCACGGAGTTCATCGAGGCCCCAGGCCGTGGCCGGCGTGCCGAGTTCGATCGAGGTGACGCCGTGTTCGAGATCGTCGAGCACCGCCGCCTGGCACACCGAGGGCGAGGTCGCCTCGTGCCGCTGCCGGATATCCCACCCGTAGGCGACGCGATGAGGATCGACGGGCAGGATCGGTTCGGTGGAGGCCGGGGCGTACAGCGGCTGAATGTCGAGGCCACCGGCGGTCTGATTCACCAGCACCTTCTCGAACGGGCGCCCCTTGAGCACGCCGTCGACGGCGTCGCGCCAGTCGTCCTCGGTGGCAGGGATCCGGTCGAGCCGGAACCGGTCGTCGTTCGTCATCGCCGGTCAGCCTACGCCGACGACGTTTTGGTCCCGAAGTCGACGATCCGATTACGGTCGCCGCCATGGCTCCACCATCCGGAATCGGCGTGATCGACACCATGATCGGGTTTCCCGACAAGGACTTCGCCGTCTACGACTTCATCAGGAACCAGCTCAAGGACGGCGAGTCGACCGACTTCGAGTTCCCCGTCGAGTACATGTTCAAGAATGTGCCGAAGGAGCTCTACGGCAGCGACGCCGACCCGATCGAGGTCACCCTCGGCGAGATGGACCGCTTCGGTATCGAGTACGGCCTGATCGGGTGTGAGGGCGAGCAGAGCCAACGCGCCCTCACCGAACATCCCGACCGTTTCATCCCGCAGGCCAATGTCGACCCCAACGACGTGATGGGCGAGGTCCGCAAGATCCGCCGACTGAAGGACGAGTGGGACATCAAGGCCGTCGGGACCTTCCCGGTGGGCTGTACGCCCCAGGTCCCGATCGACAGCCCGCTGTACTACCCGATCTACTCGACGTGCTGTGAACTCGACATCCCGATCTTCGTATGCGCCGGCGTGCCCGGCCCCCGCCTGCCGATGAGCCCACAGCTCGTCGAGCGCATCGACCAGGTGATGTACGACTTCCCCGAGCTCACCTTCGTGACCCGCCACGGGTGTGAGCCGTGGGACGATCTGATCGTCAAGCTCATGCTCAAGTGGCCGGGGCTCCACTACTCGACCTCGGCCTTTGCCCCGAAGTACTACCCCCAGTCGATCATCGACTACGCCAACACTCGCGGCGCCGACAAGATCATCTACGCCGGTTACTTCCCGATGGGCCTGTCGCTCGAGCGGATCATGGGCGACATGCAACACGTCGGCTTCAACGACGATGTCTGGCCGAAGTTCTTGCGCGACAACGCGGCCCGGATCCTGAAGATCGACTGATGCCACGCAGCCTGACGATCACCCCGGACCACGGCTGCGAAGGGCTCAGATCGAGCGGCCGGCGTCGGCCCAGTACTCGTCCTTCAGCAGGCGCTTGTAGAGCTTGCCGGTGGGGTGACGAGGCAGTTCTTCTCTGAAGTCGACCGATCGCGGACACTTCACGTCGGCGAGTTGTTCCTTGCAGTAGGCGATCAGCTCCCGGGAGAGCGCCGATGCCGCGTCGTCGTCGGTCGGCATCTCGACCGGCTGCACGACTGCCTTCACCTCTTCGCCGAAGTCCTCGTTGGGTACACCGATGACGGCGACGTCGGCGACCTTCGGGTGCATGGTGAGGACGTTCTCCGCTTCCTGCGGGTACACGTTCACGCCGCCGGTGATGATCATGTACGCCTTGCGGTCGGTGAGGTAGAGAAAGCCGTCCTCGTCGACCTTGCCGACGTCGCCGAGGGTCGACCAGCCGTTCGCGAGGCGTGAGCCCTGCGTCTTCTCCGGATCGCCGTGGTATTCAAATTGGGTGTCGGACTCGAAGTAGATCGTGCCCTCTTCGCCGATGGGCACCTCTTCACCGTCCTCTCCGACGATGTGGATCACGCCGAGCACGGCGGAGCCGACGGTGCCGGGATGAGCGAGCCACTGTTCGCTGTTGCAGTACACGAAGCCGTTGCCTTCGGTACCGGCGTAGTACTCGTGGATGACCGGCCCCCACCAGTCGATCATCTTGCGCTTGACCTCGACCGGGCACGGCGCAGCGGCGTGGACACAGACGTTGAGCGAGGAGGTGTCGTAGGTGTTGCGGGTTTCCTCGTCGAGCTTGAGCATCCGAACGAACATCGTGGGAACGACCTGGGAGATCGTGATGCGGTGTTCTTCGATCAGGCGGAGGTAGTCGACCGGGTCGAACCGCTCCATCACGACGACGGTGCCGCCGGTGACATGCGTGCCCATGGTGAATCGCAGCGGGGCAGCGTGGTAGAGCGGCGCCGGCGAGAGATAGCGCGACTCCTCGTTGGCCCCGAAGAGGAGGGAGAGCAGACCTGCGACACCGGTACCGGACTCCTCGAGCGGTGTCTCGGGAACGGTCGGGAGCACTCCCTTAGGTCGGCCGGTCGTGCCGGAACTGTAGAGCATGTCCATGCCTGCGGTGCGGTGCTCGAGCGGGGTGGGCGAGGCGTTGGCGACGGCGTCCTCGTAGGAGTCGTAGCCGTCGATTGCGCCTCCCATCGAGAGCCGCAGCTCGACGTTGGGCATCTGGTCGCGCAACTCCGCAGCCTGGTCGGCTTTGTACGGCGAGGTGATGAAGACCCTCGCCCCGCAGTTGTCGATGATGTACGCCATCTCGTCGGTGGTGAGGCGGCTGCTCATCGCGGTGTAGACGAGTCCGGCGTAGTGCGCGCCCCAGCACAGCACGAGGAAGCGGGCGTTGTTCTCGAGGCAGAAGGCGATGTGGTCGCCTGGCTTCAGTCCGATGTCGCGGAACAGGTTCGAGAGGCGGTTGGCCTCCTCGTCGAGTTCGGCGTAGGTGATGACCTCGTCGGTGTCGGCCATGACGATGGCCGGGTGATCAGGTCGGGTCGCAGCGTGATGTCCGGGGTACAAGACGGCTCCTCTGGAGTAGGCGTCCGCGAACCTAGTGCGACGCCGGTCACACGGGGAAGTCGTCAGACGGTAAAGCCACCGTCGACATCGAGATGCTGCCCGGTGATGAACTTCGCCCGCTGCGACGCCAGGAAGCAGACCGCTTCGGCGATATCGGCGGCCGACCCGAACCGCCGCATGGCGATATTGCCCCGCGCCGCGTCGAGCGCGGACTCGTCGAGATCGCCCGACGCCATCAGCCGCTCGGCCATCCCGTCGACGAGCATGCCGGGCCCCACCGTGTTGGCCCGAACCCCGAAACGGCCCTCTTCGGCAGCGATCCCTCTGATCGCCGCCTCGACCGCGGCCTTCGGGATCGACGACAGCCCGTCGCGCACCGGATAGCGGCGGGTGGCCGCCGTGGTCACGGCCACGATGCTGCCTTCGGTCTGGCGAAGGTGCGGGAGTGCGCGCGAAGCGACAGCAAAGAACCCGGACGCATCGGCGTCGAGCTGTTCCTGCATCTCGGCCGGAGTCACCTTCGACAGATGCTTCTGCGGAACATGGGGGCCGGCCGCATAGACGAGCGTATGGACGCCCCCGGCCGCTTCTGCGATCGCATCGATCGCCTGCGCGCAACCATCGTGGTTCCGGAGGTCGAGTCCGATCGTCCACGCCTGACGGCCGAGATCGCTCACCGTTTGGGCGAGTTGGGCAGCCGACGCCTCGTTCTGGCGATAGGTGAAGGCGACGTCACTGCCGCGGGCAGCGAGCTCCCGAACGACCGCCGCCCCGAGCCCACCGCTTCCGCCGACCACGAACGCCGCGCCCGGGCGGCCGGTGAAGTCGTCGGAGAGGTCGAGGCCGTGTTCGGTCATGGCCGACAGCCTGCCTGATCGGTCGGGGCGGTGTCACGCTCCCGTGGCCATGGGGCGCCGTGGCGTTGCCACCGGTGGTGCCGAGCCAGCGACACAGCTCGAGACGCGTTCCCGGCCCAGCGAGGTCAGAACCGCTCGGGCCGGATCAGCTCGCGGATGAGGTCGACACCGCTTTCACCCTCTGCCATGACCTCGACCGCCACCCGGTCGATCTCGCCGAAACCGAGCTTTTCGGCGACCCGGCCACTCGCACCGTTGGCGAGATCATGGCGGATCACGATGCGCTCGATGCTGTCGATTCCCCATGCAGCCTCAACGAGAATCCCCGCTGCCTCGGTGGCGTACCCACGGCCTGCGTGATCCGACCGAATCCAGTAGCCGATCTCGATCGCCACCGGACCGACCCGACGCATCAGGGCGCAATTCCCGATGAGCGCATCCGAGTCAGCGAGGAAGACGTGGAAGTTGTAGGCCCGGTCGGCGATCCAGTCGCGATCACAGACGGCGAGAAACTCTCCGACTGCGTCCTCTGCAGACGGGTCGTCCTGGGCCCAGTCCATGAAGTTGCGGAGCTCCGGGATGCTGGCTCGCAACGCCCCGCTCAGCTCCGCGGCGTAGGCCGCGTCGACGCGTCGAAGTACGAGGGACGGGCCCTCAAGCACCTCCGCCGGCCGATGGCGTTCAGGCAGGAGCAACCTCGACCGGGATGCCGTTGAGGACGCTCGTACCCGACACCGGATCGATCGCGAGCGGATCGGTGAGCACATTCGAGTTCACACCGGCATGACGGGCGGCGACCTCGAGTTGGGCCCCCGGCTGGCCGTGACCCCAGCCGTGGGGCAACGAAACGACGCCGGGCATAACGATGTCGGTGACCTCGACATCGGCGGTGACCTCGCCGACCCGGCTCCGCACCGATGCCTTGCCACCGTCGACCACGCCCAGTTCGGCAGCATCGTCGGGGTTGATCTGCAAGGTGCAGCGGGCCTTGCCTTTGACCAGCACCTCAACGTTGTGCATCCACGAGTTGTTCGACCGCAGATGACGGCGACCGATCAGGCGGAGACGGCCGTCGCCCGCCCACTCGACGACGCGGGCTTCCAGACGAGCGAGTTCCTCGAGGAATGGACCGGCGAAGAGATCGATCCGCTTCTCCGGGGTCTGGAGTGCATCCGGCAGCCGCGGTTCAAGCGCGCCGAGATCGATGCCGTGCGGGTTGTCGCGTAGCTTCTGCAGGCTGAGACCGTCGGGATTCGCGCCGAAGGCATCGCCGTGTGGACCGGTGCGCAGCATCGCATCGAGCATGCGATCGCTGCCGGTGTCGCCGTCGACCATGGCGATGAGGTCCTCGACGTTCCGGCCCTCGATCGGCGAACCAGGCGCCCCTACCTCGGCGGAGAGCAGCTGGTTGACGAGCTGGTCGTGGACGAGGGTGGCGTCACCCTCCATCCCCATCGCGAGGAGGGCGACACGGGCGATGATGTCGTCCTCGGCGGGCTGTTCGGAATCGAACACCGGCGCCGAGTAGTTCGCGACATTGCGCACCGACAGGTTCGAGAAGGCGATGTCGAAATGGCTCTTTTCGAGCGCCGATGCCGGCGGCAGCACGACATCGGCGTGGCGGGTGGTCTCGTTGAGGTAGATGTCGATGCTCACCATGGCGTCGAGCGACGCAAAGGCCTCGTTCATCTGTTCGGAATCCGGGCATGACAGCACCGGATTGCCGGCGACGGTGAACATCATCCTGAGCTGGCCTTCGCCCGGCTCGAGGATCTCGACCGGCAGGTCGGCGGCGGGGAGTTCGCCCTGGATCTCGGGGTTGGCGTTGACTCGGCTCTGCCAGCGGCCCGTCCGGTAGGGCCGCCCCTGCTTCTCGGGGCGGACCCGTTCGATCGCCGATCGGGGGAACATCGCGCCGCCGGGTTCGTCGAGGTTCCCGGTGAGGATCGCAATGACATCGATCAACCAGGTGGTGAGCGTGCCGAACTCGACGGTGGTCGTGCCGATACGACCGTGAACCGCAGCGGTCGGCGCGGTGGCGATGTCGTCGGCGAGTTGCTCGATCGTCTCGGCGGCGATCCCGGTAACGACCTCGGCGTACTCGGGCGAGAACGGCTCGACGGCGTCGCGGAGTTCGTTCATCCCGTCGACCAACGCTGCGACCCGGCCCGTCGACACCTGATCGGTGCCGATCAAGCGATGGACGACCGCGGCGAGGAGGACGGCGTCGGTGCCGGGACGGATGGCGATGTGCTCATCGGCGGCCTCGGCAGTGCGGGTGCGGCTCGGATCGATCACGACGACCTTGCCGCCCCGGTCACGAACGGCCTGGATGCGGCCCGGGTAATCGGGGGCGGTGCAGATACTGCCGTTCGACACGAACGGGTTCGTGCCGAGCAACACGAGCAGGTCGGTGCGGTCGAGATCGGGAACCGGCATTCGCATGCCGTTGCCGTACAGGTAGCCCGATGCCACGTGGCGAGGCATCTGGTCGACCGTGCTCGCCGAGAACATCGAGCGCGAGCCGATCGCCTGGAGGAACGCTCGTGCATGCGTATTCCAGGCGAGATTGTGCGCATTCGGGTTGCCGAGGTAGACGCCGATCGCCTCGTTGCCATGCTCGGCTTTCACGGCGGCGAACTTCTCGCCGACTACGGCGAAGGCCTCGTCCCACTCGACCTCTTCGAAGATCGGCGCACCGTTGTCGTCGAAGCCACGCCGGACAACCGGCTTGCGGAGCCGATCCGGATCTTCGTACAGCTGCTTGAGGGTCGAACCCTTCGGGCAGATGAAGCCCTTGGAGAACACGTCGTCCTGATCGCCACGGATCCGCTTGACCGCACTGTCCTTGATCTCGATCTGCAAACCACACGTCGCCTCGCAGAGCGGGCAGGTGCGAAACACGGTGCGGTCGGCCGGAGTGGAGCTGGTCATGATCGCCATGCTTGCAGGCGTGCGCAGCGCGTACCCAACCATCTACGGTGCGCCGCATGGAACTCATCCCGCTCTGCACGCTCGACGCCACGATCGGTGGCATGCACCTGATCGGCACCGGCCCGGCCGGCGCCCGCACGATCGCCGAGGTCTCCGGCGGTTCGGTGACCGGCGAGCGGCTTAACGGCACCGTCAAAGGCAACGCCGCTGCCGACTGGATGCGAACCAGCAAGGACGGGATCGCCTCGCTTGACGTGCGGGTGGTCGTGGAGACCGACGACGGCGCGCTGATCTACATCACCTACGAAGGCCGGGCCGACTGGTCCGAGGGGCCGGGTACCAAACCGATCTATATGGCCCCGAAGTTCGAAACGAGCGACGAGCGCTACACCTGGCTCAACGCCGTCCAGGCGGTCGGCAAGGGCCAGCTCGGCGCCGGCACGGTGAGCTACGAGATCGCCGAGGTCCGCTGAGCGGGGCAATCCCCGCGCCACTGGCGTAGTTAACGACCGTTCACCTACGCTGACCGGCATGAGTGAACGTCAGGTCGTCATCGTCGATGCCGTGCGCAGCCCCGTGGGGCGCCGCAACGGTGAACTCTCCACCGGACACGCCATCAGCGTGTTGGGTGATGTCCAGAGGGCCCTCTTCGATCGCACCGGCATCGATCCGACCGAGATCGGCCAGGTCGTCGGCGGTTGTGTGTCAGCGGCAGGTATGCAGACCATGAACGTGGCTCGCAATGCGTGGCTTGCCGCCGGTCTGCCTCTCGAGGTGCCGGCCACCACCGTCGACACCCAGTGCGGTTCGTCTCAGCAGGCCACCAATCTGGCCTACTCGATGGTGAAATCAGGCGTCGTCGACGCCGCCGTCGCCTGCGGCGTCGAGCTGATGAGCCGCGTGCCGATGGGATCGACCACACGCGACAAGAGCCTCGGCCGCCCGGTCAACAAGCGGTACTGGGAGCACTACGAGTTCACCTCACAGTTCGAGGGGGCCGAGCGCATCGCCGAGAAGTGGGACATCACCCGTGACGACACCGACGCCTTCGGCCTGCGCAGCCAGCAGCTCGGCGCCAAGGCCTGGGCGGAAGATGCCTTCGCCACCCAGATCGTGCCCGTCACGGTCCCCGTCCTCGATGAGGAAGGCAAGGAGACCGGCGACACAATCACCGTGACCAAGGACGGGGGTCTGCGCGACACCACGCTTGAGGGTCTCCGCAACCTGAAGCCCGTCGCCCGGGAGGACGGGGTGCACACCGCCGGAACCTCCAGCCAGGTCAGCGATGGCGCAGGTGCCGTCATGATGATGACGAAGGAGAAGGCCGACGAGCTTGGCCTCACCCCGCTCGCCGAGATCGTCGACGTCAATCTCGTCGGCGTCGACCCGGTCACCATGCTCGAAGGCCCGATCGACTCGACCAAGAAGCTGCTCGCCGACAACGACCTCTCGATGGACGACATCGACGTCTTCGAGATCAACGAGGCCTTCGCCTCGGTCGTGCTGGCCTGGGCCAAGGAACTCGGCGCCGACATGGACAAGGTCAATCCGAACGGTGGCGCAATCGCCCTTGGCCATCCGCTCGGCGGCACCGGCGCGATCCTCATGACGAAGGCCGTTCACGAACTGCAGCGCGGCGACGGGGCGTACGGCATCGTCTCGATGTGCTGCGGTGGCGGTCTCGGCACCGGCACCCTGATCAAGAAGATCTGATTCTCCTGACCAGCCCGCCCACCCGACGCGCGGACGCCCGGTGACGGGTCTCAGGAGTCGCCGATAGTGACGGAGTCGGCCGGTGCAAGCTCGATCCAGGTCTGGCCTGGCGTGAGCGGCACCGGCACACCGTCGGGCGTGGTCCAGGTCGCAGCTGCGTCCAGCGATGGTTTCGTCCACACGACCCGAACGAACTGGCCATCCGTGAACACCCAGCCGCGGCCGCTTCCGATGAACTGTTGCTCGATGACCGGCGATCCGGCACTGTCGCGTTTGCCGGTATCGACCTGACGCACCTCGGCGATGACAACATTCTCCGGCGCGATCGGGATGTCATCAGCATCGAGGTGAGGTTCGCTGTTCTGCGTTCGGACCCATCCACTGCCGTTCCAGGCGTACTCCATCGCCGCAGAGGGGTAGTCGATTCGGAACGAGGAGGTGGCCTGGGCGGATGCAGGGAGGCCGGTGGTCTCGTTTCGATACTCGAAGTGGGCGGGTGGCGCTCCGCCTTCAGCAATCGACTCGGCGATACCCCACAGCACGGTCGGGTCGATCATGAGGTCGTAGACACTGGGACGATCGGCCGCCCGGTAGTACTCGCTTCGTGTGGCGGCGCCCAGGTCAACCATGTCATACCGACGGATGAGTACTCGGTGACCCGGGTTGGCGCCGGACCACACGAAAACCGGCTCGTTCAGCGAAGTGAAGACGGAAATGTCCGTCGTGCGCGCCGAGCGCACTGGGCCGATTTCGGATGGGGTCTGGGAGTGGAAGACGGCCGCAAGGCGTGTGAAGCCTCCCTCCACCTGGGTGACGTAGACAAGGTCAGCGTCATTGAGTCCCGCGTGGGGACGGGCCGCAGCGGTGTTGTCGATCTTGACCACCATCGCCGGCCGTTCGGCAATCGACGACTCGGCAAGGGGAAGTCCGGTCAGCGGCGCCGTACCGGGCGCCTGCTCGGGTGGGAGCGCAGCAGCTTGCACGACGGCTCGGTCGGCATCGAGTTGGGCCAGGATCCCGCTGTACGGCGGTTCGCCCGAGACGACGTTGATCGCACCGAAACCCTCGATCGGATCAACGTCGAGTACCGGGGCTGGGCCCCGCGTGGTCGGAGGAGAAAGCGGCTGTTCTTCGGGCGCCGTGGTGGTCGTCTCGTCAACAACGATGGCAGCCTCGGTGGTGGTCGTCGTCTCGTCGACCACGACATCGTCGGCGGCGGCGCCATCATCGCCGCCACCACACGCACCGGCGAGAACGGCAACAACGAACAGGCCGGTCGGGAACACGATCCGGCGTAGAGCGCGAGGAGACGGCAGGAGGGGCTGGCTGGACATGGCTCGCCATCGTACGACCGGTTTTGGAAGAGAGAACGCACCCCTGGGCTTGCGGTGAGCCCGTTCCGCTGCGCCGGTCAGGCGAGTTCGGCAGCGATGGCGTCGAGCGACGCCTGCATGCGCGCCAGGATCTCAACCGATTCGTCGAGGGCGGCCTCGCTGGGTTCGGGATCGAACACGAGACCCCAGGCGACGTGACAGGTGGGGCCGTCGTCACGGATCAGCACGGTGCTCTGCCAGAAGTCGAGGGCCGAGTCGGCGGTGTCGACCTCGTAGGCAAAGCGCCACGGCGGCTCGAACGACAGTTCCTGGGCAGGCCGGACCTCATCGCGGATTACGGCGACGATGCGTTGCCACACGGCATCGCGCGTGGCATCGACATGGGTTTCGACCGAGCGGGACTGGTAGCGGATCTTCTTGGGGGCCACCGTTGCAGGCTAGGGCTGCCGATCGCCCATCACCGCACAGATGTCATCAGCGAGATCGGGCCGACTGATGACGAGGCCTGGTGACCAGGGATCGGGTTTGTTGAACTCGAGCGGCGAGCCGTCGAGTCGGCAGCACACGAGACCAGCGGCGCGAGCGACGGCGACCGGCGCGCACGAGTCCCATTCGTAGAGGCCGCCGCCATGAACATAGGCGTCGACGTCACCGCGCACGACTGCCATCGCCTTCACGCCGGCGGAGCCCACGGTGTAGATGTCGGCGCCGAGTGCAGCCTGCAGCCGACTGCCGTCGAAGCGGCTGCGCGAACGGGATACGACGATGCGGGGCGCCTCACCCGCTTCGACCCCGGCTGGAACCCGCTGCGGGGCGGGGTCCGTGCCCCACGTTGTCTCCCAGCCGGGCACGGCGACGGCGCCGACCGTTGGTTCGCCGTCGACGACAAGTGCGACATGGACCGACCAGTGCGGCGAGTAGCCGTAGTCGCTCGATCCATCGAGTGGGTCAACGATCCAGACCCGTTCCTTCCCGACGCGGGACCGGTCGTCGGCGCCCTCTTCGGACAGGATCGCGTCGTCGGGCCGCATGCGGCGGAGCTCGGACATGATGAACCGGTGTGCTCGGGCATCGCCTTCGTATTCGAGTCCGCCCCAGCGCCGGTCGAGGTCGGGCGAGTGGATGAGATCGACGAGCATCTCGCCGGCCCGATGGGCGACGTCGAGCGCCACCGCATGGTCGTCGAGGGCGGCCGCCTCTCCTGAACCGTCGACGACGGTCACCGGACCGCCATGGCTCGACGGTGCACCGAAACCGCATAGTCGGCGCCATCAGCGACGAACGGCGCACGACTCCATGTCGACCATCGATGTTCGAGTTCGAGTCCGACCGCAGCGGCAGCGTCGTCGAACTCGACGAGCCGGTAGCGGCCCTCGCCGAGCTGGAAACCGGTGACCAGTCGGCCGTCCGTGGCGAGGTGCCGAGCCATGTTGGCGACGACGTCAGCTTCGGTTCCGGGGCTGAGAAAGATCATGACGTTGCCGGGGAGCGCGACAAGGTCGAAGGTGCGGGCGAGGTCGATGTCGAGCAGGTCGGCGAGATGCCACTCGAGTTCGGGGGCCTTCGCTCGGGCGGTGTCGAGCATTCCCGGATCGAGGTCGACGCCGATGACCTCGTGGCCGCGACGAGCGAGCTCGATCGCGACCCGACCGGTGCCGCAGCCCGCGTCGAGCACCGATCCTCCAGCGCTCAACGCACTGATCAGATCGGCTTCACCGTGGATCCCCTCGCCCGAATCGGTGAGATCACGCCATCGCTGGTCGTAGTCGTCGCCGCGCGGGACGTCGTCGCGCAGGAGCCAGCGACTCACCCCTTGACCAGCTCCGCGATCTGCCAGACCTCTTCGACCGTGCGGGGAGCGACATTGATCATCGTGACCGCGCTCTCCTCCCACGCCTGGAGGCGGTCCTTGATGCGTTCGGGCGAACCGACGAGCGAGATCTCGTCGGCGAACTCGATCGGGACCTTGGCGATCGCTTCATCGCGCTTGCCTTCGAAGAAGAGGTCCTGGATCTCGTGGGCTTCCTTTTCGAAGCCCATCCGAGCCATCAGCTTGGTGTGGTAGTTCTGCCCCTTGGCTCCCATGCCGCCGATGTAGAAGCCGAGGAATCCGCGGGTCGTCCAGAGGCTCTCTTCGACGTCACCGACCCGGAACGACACATTCACACCGATCTCGAAGTCGAGCGGCCGATCCACGATGTGCTCGTGATACACCTCGGCCCGCCACGGCGAGTAGTAGAGCGGGATCCACCCGTCGGCGATCTGGCAGGTCTGGGCGACGTTCTTCGGTCCTTCCGCACCGATCCAGATCGGGATCTCCCGCAGCGGATGCGTCATGATCTTGAGCGGCTTTCCGAGGCCTTCCGCTCCTTCGCCGGTGTAGGGCAACTGATAGTGGTCGCCCTGGAACTCAAGCGGACCCTCTCGGCGGAAGGCCTGGCGCAGGATCTCGACATATTCACGGGTTCGGGCGAGTGGCTTGCGTGACGGCATGCCGTACCAGCCCTCGACGACCTGCGGACCCGACACGCCGAGACCGAGGATCGTGCGGCCATTGGAGATGTGGTCGAGCGTGACGGCCTGCATCGCCGTCGCCGCCGGGGTCCGGGCCGAGATCTGCACCACGCCGGTGCCGAGCCGGATGCGTTCGGTGTGCGCGGCGATCAGCACGAGTGGCGAGAACGCGTCGGAGCCCCACGATTCCGCTGTCCAGACGGCGTCGAAGCCGGCTTTCTCCGCTTCGACGGCCAAGGTAACCATGTCCTGCGGCATCGAACGGCCCCAGTAGCCAAGTGTGAGTCCCAGATCCATGACGCGGACGGTACCCGCCGCGGGCACGGCACGCCGATTCCATGCGAACGCGACGTCAGGCGCGGCGTAGGGTGCGGCCGTGCCGTTGCGACGTTTCACCCTCCGGTCTGCAGCCGGGATCGAGGTCGAACTGGTCGATCTCGGCGCGGCAGTCGAGGTGATTCGAGCCCCCGACCGCCACGGCGACATCGACGACATCACCCTTCGCCTCGACGATGACGAGGCTCGCACCGACCACGCCCGAAACCCCCACCTCGGCATCACCGTCGGGCGCTTTGCCAACCGCATCGGCGGAGCCCGGTTCGAGCTCGACGGCGTGGTGCACGAACTCGCCGCAAACGAGGGCGACAACCTGTTGCACGGTGGGGCCGATGGTTTCGGGCGGCGGCGGTGGGAGGTCGTCGACACCGACGACGGCGTCACCTTCTCGCTCGTGAGTCCCGACGGCGACATGGGCTTCCCTGGCACCCTCACCGCAACCGTGCACTATCGGCTCGTCGACACGACCCTTCATGTCGACATCAGCGCCACGACCGACGCCCCGACCGTGTGCTCGCTCAGCAACCACACCTACTGGAACCTCGGCGGGCCGACCGAGACCACGATCGACGATCATGTCGTCACGCTCGATGCTTCCACCCTCGTCCCCGTCGACGCTGACCTCATCCCCAACGGCGAGCCCGTCGCTGCCGAGGGACCCTTCGACCTGCGGGCGGGTGGAGTGCTCGGCGGCCGCATCGGATTTCCGCTTCCCGCCGGTTATGACCACTGCTTCATGGTCGACGGCGCCGGGTTTCGGCGCCACGCCCGGATCGATCACCCAACGACCGGGCGGCGGGTCGAGGTGTGGTCGGATCAGCCGGCCTGCCAGTTCTACACGGGGGCATTTCTGCCTGGTACAGAGGGCGGTGGCCGCACCCACGACGCGTTCGCTGCGCTCGCCCTCGAACCCCAGCATGTCGCCGACGCACCCAACCTGCCCTGGGCGCCAAGCCCGGTCGTGCGCCCGGGCGAGCCCTACCGGCATCATCTCGAGTTCCGACTGACCACCGACGCCTCGGAGGCCTCATGACCAATCGCATCACAACCCTCAGCCGCTCCGTGGCCGACAAGGTCGTCGTCATCACCGGGGCCGCATCCGGTATGGGCCGGGCCACCGCCTTCCTGTTCGCCGACGAGGGCGCCAAGGTCGCCGTCACTGACCTGAGTCGGGAACGGGTCGATGCCGTTGTCGACCGCATCCGCACGGCCGGCGGCGCGGCGCACGGCATCGTGCTCGACGTCACCGACGCCGACGCGATCATCGGCGCGGTCGAGGAGATCCGGGCCGAACTCGGGCCGATCGACGTCGTGGTCAACAATGCAGGCCTCGCCGTGGGTGGCGCGCTCGAGGACCCCAACTTCGAAGACGAATGGATGAGGGCCCTCGACGTCCTGCTCACACCGCACCAACGCCTCGTTCGGGCTTGCCTCGACGATCTCAAGGCCAGTGGCGAGGGGCGGATCATCAACATCGCCTCGACCGAAGGCATCACCGCCCAGCGCGGCGCCATGCCGTACACGGCAGCGAAGCATGGTGTCGTCGGCCTCACGCGGTCGATGGCGGTGAACCTCGGCGTCCACGGCATCACCGTCAATGCGATCTGCCCCGGGCCGATCCTCACCGGCATCACCGAGGACATCCCCGACGACATGCGTGACACCTTCGCTCGGCGTCGCACGGCGCTGCGTCGCTATGGCGATCCCGAAGAGGTGGCCCACCTCACGTTGAGCCTGGCGCTCCCCGCAGCTTCGTACATCACCGGTGCCATAATTCCGGTCGACGGCGGCCTGACCGCCAAGAACGACTGATCGACAAGCCGAAATCGCACACCCATGATGCACGCCACCTGGAGCTACCCAACAGCAATCCGCAGTGGTTCGGGCCGAGTCTCCGAGACGGGTGAGGCCTGCTTCGATGCCGGGATCACCAACCCGCTGATCGTGACCGACCCCGGACTCGTCGATCTCCCACCCGTTGCCGCCGTCCGTGCAGCCGTGGCCGACGCCGACCTTGCGTCGGCGGTGTTCAGCGACCTGCGACCCAACCCGGTCGGACGCGACATCGATGCCGGCGTCGCAGCGTTCCGGGCTGGTGGTCACGACGGCGTCATCGCCGTGGGTGGTGGCTCGGCGCTCGACGTCGGCAAGGTCATCGCCTTTCACGCCAGGCAGACCCGCCCGCTCTGGGACTTCGAGGACATCGGTGACTGGTGGACCCGTGCCGATCCCGATTCGATCGCTCCCGTGATTGCGATCCCGACGACGGCGGGCACCGGCAGCGAGGTCGGGCGAGCTGGCGTGGTGATCGACGAGAGCACCCACCGCAAGGTGATCGTCTTCCACCCGAAGATGCTGCCGGTCACCGTCATCGCCGACCCCGAACTCACCATCGGCTTGCCACGGGTGCTCACCGTCGGCACCGGCCTCGATGCGCTCTCGCACTCGCTTGAGGCAATCTGCTCGCCAGGTCATCATCCGATGTCGCATGGCATCGGCATGGAGGGTTGCCGGCTGGTGTTTGAGCACCTGCCGAGCGCGGCAGCAAACCCCACCGACCTCGAGGCCCGCAGTCAGATGCTCACCGCTGCAGCCATGGGCGCAGTTGCCTTTCAAAAGGGACTTGGGGCGATGCACGCCCTCGCTCACCCAATCGGTGCCCACTTCGACACCCATCACGGCATGACCAACGCCGTCGTGATGCCCTACGTGCTCATCGCCAACCGTTCTGCGATCGAGGTGACGATCGAGCGTCTCGGCGCCTACACCGGTCTCGGACACACCTTCGACGACGTGCTCGCCCACATCGTGCAGCTACGAGCCGATCTCGACGTTCCGAACACCCTCGTTGAGCTTGGTGTCGACCCCGATGCCGTCGACACGATCGCTACCGCTGCGGTCCATGACCCGTCGGCTGGCACAAACCCGATCACCGTCGATCACGACTTCGCTGCTGCAGTGTTCGCCGCCGCGTGCGAGGGTCGTCTGGACTGACAGGAGCCTTCATGGAACTCGAAGAACTGCGGGTCGCCGTGTCGACGGGCGAGATCGACTCGGTTGTCGTCGGCTTTACCGATCACTACGGCCGCACGATGGGCAAGCGTTTCGACGCCGACTTCTTCCTTGAGTCGTGCGTTGAGGACGGCACCCACGGCTGCGACTACCTCCTAACGGTCGATATGGAGATGGATCCTGTCGAAGGGTTTGCGTACGCAAACTGGGAGAAGGGGTACGGCGACTTCCATCTGGTGCCCGATCTCGGCACGCTCCGCCCGGCTGGCTGGACCTCCGGCACGGCATTCGTGCTGTGCGACGTGATCGACGACCGGACTCATGAACCAGTTTCGGTCGCGCCGCGTTCAATCCTGCGGCGCCAGGTCGATGCCTTGACGAAGGCTGGCTTTTCGGTCGCGGCGGCGAGCGAACTGGAGTTCTTCCTCTTTCGCGACTCCTACCGCAACGCCCACGCCAAGAGCTACCGCGATCTCGAAGCGGCCGGCTGGTACGTCGAGGACTACCACCTGCTGCAAGCCAGTCGGGTTGAGGACTATGTCGGCGCAGCCCGCCGGGCGATGCGCGACAGCGAGATCCCGGTGGAGAACTCCAAGGGCGAGGCAGCGATCGGCCAGCACGAGCTCAACATCCGCTACGCCGAGGTGCTTGACATGGCCGACCGTCACGTCGTGATGAAGCAGGGCATGAAGGAACTCGCCGACGCGCTCGGCATGTCGGTGACCTTCATGGCCAAGCCCGATAGCGCCCAGCCGGGCAACAGCTGCCACATCCACCTGTCGCTCTGGAAGGACGGTGTCAACGTGTTCGCAGACCAGGCGGGGGCTGACGACGACGGGCGCAGCGACCTGTTTCGCTGGTTTCTCGGTGGCTGGATACACCACGCCCCTGATCTGATGCCGTTCGTTGCTCCGACCATCAACTCCTACAAGCGCTACCGGGACCAGTCGTGGGCGCCGACCAGGCTTGCCTGGTCCACCGACAACCGCACCGCCGGGTTCCGTGTCGTAGGAACCGGATCGGGCCTGCGTATCGAGAACCGGATCCCGGGCGCCGACGTCAATCCGTACCTCGCCTACGCCGCTGCCCTTGCCTCGGGCCTCGACGGCATCGCCAACCAGATCGAACCACCCGAAGAATTCCGCGGCGACGTCTACGCCTCCGACGTCGAGCGGGTCCCCGGGAATCTCCGCGACGCCGTCGACCGATTCGAGGCCTCCGCAGCCGCCCGCCGGTTCTTTGGTGATCTTGTAGTCGACCACTACACCCACCATCTCCGCACCGAGATTGGGGCTCATGAGGCCGCCGTGAGCGACTGGGAGATGGCGCGTTATTTCGAGCGCATCTGAGTTGGGCGAGCCGGTCATTGTTGCGGGTGGCGGTATCGGTGGGCTGACCACGGCCCTCACGCTCCATGAGATCGGGGTACCGGTCCGCGTCTTCGAATCGGCGATGACGATCCGGCCCTTAGGGGTCGGCATCAACCTCCAGCCCAACGCGGTTCGGGAGCTCACCGATCTCGGACTCGCCGACCGGCTCCCCGACATCGGGGTCGAGGCCGAGGAGTGGGCGCTGGTCGGCCGTAATGGCAACGACGTCTGGGCCGAGCCGAGGGGTCGACACGCCGGCTACCGCTGGCCTCAATTCGCCGTGCACCGCGGTGAACTGCAGATGCTCCTTCTCGATGCCGTGCGCGAACGTTGCGGATCCGACAGCGTCATCGAGGCCCACCGTCTGCTCACGTACGAGCAGGCGGCCGACTCGGTCACCGCCACGTTCGAGGATCGAGGGGCGGGCCGAACCGTCACCGTCGAGGGGCCCCTTCTGGTCGCTGCGGACGGGTTGCACTCCGCCGCCCGCCGCCAGCGCTTCCCCGACGAAGGTCCACCGCTCTGGGGTGGAGCCGTGTTGTGGCGAGGCACGGCGCAGGGCCGGCCAATCCGCACTGGCGCATCGTTCACGCTCGTCGGAAACCTCGAGCAACGCTTCGTCCACTACCCGATCGGCCCCGTCGATCCGGCCACCGGGCTCCAGCGGCAGAACTTCATTGCCGAGCTCACCTTCGACCCAGCCCAGGGCTGGGATGCTGCGAGCTGGAATCAGACCGTTGACCCCGAGGTCTTTCTGCCCGCGTTCGCCGACTGGGACTTCGACTGGCTCGACATCCCGGCGCTGGTCGGCCGAGCCGAGCAGGTCTGGGAGTACCCGATGGTCGACCGCGACCCGGCCCCAACCTGGGTCGACAGCCGGGTGGCGTTGCTCGGCGACGCCGCCCATGTCATGTATCCGGTCGGCTCGAACGGTGCGAGCCAAGCGATCGTCGATGCTCGCGTGCTCGGCGCATCGCTCGTCGAGCACGGGTTGACCCCCGACGCGCTCGCTGCCTATCAGGATCGGCTTCACGAGGACATCTCTGCCCTCGTGCTGCGCAACCGGGAAGCTGGTCCGGTGGCGATTCTGGGCACGGTCGATGAGCGCTGCGGCGGGGTGTTCGACGACATCGACGACGTGATTCCGCGTGCCGAGGTCGAGTCGTTCATGGCCCGCTACAAGGCGGCTGCCGGCTTCGCAGTCGAGACACTGAACGCCGCCCCGAGAACACTGCCCGAGGGGGCAACGCTCACGCCGCGCTCCTGAGTGCGCCGAGGGTGACTCGGCCGTCACGCGGCAGTATCGTCTCCGCAGTTCGGTTACGAACGTGTGACGAAATGGATACTGGTCCGATCTTCGCTCGCCACCGCCGAGTGGCCTTCCTCGCAGCCGTCGCGGCCCTGGCAACGCTTGCGACCGTCGTCGACGCAGCGACCCCCGACGAACTTCGCGAAGAGCGGCGTGAGGTCCAAGCCCAGGCTGCCGAACTCGCAAGCGAGGTCGACGCAGCAACTGCCGATGTCGCCGATCTCGAGGTCGCACTCGCTGCCGCGCAGGCCAATGTCGACGCCCAGCAGGCCGCCGTCGAGGCCGCCAACCGAGCCGTCATCGACGCCGACGAGGCCCAGGCCGCCGCGCTTGCGGCGATCATCGATCTCGAGGTTCAAGAGGAACAGGCTCGCATCGACCTGCAGAACGCCGTGATCGATAGCTATGTCTCCTTCCAGGGCTTCGATGATCTCGAGGCCCTCGGCGACGACCCGTGGGAGGCCTCACGGGCCGAGACGCTGGCGGAGATTGGCACCGGCACCAGCCTCGAAGGACTCGACAACCTGCGATCGATCGGGGCCGAGCTTGAGTTCCAGCGCCTGCTCGCCGAACAAGCCGCTGTCGAAGCCGAGAGCAACCGCGAGGAGATGCGGTTCCGTCTCGCCGAACTTGAGACCGCCCTCGCCATCGAGGACCAGCTTCTTCTCGAGGCAATCGAGCGTCAGGAGCGTCGTCTTGGCGAGGCGGTCGCGCTTGAGGCGCTCGAAGCCGAGCTCTCCGAGCAGATCCGTGTCGAGGAGCAACGCATCGCCGACGCGATCGCCAATCGCATCCCGCCCGGTGGTGGCAGCGTCACGGTGCCCCCCGATTCCGATATCGAACTCGTGACGGTCGGCGGCATTACCGTCAACGTTCTGGTCGAGGACCAGGTGCGCGGCATCCTCGCCGCCATGTCGGCTCGGGGCTTCAACCTCGGCGGCGGCGGCTACCGCAGCATTGAGAGTCAAATTCGCCTTCGGCGAGCCAACTGCGGTACCTCGGACTATGCGATCTGGGAGATGCCGGCGAGTCGGTGCCGCCCGCCGACAGCCCGGCCTGGCCTGAGCCAGCATGAGGTCGGTCTGGCGATCGATTTCACCCTCAACGGTCGAGTTCTGCGCACCCGGAACAGCGACGTGTTCCGTGCCCTCGCCGAGGTCGCCCCACAGTTCGGCTTCTACAACCTCCCGAGTGAGCCCTGGCACTGGTCGACGACGGGCGGCTGATGCCCGTCGACATTGCGCTCATCCACCCCGAACGTCTCGCCCTGATCGACGACCTCGGGACGACGGTCACCTTCGCCGAACTCCTCGACCGGGCGACTCGACTCGGCCGGGCCATGCACGCCGCCGGCGTGCCCGTTGGTGGTCATGTCGGCACGCTCACCGAGAACCGAGCCGAGTTCTTCGAGCTCTACCTTGCATCGATGCTCTCGGGCATCTGGCTCGTGCCGATCAACGGCCTGCTCGCACCGAGCGAGGTGACGTACGTCGCCCGCGACGCCGATCTGGCGATGATCTTCGCCGAGGACGAGCTCGCGTCCCTCGCCCCCGACGACATCACGACGATCTGCTTTGGCGAGCCGTACGAGACGATGATCACAGAGGGCGATCCCACGCCGTTTGCACTCGACGCTCCGGCAGGATCGCGTTTCTCCTACACGTCGGGCACGACCGGCCATCCCAAAGGGGTGAAGCGGTCCATCCCCGCTGCACTCGACGAGATGCTCGCCGTGCAGCGCAGCGCCGGCCACGACGTTGCGATGACGGGCGAGGGCATTCACCTTGTCACCGGGCCGGCGTACCACGCGGCCGTCGGCGGTTTCGCGTTTTTCGATCTGTGCAACGGGGCGACGCTGCGGATCATGCGGAAGTTCGACGCAGCCCGCACCCTCGAGTTGATCGAGCAGGAGCAGGTCCGCCGCACACATCTCGTGCCGACGATGATGGTCCGGATGCTGCGGCTCAACGAGAGCGCTCGGCTGCGCGATCTTTCGTCGCTCGACATCGTCCTTCATGGGGCCGCACCGATTGCGCCGGCGGTGAAACGCCAGATGATCGACTGGCTGGGTCCGATCCTGGTCGAGTACTGGGGGACTTCGGAAGCGGGCGTGTTCACCCGGGTCGATTCCGCCGACTGGCTGGCGCATCCCGGCACGGTCGGGCGACCGGTGCCCGGTTTCGAGGTCTTCGCCGTGGACGACACCGGCGCAACGCTTCCTCCTGGCAAGGTCGGACGACTGTTCTGCCACACGCCGAACAAGCCCGAACCGTTCGCCTACTGGAATGCGCCGGAGAAGACGGCCTCCAGCTATCTCCGACCCGGGGTCTTCACCCTCGGCGACATGGGCCACGTCGACGACGAGGGGTGGATCTTCCTCGCCGACCGGGCCACGAACATGATCATCACCGGTGGGGTCAACGTGTATCCGGCCGAGGTCGAGCAAGCCTTGCTCGAACACCCAGCCGTGCTCGATGTCGCGGTGTTCGGCATCCCCGACGAGGAGTGGGGCGAACAGGTCAGAGCGGCGGTGGAGTTCGCTGCTGGTGAGACGGTCACCGACACCGAACTCATCGACTTCGCCCGCGAACGCCTCGGACGCCACAAGGTGCCGCGTTCGATCGACGTTCACGAGTCACTCCCCCGCCAACCGAACGGCAAGCTGTACCTCTCGTCGTTGCGTGACCCGTACTGGGAAGGCCACGACCGCAAGATCTGAAGCGGCGCAGCCCACTGGCCCCAGCAGCGCTGGTGAGCACCTCGAAGCGTGCTGGAGCTACCGCTGTTGGCGCGCTTCCACCGTCGCCCGGGCGTCCTCGGATTCGCCGGCGAACGACACCTCGTTCGATTGCTCTCCGGTGAGCACGTTGATCGGATCGCGCAGGTCGTCGATGTAGCCGAGTGCGTAGGCCCCCATCTGGTAGCCCATCAGCCGCTGGAGCGGCTCGGGGAACGTGGCCGCCTGCTCGCGTGGCACCGACAGGTACTGATTTTCCTCCTGACGGAGGAAGCTCACGTTGTAGGTGATGTTGATCGCTCGGCGATTCGCATCGGAGTCGTTGGCGCCACCGCCGTGGTAAACGCTGCCGCTGTAGAAGAGCACCGAGCCCTTCGTCATCTCGGCGGGGATCGAGTCCTCAAGGGTGAATCGCAGCCCGTCTTCGAGTTGGTTGCTCCCGATCACAATGCGGGTCGCACCGTTTTCCTCGGTGAAGTCGTCGCCGGCCCAGATCGTGTTGCACTGCACGTCGTAGCCGGTGGGGAACGGAAAGAAGTCGAACGCCCACTGGTCCCGATGGATCGGCTGCGCCTCGCCGCCCGGGCCGATGTCGATGATCTGGGTGAGGTGGAGTTGGTAACTGGTGACGTGCCCGAGGAAGTCGTCGCACGTGGCGATGACCGAGGGGTGCATCACGAGCTCCTGCGCCGTTGCCGAGCGGGCGAGCAGGCCACCGGTGCGTCGGGTGGTGAACCCGGTGAACCCGTCGCTGCCGTTGGGAGTGGCGTCGACGAAAGGCTGCATCTCGTCGAAAAAGCGGTCGAGGAGGCCGGGGTCGACCATCTCGTCGACGACGACGGCACCGTCGCGGCGAAGCACCTCTGCGATCTCAGCGCCGGAGGCGGACGAGGGCAGGTGGACGATCTCCATGGCTCGCAGTGTGAGGCAGCGACGTGAGACGATGCAAAACATGCGGATCGCGTTCTTTCTCTACGAAGGGCTCACCACCCTCGACATCATCGGGCCGCACGACGTTCTGAGCCGCCTTCCCGAGGCGGAGGCGATCAGCGTCGGCACGACCACGGGGCCGTTCATGGCCGACACCGGTGTCCTCGGGCTCACCGCCACCCACACGATCGATCAGGTCGACGCAGCCGACATCCTCGTCGTACCCGGCGGGGTCGACGGCACGTTCGCCGCCGCCGCCGACGAGAAGATCCAGGAGTGGGTGCGCATGATCGACGCCAACTCCACATGGACCACCTCGGTCTGCACGGGTTCGCTGATCCTCGGATCAGCTGGCGTCTTGAACGGGAAGCGGGCGACCTCACACTGGGCCGCCGTCGACGCCCTCGAGGGATTCGGAGCCACACCGGTGCGCGACGAACGGGTCGTCATCGATGGCAAGCACGTGACGGCAGCCGGCGTGTCGGCCGGTATCGACATGGCGCTCACCTTGGCCGCTCAGATCGCAGGCGACGACGTGGCCAAGACGATCCAGCTCGGTATCGAATACGACCCGCAGCCACCGTTCGACAGCGGGTCGGTCGACAAGGCTGGGCCAGAGATCGCAGCGCTCGCCGCTGGGATTTTCTGAACCGTCAGACGACTGCCGAACCACCCGGCCGGACCGCGGGCATCCAGCGGGGGCCGGCCGTTTCGTTGATCCGCTGAACGAACGCGTCCTGGTGAGGTTCGACGAGGTCGAGCAGCTTCACCGTGGCCGTCTCACCGATCGCCTGCCACACGGGTGTGGTGAGCTCGTCAGTTCGGCGTTCGAGGTCGAGCCGAAGGGATCGGCCGGCGTCACTCAGCCGCCCGTCGACCGCGAGCCCGCGGGCTTCGAGACGGGACCACGCAGCTGCGACCGACTGATCGTCGCCGCCTCGGCTGCGGGCGATCCACTCCTCACCGCCGTACTCGTCGACATCGACCATCGCCGAGTGGAGCAGGCCCGCCTCGACGTCGTCGATCCCTTCGCTTGCGAGCAGCGCCCAGTGGTTGTCGCCGCGCAGCTCACGGATGCAGTTGATGGCGTGCCAGGCGGACAGGGCCGGATCCCGGTCGGTGGGTCGTGGACGCGCCCGGAAGGCGCAGAAGAACGGCCGCATGCCGTGGAACATGGCATCGATCCCGGCCCAGAGCTCGTCGGCCAGTTCGCCGAGATCGGCAGCGAGGCCGGGCACGATCGACTCGAGCCCGGGCACGATGGCATCGTCGAGCACGCCGAGCACGGCGTCGTTGGTGGTGACGGCGTCGATCGTTCCTCGGATGGCCTCGATGAAGTCGGGATGGATCGAATAGGTCATCGCGGCCGCAACGGGATGGGGCGTGTTGCCCAACCCGGCGAGACGCCAGGCCACAATCCAGACGCCGGTGTTGGGGAAGCCGAGTTCGCCGAGACCAGCCTTTGCCCGTTCGTCCCACATGACCCACCCGACGAGGTCGTGGCCGACGCGGCCTCCTCGGGCGGAGAGGTCGTTCCAGTCGGTCACGAGTCGCCGCTGAGCACGGCGTCGGCGAAGAGTTCGACCGAACGCCACGCCTCGTCGATCGGCATCCCCCCGACAAGCGGGTGAAGCGTGCAGGACCCCGCACCGGCGACAAACTCGCGAGCCTCATCCGGCGTGAGGAAACGGTAGATGCCCTCCTCGCGCAGATCGTCGACCGTCATCGCATGCGAGTGCACCGGTGAGTTCTGACCCTCGGGCTGCCAATCGGCGTAGGTGCGGGCCTCGAGCATGAAATGCTCGCCCAGTTCGGCCCAGGCGCGGTCGGGGTCTTCGGTGATGAACAGCTGCGGCGCCTCTTCGGGGGCGATGCAGAACGGCACGGTGCCGTTCTCGGCGCACAGCTCCTCGTAGAGCTCCTTGATCCCTGGCGGGTTGCCGTTCATGTAGAGGGGCAGACCGAGGCGGGCGGCTCGGCGGGCCGATGCCTTCGCTGATCCTCCGATCATGATCTGGGGGTGCGGCGAGGTGAACGGCTTCGGCAGCACCTGCACCGTCTCGCCATGGTGTTCGAACGGTTCGCCCGTCCACGCCTTCATCAGCACGTCGAGCGACTCGTCCATGATCTTGCCGCGGCGGCTCCATTCCTTGTCCATCGCCGTGTACTCGAGCGGCCGGTAGCCCAGGCCCATCGTGACGACGATTCGTCCCTTCCCGACGAGGTCGAGCACCGCGAGATCCTCAGCGACCCGGATCGGGTCGTGGAGCGGGAGCAGGAGCGCTCCGATCATGCACAGCACGTTCTCGGTGCGCGCCAGGACCATGCCGGCGCTCATCATCGGGGTCGGTGACCAGCCCGTGCTGCTGACATGGTGCTCGTCGAACTGCACGGCGTTGAGGCCTCGTTGATCGAGGAACTCGACCATGTCGAGCGCTGCTCGATACCGGTCGCTCATCTCGGAGCCGTCACTCGGGTCCGGATGGACATGATTCAGTCGAAAGACGGTGTAGGCCATGGGACTCCTCGCCCGGCAGCGGGCATCGGTCGCTTCTTCGAGAGGAATCCCACACGTTTCCGCGACGCCGAGCAAGTTCCGAAGCGCAGCGTGGACGCGCTCGGCGACCGGTTTGGTTCAGCTCCGGAGGGTGTTGACCGCCGAGACGATCGCCCGGAGCGAGGCCGACACGATCGATTCGTGCATGCCGACCCCCCAGGTGGTGTCCCGGCCGCCCGTGTCGATCTCGACATAGGCGACGGCGGTGGCGTCAGAGCCGGTGCCCATCGTGTGCTCGCTGTAGTCGGCGACCTTGCCCTCGAAGAGGCCGGCACCGGTGAGCGCTGCGACGAAGGCATCGATCGGGCCGTTGCCCTCACCCATCACCATCTGTTCCTTGCCGTCGACGATGAGCTTCGCTTCCATCGTCGTCGTGCCGGACTCGAGGGTGTCGCTCGACGACCGATGCCCGATGATCTCGACCTTCGGACTCACCGGCTCGACATAGGCACTCATGAACCGTCGGTGGATCTCGTACGAGGTGATCTCGGTGCCGGTGTCCTCGGTGACGGCCTGGATCTTCTTGGCGAAGTCGACCTGGAGCTGACGAGGAAGGTCGAGGCCGTACTCGTGCAGCAGCACATAGGCCACACCGCCCTTGCCGGACTGGCTGTTGACCCGGATCACGGCCTCGTAGCTGCGGCCGAGGTGACGGGGATCGATCGGCAGATACGGCACGTCCCACGTGTCGTACTCGCCCTCGAGCGGCTCGCCGGGCTGCACATCGTAGATGTCGGCCATGCCCTTCTTGATGGCGTCTTGGTGCGAACCGGAGAAGGCGGTGAAGACGAGATCGCCGACGTAGGGCTGCCGGTCCGGCAGGGTCATGCGGTTGGAGAACTCGTACACGCGCCGGGCTTCCTCGATGTCGGAGAAATCGAGTTCGGGATCGACGCCCTGGGTGAACATGTTGAGGGCGATCGTGACCACATCGACGTTGCCGGTGCGCTCGCCGTTTCCGAAGAGCGTGCCCTCGACCCGGTCGGCGCCGGCCATCATGCCGAGCTCGGCGGCAGCGACACCCGTGCCGCGGTCGTTGTGCGGGTGGAGCGAAAGGATGATCGAGTCGCGGTTCTTCACGTCGCGCAGAAAGCGTTCGATCATGTCGGCGTAGAGGTTGGGGGTCGACATCTCGACCGTCGCCGGAAGGTTGAAGATGAGCGGGTTGTCGGGGGTCGGCTCGATGATGTCCATGACCGCCTCGCAGACCTCGACGGCAAAGTCGGGCTCAGTGCCGGTGTAGGACTCGGGCGAGTACTCGAAGCGGATGCGCTCAGGGTTCGCATCGGCATCGCGGAGCTCTTTGCAGAGCTTGGCGCCTTGGACGGCGATGTCGATGATGCCGGCCCGGTCGGTGCGGAACACGACGCGACGCTGGGTGGTCGAGGTCGAGTTGTAGAAGTGCACGATGGCGCTCTTGGCGCCCTCGATCGACTCGAAGGTGCGGCGGATGAGGTCCTCGCGGCACTGGGTGAGGACCTGGATGGTGACGCCGTCGGGGATGAGGTCGCCTTCGATCAACTCACGCACGAAGTCGAAGTCGGTCTGCGACGCAGCGGGGAAGCCGACCTCGATCTCGGTGAAGCCGATCTCGACGAGACGGTCCCACATGCGACGCTTGCGCACGGAGTCCATCGGGTCGACCAGCGCCTGGTTGCCGTCGCGAAGATCGACCGAGCACCAGATCGGGGCGGACTCGAGCCGCTTGTCCGGCCAGGTGCGATCGGGAAGTTCCACGGCCGGATAGGGCCGGTACTTCTCGAAGGGCATGGTGCCCCCACGTGGCGGTGAGGCGGTCGCAGCAGGTGCGGTCTGGTTGTCAGACGATGCCGGGTTCATGGGTCGCTCCCAGGGAGTCGGTCAGGTGGAAAGTGTACGGAAAAACAAGAAACCCTCCGGGCCACTCGGGCACGGAGGGTTCGGCGAGCGCCGGTATGTGGCGCTCGCCTACACGAGAAGAAGCAGGGTGTTGCTGCAGCACTTCACGGCCTCCACGGTAACCCGTTCGGCGGCATTGTCAACCAGCAACGCCAATCAGCAGCGTCAACCGGCGGTGGTGAGCGGCACGGGTTACGGTCGCGTCCGTGACCCTCGCCGATACCCCCATCTCCCGGCTCGAATCGTTGCTCACCGATTCGTCCATGACCCGCTACGTCGACACCGTGGTCATGCAAACCGGTGACGGATTCCGCGCCGCGTCGGCCACCGGCGCCGTCGATTTCTGCGAAGCCCCCGACGGGTCGATCGAGATCCTCGCCGAGTCCGGCGACCACCCGCTGCGGAATCAGGCGCTTGATCAGGGCATCGGGACCGAGGCCGAGGTTGCGGTCGAGGGGGTGTCCCTCGGCGAACTCGCCACGCCCCTCGCGTACGAATCGGTCGTGCAGTACTTCGACGCTGAGCACGCGCCCGACGCCGCCGTCATGTGGTCGCCCCAGCAGATGTTCCACGACTGTGTCGGGAACCACGGCTCGCTCGGCGGCATCCAGGCCCGGGCGCCGTTCATTGCAGCCGGGCCCGGGATCCGGCCCCGCGGCATCGTGACCGAGCATCTCCGCACCGTCGATGTCGCGCCGACGATCGCTGCCCTGCTCGGCATTCCGGCCGGCGATGGGGTCGACGGCCGAGGTCGCGCCCGCAGCGGGGTCCGGCTCGCCATGCAGGACGGCGACGAGATCACCGAACTCCTCGACCCCGACGAGCGTCCCGACCACGTCGTCGTGTTTCTGTGGGATGGGGTGAACCCCAACGCGCTGCACGACGCCGTCGATCGAGGTGAGGCCCCTGGCATCGCCTCACTGATCGAACGAGGCACCTCCTACCGACACGGCTGCATCTCGGCGCTGCCGACCGCCACACTGGCCAACCACACGACACAGTGCACCGGTGTGTTCCCCGGACGGTCGGGGGTACTCCACAACACCTGGTTCGACCGGGACCGGGACGTCCATGTCGACCTGCTCGACTATCACCAGATGATCCGAGCCCGCGAACACCTGGCGCCCGGCGTCGAGACGATCCACGAGGCGTTGAAGCGTCACGAGCCCGAGGCGTTCACCGCCACGACCTACGAATACGGCGATCGCGGCGCCGACTACTCCACGTATGCCCAGATGACGACGAACGGGCCAATCCCCACCCTCTCCGACGCCGACCGCCGTCTGCACCGCACCGAGGACTTCATGGGGGTGAAGGAGTTCCGCAACGCATCGATCTACGACGCCCACTCCCGCAACGAGGCCCTGCATGTCTGGCGGGGCGAGTTCGGGGCGCTCCCCCGCTACAGCTGGTTCACGTTCAACCTCACCGACGCCTGCGGGCACGCCGGTGGGCCGCATTCGGAGATCCTCCACGCCGCCATTCGCGACACCGATGCCCGCATGCGCGATGTGCTCGCCGAGATCGAGGCGGCCGGAAAACTCGACCGCACTGCGGTCATCGTGCTCGCCGACCACGGCATGCAGCGCTTTGCGATCGCCGAGCCGTTCGACCTGGCGGGGGCCCTACGCGACGCCGGGATCGACGCCATCTTGAACGACGACCAGTACGTCTACCTGCGCTGATCAGTCGAGTTCGGCGAGGAAGTCGAGCACGGCCGACCGAAACACGTCGTTCTTGTCGCCGGCAACCATGTGGGCGGCATCGGCGATGTCGACATAGCCGGTGCCGGGCACGGCGGCGACGAAACGCCGGGCGGCCTCCTCGGTGACAACGTCGCTCATCCGGCCGCGCACGAGCAGCTTGGGGACATCGATCGCACGGGCACATTCGGTCAGGACCTCGTGGGCGAAGACCTCCGAGCCGCCGTTGCTCCGCTTGATCGACGACATGAAGCGCGGGTCCCAGTGCCAGTACCAGCGGCCATCGCGCTCTCGGAGGTTCTTGCGGAGGCTGTCGGGGTCGATCGTTCGACCGGGACGGGGGCTGTACTCGGCGACGGCGACGGCGGCCTCGTGCAACGAGGCAAACCCAGTTTCGACATGGCGCATCATGAACGCACCGATGCGGTCGGTGCCGGCCTGCTCCATCTCGGGGACGATGTCGACCAACACCAGCCCGCGGCCGAGCCCGGGGCGTTCCCGCCCCATCGCGAGCAGGCTGGTGAGTCCGCCGAGCGACGCCCCGACGATCACGGGGTTCGACCCGACGGCGTCGGCGATCGAGATCAGGTCGAGCGCGAAGTCCTGCAACGAGTAGTTCGCCTCAGCCGACCAGTCGCTCTCGCCGTGCCCTCGCGAATCGAGGGTGTAGGTGCACCAGCCGCGTTCGGCCACCACCTCGGCAGCCGTACCCCACGAGTGACGGGTCTGACCGCCGCCGTGCAGGAAGAACACCGGCGGGTCACGTGGATCGCCACGGCGATCGGCCGCGATCACGACATCGGAGGTGGTGAAACGCAAGGGGGTCGGTTCCATTTCGAAGGGACGGTAGCCCCCGCGTTAGGGTCGCTCGGAATCGACAGGGGGATTCATGGGCTTTCCGGAAGACATCGGGGTCATCGACACGATGATGGGCACGACGGCGGGCACGACCGGCAAGAACCGTTACGCCTTCCTCGAGCGGGCGCTGAAGGACGCCGAGTCGGCCAACATGAACTTCCCTGCGCAGTACATGTTCAAGGACGTGCCGTTCTCCGATCAGGCCCGAGATGCCGACGGCAACCTCGACGAACCGCCGCAGGGCCCCGATCTGCTGCTGCCGTTCATGGATCGCTGCAATGTTGAGATCGCGATGGTCGGCATCGCGGCCTCCGGTGAGGGTGAGGGCGTTCGGTGCGTCACCCAGCACCCCGATCGCTTCATCCCGTGCCATGAACCTGATCCCAACGACGGTGTCGAGGCGATCCGCACGATCCGGCGGCTCCACGACGAGTTCGGCCTCAAGGCGGTCACGGCGTTCCCGTCGGGCCGGATGCCGCAGGTGCCGATCGACGCGCCGCTGATGTACCCGATCTACGCCCTGTGCTGTGAACTCGACATCCCGATCTTTTGCTGCGCCGGCATCCCCGGGCCGCGCGTGCCGGCTGCGCCTCAGCACGTCGAGCGCATCGATCAGGTGATGTACGACTTCCCGGAGCTCACCTTCGTGACCCGTCATGGTTGCGAGCCGTGGGAAGACCTCGCGGTGAAGCTCATGCTCAAGTGGCCGGGGCTTCACTACTCCACGTCGGCGTTCGCGCCGAAGCACTACCCGAAGGCGATCATCGACTACGCCAACACTCGCGGTGCCGACAAGATCATCTACGCCGGCTATTTCCCGATGGGCCTGTCGCTCGACAAGATCTTCCAGCAGCTTCGCAATGTTCCGTTCAAGGACGAGGTCTGGCCGAAGTTCCTTCGGGACAACGCCCGTCGGGTGCTGAAGCTCGACTGACCCGGCCGCTGAACGGCGTCGCGATCATCAGGCGTGCGCTCGTTTCATCGGCCGACCGTGCCGAAGTCATGGTGTGCGGGCATGCTGGGCTGGTGACCGTGCTCCAGTGGACCGCCGATCTGCCCTCCCTGCGTTCTCCGATCCTTGTCACCGCGTTCGAGGGCCTCTTCGACGTCGGCGGCGCCGCTACCGGAGCGATCGAATCCCTACGAGGCACCGGGGGGATCGAGGTCGGCGTCATCGACGCCGACCCGTTCTTCGACTTCAGCGAGCGCCGGCCCGAGATCCGCATCGCTGACGACGGCCGCCGTGTCATCGACTGGCCCGATCACCGGATCCACGTCCTGGCGCTACCCGACCAGTCCCGTGATCTCGTGTTGGTCGAGGGGGTCGAACCCCACCTGCTCTGGCGAACCTTCAGCGATGCCATCACCGAGGTCGCAACCGCGGTCGACGCCGCGATGGTGGTCACGTTCGGCGCCATGATCGCCGAGGTGCCCCATACCCGCCCGCCGACCATCACCGGTTCGACGACCGATGCCGACCTCGCCGCCGTCATGCGACTCGACCGTCCGAGCTACCAGGGGCCAACTGGGGTCATCGGGGTGCTTCACGAACGCCTCGAACGCGCCGGTATCCCCGCCGTGTCACTCCGCGCATCGGTCCCTCACTACGTGTCGGGATCACCGAACCCCAAGGCCAGCGGGGCCCTCCTCGAGCGCTTCGAACGCATCACCGGCCTGCCGACCTCCTGGGCCGACCTCGAGGATGAGGCTCGAGCCTGGGAGCGCCGCGTCGACGAGGCCATGGCCGACGACGACGATGTCACGGGGTACGTCCGACGACTCGAAGAGCACTACGACCGCCGAGCCGAGTCGAGTATCCCCAACGCCGACGATCTCGCCGCCGAGTTCGAACGCTTCCTGCGCCAACAGGACGACTGAGGGTGCATCACCTGGTCACGATCGTTCGTCCCGACGATGACTCGACCACCGAACTTCTCGTCGACGAACTCTGGCGTGCTGGTGCTGTCGGTGTGGAGGAGATCGACCGCTCGATCCGGGCGGCATTCACCGACACCGCCACCGCCACGTCGGTGGCCTTTCGCCACGGCGGGCGGGTAGAGGACGTCGCCGACACGACCGGACTCGACAACTGGCGAGACCACGCGGCTGACTACCGGGCGGGCCGCTTTCACGTTCGTCCACCCTGGATCGATCCGGATTCCACCGGCCGGTTCGTCGATCTGGTAATCGACCCGGGGCATGCCTTCGGCAGCGGCAGTCACCCCACGACTCGCCTGATGCTGACTGCGCTCGCCGAGCACATCGGGACCGGCGACCGCGTCGTCGACCTCGGGACCGGGAGCGGCATTCTCGCAATCGCCGCAGCCCAACTCGGCGCAGATGTGATCGGGATCGACCTCGATCCGGCGGCGGCGCCAGCGGCCCAGACGAACGCCATGGCCAACGGTGTCCGCGAACGCGTCGAGGTGCGTATCGGCGACATCAGCGACATCGGTAACGACGAGTCGTTCGATGTCGCTCTGCTCAACGTCACGATCGACATCCACGAATCCGTCGCCCCTGCGGTCCAACGCCTCGACGTTCCCGTGCTGATCGTCGCCGGGATCCTCGATGGCGAGCAGGCCGAGCGGGCGGCACGGCTCCACGGCCAGAGCCCTACCGAGCGACTGAGCGAGGACGGCTGGGTCGCCCTCGTGTTCGATCGTGGACGAGGCGACGCAGCGACCTAGGCTCGCCCGATGGCTCGCATCGATGTTCCCGACGGCTCCGGACTGGAGCGAGAACGCCTGCTGATGATGCAGCTCGACGTCGCCATGGGCATGGGTGCCTATTCGGCGGCGATTTACGAGAAGACCTCGCTTCCGCCTCGGGTTCGGGAGGTGGCGCGGCTTCGCATCGCCGCTGCGAATGGCTGTCCCGTCTGTCTGAACACCCGCTCCGCCCATGCGACGGAGGATGGCTTCGACGAGGCGACGGTCGAAGCTGTCGTCGCCTGTGATCTCGGCGGCGTGCACACCCTCGGCGATCTCGACGAACGTGAACGTCTCGCCGGCGAGTTCGCCGACCGCTTCGCGTCGGATCATCACCGACTCGACGACACATTCATGGCGGACCTCCGCGACCACTTCACCGACGTCGAGGTGATCGAGCTCACGGCACTGTGTGCGATGACGCTCGGCAATGGCCGCTTCTTCACCGTGCTCGGCGTGGAAGCCGACGACGATGGGCACTACTTCGTGAATGAGGGCGAACGGTGACACTCCACGCGAGCTCCAGCGACGGCGTCGAGCTCGCCATCCATGATCTCGGAGGCGAAGGACCACCGCTCCTTTTCGTGCACGCCACCGGCTTCCATGGCCGGTGCTACACCCGGATCGCCGAGCAACTCGGCGACATTCGCCACTGTTGGGCACCGGACCTTCGGGCCCACGGAGACAGCACCATTCCTGCGGACGACCGCTTTCACTGGAGTGGCATGGCCGACGACCTCTGCGCCGTGCTCGACGCTCTCGGCATCGACGAGCCGGTCGACTTCGTCGGTCACTCGATGGGCGGCGCCACCGTGATCGCCACCGAGCTCCGTCGGCCCGGCACGATCCGCACCGCGTGGCTCTTCGAGCCGATCGTCTTCCCCCCGATGGGCGACAACCCGAGCACCATGTCCGAGGTCGCCCGCAACCGTCGGGCCAGCTTCGACACCATCGAGGCCGTGCTCGAGCGATACGGATCGCGCCCACCGTTTTCCGCGGTCGACCCTGCGGTGCTCGACGACTATGTCCGTCACGGCTTCACGCCGTCGCCGGAGGGGGTCACGCTCAAGTGCACGCCCGAGAGCGAGGCCCGCACGTTCGAAAGCGTCGACTACGAGGTCTATGGGCGCCTCGGCGGTATCGATGCCGATATCACCGTGATTGCGTCGACCGATGGAGCGCCACCTGCGACGATCGCTCCGATGGTGGCCGAGGGAATCGGGTCGGCGCGCCTCGTCACCTGGGAGGGCGAGACCCACTTCGGGCCGTTCACCCATCCGGCGCGTGCGGCCGTCGAGATTCGGGACAACCTCCGATGAGCGAGCTCACACCGCGCAAGTGGCTCGGCCTTGAGGCCACGCACAATCCGCACCGGTGGTATCTGCCCGTCATCCCCCGGCTGAGCGTTCGAGAGATCTTCCTGTTCGGTGGGGCCGGCCTCGCTGCGGCCACCACCGCGCTTGAGGAGACCACCGGGCGGCCGGTCGTCTGGGCGACCGCCCAGTANCTCGACTTCGCCAAGGTNGGCGAGACGATGGATCTNGACGTCCANGTCTCGGTCTCGGGCCGCTACACCACCCAGGCTCGCGTGATCGGNCNCGTCGGNGACCGNGAGATCATCACGGTCAACGCTGCGCTCGGNANGCGCGAACTCGACCTGACCGAGACGTGGCCGACACCNCCCGACGTCCGTNCGCCCGATGCCTGTCGGCCCCGAGAGTACGACTACGACCAGGATTCGCTCGGGAAGCACCTCGACCAACGGTTCGCACCGACCACCGGCGAGAAGCTGGGCGGCCCAACCGGTCACGGGCCAGGACGGCTGTGCGTCTGGACCAAGCCGCCCGACGGTGTCGGCAACAGCGCCGCAACCCTGGCGGTGCTCGGCGACTTCGTCCCGATGGGCATCTCCAACGTCGCGTCACAGCCGGTCGGCTCGAACAGCCTCGATAACACGCTGCGGATCATCGATGTCCGGCCAAGCGAGTGGTATCTGCTCGACATTGAGGCTGGCGGGATCGCCAATGGCTTTGGCCACGGTCAGCTCCGGATCTGGGACGATCAGGGCAATCTCCAGGCGATCGCCAGCCAGTCGGTCGTGGTGCGCGATCGCCGGAAACGCTGACCTCGGCAACGGCCGGGACGCCTACATCCGGAAGGTGCCGTCGAGGCCGACCTTCCAGGCGGCACCGGCGACGGTGCCGCCATCGACTGGGATCGATGTACCCGTCACGAACGACGCCAGATCCGACGCCAGGAACGCGATCACCGCAGCGCACTCGTCGGTCGATCCCATCCGGCGCAGCGGTGTCGGGTGGTGCTCGGTCGACATGGCGGAGCTGTCCGCAGCAAGGTCGGCATCGCCGGGCGTCGGGATCATGTCCGGCGCGACACAGTTGACCCTGATGCCTCGGCCGCCGAGTTCGAGCGCCAGCGTCTTCGTGAACTGCTCAACTGCGGCCTTCATGGCGGCGTAGATCCCGAAGCCGGGGGCGGCGTGGTAGGCCTCGACCGACGTGACGTTCACGATCGCAGCGCCGTCGGCCAGGCGGTCCAGCGCCGACCGCACACTGTTGGTGACGGTGCCGAAGTTCTCGGCGATAAGCGCCGCCTCGCCTTTTGGTGACACGCCGCCGAACTCGGCGTGGAAACCACCGCCAACATTGTTGACCATGATGTCGATCGGGCCGAGTTCACCGGCTACCCGGGCCATGAACGACTCGACCGACTCGGCGTCGCGCACGTCGAACACATCGGCGAGTACCCGACGGCCGGTGGCTTCGATCGCAGCGGCGGTTTCGGCGAGCCCATCGGCCTGACGGTCGCAGATCGCAATGTGGGCGCCGAGCGACGCGAGCGCCAGCGCCGTTGCCTCGCCGATGCCCTGGGCGGCGCCGGTCACCACCGCGACTCGGTCGGTGAGCATCAACTGGTCGGCGGAGACAGGCACGAGACTTCCTCTAGGAGAACAGACGCTCCTACCCTACGCGAATGCCCGTTCCCGCTCGAACGCCCGTCATCGTGGGTCGCGCCCAGATCGTCGACACCGAACCGGATCTCGACAACCCCGCCGACCCGATCCAGTTGATGACTCGCGCCGCGGCCGCCGCCGTTGCCGACGCCGGTATCGATGCCTCCTCGATCGATCTCGTCGGGGTCGTCGCCGGCTTGTTCCGCCACCCGAACCCGGGCCGGGCGATCGGCGATGCGCTCGGGATCTCCGCCTCGGCGACCTCGGTGCTCACCACCTGGGGCGGCAATACGCCGATCGCCTTCGTCGGAGAACTCGGCGACCGGTTGGCTCGGGGCGAGGCCGACATGATCGTGATGGTCGGCGGCGAGACGGGCCTCACCCGCGCCGCGCTCCGCAAAGCCGGCCTTCCGAGCCCTGCCGTGATCCGGGAATCACCGATCGAGGAGCCGGCGTCATGGGGGGCCGCACTCACGATGGGCGCCAACGCCGACGTCGCTCGGGGCGGCGAACTGCCCCGGAATACGTACGCCGTCTTCGACAGTGCCCGTCGCGCTGCGGCTGGTCACACCCTCGACGAGGCCCGCGACGCTGCGGCGGCGCTCTGGGC
>NZNH01000083.1 GCA_002694825.1 Acidimicrobiaceae bacterium | reverse complement strand
GGCCTCTGGTAAAAAAGTTTTAATTGTTTCGTCTGGCGATCCAGGCGTTTTTGCTATGGCTGCAGCAGTATTTGAAATTTTAGATAAAAACCCAAGTCGGTGGGCTGACGTAGAGGTTCAAGTTCTTCCAGGTATAACGGCAATGTTGGCAGCGGCGGCCAAAATTGGTGCACCCCTGGGTCATGATTTTTGTACTTTAAATTTGAGTGATAACCTTAAACCTTGGGGGTTGATTGAAAAAAGACTTTTGCTTGGAATAGAGGCTGATTTTGCTATGGCGCTTTACAATCCCAGATCCAAATCAAGACCCGAGGGTTTCAATAAAGCCCTAACTATTTTAAAACGTGAATGTTCCAAAGATCGGCTTATTGTATTTGCGCGGGCGATTTCTACTCCCCAGGAAAAAATTCAAATTATGAACTTAACCCAAGCTAAACCAGAAATGGCAGATATGCAGACGGTTGTAATTATAGGATCTAGCCAAACAAAAGCTTTTATACAAAACGGAAAAACTTTCGCCTATACACCGAGATACTCTAAACTTGGTTCAACCAATTGAGGACGGCATCTGCGTCGAAAACTTCTGTTCGAATGGGTATGTAAGGCCTGTCAATCATAACAACGGATACACCCAAAGTTCTTGCAACGTTTATTTTGGAATAAGCCCCGCTGCCCCCTGAATTTTTGGCTACTACTAATTCAATTTTGTGCTTTTTGAATAATGCTGTGTCATCTTTGACAGTAAATGGGCCTCTTGAAATATTAATAAAGTGATCTGGAAATTTGAGCGGCCTTTCAGGTTGATCAACTAGGCGTAAAATGTATTTGTGTTGCGGTTGCGCGTAAAATAAAGATAAACTTTGCCTTCCAATAGCTAAAAGAATCCGCTTTTTTGGTATTTCCAAGTATTGGATAGCTGCTTCTACGTTTGGGACATTTATCCATTTGTCTCCGATTTCTTTTTGCCAAGGGGGACGGGTGAGCGCAGCCAGAGGTATGCCCGCCAAAGTGCATGCTTCTATTGCGTTCTTGCTCATTTGTGATGCGAAAGGGTGTGTTGCGTCTATTACATGAGAAATTTTTTCTAATTTAAGATACTCTACAAGCCCGGACACACCTCCAAAACCACCAACCCGTTTTTCGATTGGGGAAGGTCGAAGCCGACTTACCCGGCCAGCGTAAGAAAGTCTGGCATTTATACTTGTTTTAGAGATAATCTGTGCCAAGGCTGAAGCTTCGGTTGTTCCACCAAGTATCAAGAGATTTTTTTGCATGAACGATTTTCCCTGGTTAACTATTATTGGCATGGATGCTGGCGGCTATGCAAGTTTATCACCTGAGGCCCAAGCGGTTTTGCAGGACACACCAACCATCATGGCACCACCACGGCATTTAGCTTCTCTCCCTCAACTTTCCGGAGATCAAATAGTTTGGCCGGTGCCTTTTTCTGAGGGAATTGAAAAGCTTCTTAAATTACGAGGTAGCCGTGTCGTCGTGATATTTTCTGGTGACCCATTTTGGTTTGGGGCAGGCTCTCAAATTATCCAAAAGCTTGATCGAAGAGAATGGTATGCAATACCAGCACAAAGTTGTTTTTCGTTGGCAGCGGCAGAATTAGGCTGGCCGATAGAGAAAACATTTCAACTTGGACTTCATTCGGCTTCTTTTTCAAGGTTGCGCCCTTACCTCGCAGTTGGTCAAAAACTCATGGTAACAGTGCGTGATGGTGAGTCGGTTAACTCATTAAACGAGTATTTGATTGAAACTGGATTTGGCGATAGTGAATTGTGGGTTTTAGAGTCACTTGGATCAGTAAGTCAGAACGTGACAAAAACTCTAGCAAAAGAAAAAATTAAAAGAAAATTTCAACACCCTCTTATGGTAGGGATAAAAGTATTTGGCTCAGGAAAGGTTTTGTCACAAGCATCTGGCCTTATTGATGACTGGTTTGCAAATGATGGACAAATCACAAAGCAGCCTATAAGAGCGCTTACTTTATCTGCCCTAGCCCCCCAAACTGGCCAACATCTTTGGGATTTAGGCTCTGGTTCTGGTTCTATAGCAATCGAGTGGCTGCTTTCGGGATCCTCTATGAAAGCTACATCTGTCGAAAAAAATTCAATTAGGGCAGAAAATATTAGTTTAAATGCTGCAAAATTAGGCGTCGATTGGATCGAAGTTATCGAGTCAGATATTATGGATGCTTTGAGTAAACTTGATCGCCCTGATGCAGTTTTTATAGGTGGTGGATTTAGCGCTGAGTCGTTTGAAAAAATATGGAAAATTATTCCTGCTGGCACTCGCTTAGTCGTTAATGGCGTTACAATTGAAACTGACCGTTTGATTGTTGACTGCGCAGAAAATTTTGGTGGCCAANTATTNCGTTTTGAGTATTCGCAACCAAAGCAGATTGGTGGGAAAAGTAGCTGGAAAGCGTCTTATCCTATTACACANTGGGTGGTTGTGCGCTGATGGCAACAGTTTGTATCGCTGGTTTTGGTTTAAGATCCTTGGCAAATACGGATAGTCTTGTTAATGCCCTGAATAAAGCNAGGGCTGAACATAAAATCAGTGGTTTTTCTGCTCCNAAAGATAAGGTGGATCANCCCGCTTTGAAGGCGCTTGCTAAAACATATGAGTTACCATTGTATGCGGTTGAAAATGAAGTNATGAAATCAATGGAAACATTTACACAATCAGCAATTGTAATTGAAAAGCGACAAACTGGCAGTGTGGCAGAAAGTGCAGCACTGGCNTTTTTTAAGGGNCCAGCTAAACTTTTAGGGCCAAGAAAAATTTCGGATGACGGGTTAGCTGTATGTGCTATCGCTGAAGGGGAAAGCATATGACTGTTCATTTTATTGGGGCAGGNCCGGGCGCTGCTGACTTGATAACACTGCGAGGACAAAANTTAATAGAAAGTTGCAAAGTTTGCCTTTATGCNGGCTCTCTTGTTCCATCTGAGATACTTACGCATTGCCCCGAAGNTGCTCAGATTATCAANACTGCTCCGCTGGATCTGGACGCTATTATAGAAGAATGTAAAAGAGCAACTGAGTTGGGTTATGACGTCGCGCGGCTGCACTCGGGCGACTTATCAATATGGTCAGCTATGGGNGAGCAGCTTCGCAGACTTCGAGAAGAAAAGATAAATTTCACNCTGACGCCAGGAGTTACCAGNTTTTCTNCAGCAGCAGCGGCCCTCGGTACAGAATTAACCTTACCTAACNTAACGCAGTCGGTAGTTCTNACCCGTACTTCGGGTCGTGCATCGGCCATGCCTGACGATGAGTCACTAGAGAATTTTGCTCGTACAAAAGCTACTCTCGCCATCCATCTTTCAATACATAACTTAACTCAAGTTGTTGAAAAACTNATACCATTTTATGGNGATGATTGTTCAGCTGCAGTAGTATATCGGGCTAGTTGGCCAGATCAAAAAATATTTCGTGGNACTCTTGTGAGCTTTAAAGATGGGGTNTCAGAANATATNGAAAGNACTGCTCTTATTTTAGTAGGACCTGTGCTTGGAAATGAGACATTNGCGGAAAGCTCTCTNTATTCCACTGACTANGANAGACGNTTTCGTCCTCAGTCTGCGGANGAGGNAAAAAAANTATGAAGCAACCACCCGGNCTNTTAATATCNGCGCCAAGTTCAGGTNCTGGAAAAACAACAGTNATGCTTGGNTTATTGCGGGCTNTGAGGGACAAGGGTTTANNAGTNCAGCCATTTAAGAGTGGCCCCGACTATATAGATCCAGCTTTCCATTTTGCNGCAGCTGGTCGCAATTCATATAATNTAGATAGTTGGGCTATGTCTGATGCATTAATGGATAATCTTGTAGCTTTATCAGATGGTGCAGANTTAATTCTNACAGAAGGTTCNATGGGGCTTTATGATGGGGTNGCNAAGCCNGGACAGTTNGGCCANGGCTCNAGNGCNGAAACGGCCTTAGCTTTNGNTTGGCCAGTAATTTTAATAGTNGATGTAAGTGGGCANGCTCAGTCTTCTGCAGCAACAGCNCTTGGTTTTTCTAATTATAANAAAGAAATTAATATTGCTGGTGTAATTTTAAACCGNGTNGCTAGTCCCCGCCATGAACGNCTTGCAAGACTTGGNTTTGAANAGGCTGGTTTAAAAGTTTTGGGAGCGCTACCTAGGCGTGGCGATTTAGTTTTACCAGAAAGGCACTTAGGNCTTATCCAGGCNGTTGAGCACCCAAANCTNGAAAANGCTATNGCTGANTATGGNGTTTTTTTAGCATCAAATGTTGATCTGGACCAGTTACAGCAGTTGGCACAGAGCGCAGTAAAAGTAGATTATCCAAATTCACAGCTTAACTTGCCTGATCCTCCTGGACAGCGCATTGCGCTTGCGCGTGATGAGGCATTTTCATTTACCTACCCTCATATATTGAAACATTGGCATTCATCAGGAGCAGAATTGAGGTTTTTCTCTCCAGTTTTAGATGAAATACCTGATAAATCGGCCGATGTAATTTGGATGCCTGGCGGCTATCCGGAACTTCACGCGGGAAAGCTTGCAACAGCAGAAAAATGTTTTTCTGGTATTAGGGAACACGCGCAGACACGGCCCGTTCATGGCGAGTGCGGTGGCTATATGGTACTCGGCAGCCAACTCATCGACAAAGAAGGGAAATCCCACAAAATGATTGGACTTCTTGGGCTTGTGACAAGTTATGCAAAACGAAAATTTAACCTCGGATACCGTCTGGCTGAGGTAAATTCACCTAATGAGATTTTTTCTGGAAATATGAATTTAAGAGGACATGAATTTCACTATAGCAGCATTGTTGAGCAGCCCGATGAACCATTATTTTCTGTTAAAGATGCCGAGGGAAATATGGTATCAGAAACAGGGTCTGTGCGAGGTAAGGTGTCAGGAACGTTTTTTCATATAATTGCTGAGGCAAATTAATGGCNGGTTTTGTAAGTTTTGTNAGCTCTGGCCCCGGTGATCCAGAATTGCTGACACTCAAGGCTGTAGATCGCTTGGAACGCGCTGATGCTGTATTGTTTGATGATTTATCTTCAGGTCCAATTTTGAGCTATGNTAAAGCTAGTGCAGATTTAATAGGCGTTGGCAAAAGGGCAGACCGGGCCTCGCCTAAACAGCATGCAGTCACGCAACTTTTGCTTGACTATGCTAAAGCTGGTGGACGTGTCGTAAGGCTAAAGTCTGGTGATGCGGGATTGTTTGGTCGGCTTGAAGAAGAATTGTTTGCAATGCGAGAGTCTGGTATAGAATACGAAATTATTCCAGGTGTACCTTCTGCTTTTGCAGCGGCTGCAGCCGCTGGTATCCCGCTAACTCGAAGATTAGTCGCTCGCCGCATTCAATTTGTGACTGGTCACGATATAAAGGGTGCATTACCTGAAGATATTAACTTACCTGCTTTGGCTGATCCAGCTGCTTCCACAATTATTTTTATGGGGAAAAGAACTTTCAGCCAATTACAAAAAAAACTTGCAGGCTATGGCCTTCCTGACAATACACCAGCTCTTTTAGCGGAAGCTGTTTCGACACCTCAGCAAAGTTTGACCTTAACAACTATTAAAGAACTTGCTGATAAGCTAGATAAAGAAATTTCACCTCAACCGGCTTTGATTTTTTATGGTCCATTAGCAAAAGGATACATGGATCATGAAAATTGATCTTTACCTGGTCGGAATAGGTACTGGAAACCTTGGGCATGTGACACAACAGGCAGTCAATATTTTGGGTAGATCAGATATAATAATGGTTCCCAAGAAAGGAAGTGAAAAAAGTGATTTGGCTGACTTGCGCTATCAGATTTGCCATCAACTTTTAGGTTCAAAAAGACCACCCATATTTGAATTTGATATACCAAAACGTGCATCTGAGGGAGAGTATTTGGAAAATGTTGATAACTGGCATGAAGCTATTGCACATGCTTGGAAGTCTACAATTGATAGAGCAAGGTTGACTCNGAAGCAAACGGTCAAGAAGGTTGCTTTAATGGTCTGGGGAGACCCTAGCTTGTATGACAGTACTTTAAGAATTGCTGAAAGGTTAGATCCAATACCATCTGTTAAAGTTGTACCAGGGATAACCTCCATCCAAGCATTGGCTGCCGCTCATCAAATACCTATTAATGATCTAGGGGCATCTTTTTTAGTAACCACTGGAAGACGGCTGTTGGAAGAAGGATTTCCTAAAGAATATAACAAAGTAGTAGTAATGTTGGATGGAAATTGTTCCTTCAATTCTTTGAAGGGAGATAACTTTTATATTTGGTGGGGTGCTTATTTAGGAATGCCAAATCAGATCATATGTTCTGGAAATCTCNATGATGTTGCTGAAATTATTGTTAAAGAACGGAAAAAAGCTAGAGATAAACATGGCTGGATAATGGATACGTATCTAATCAAAAAGTGCTAAAAAATGAATTCCAGAAATATGCCCCTTTCCACTCTATTGGTTCTATTAGAAAAGCTTGTAAGCAAATCACTGAAACAATGGGACCTACCAGAAAATGTCTCTGCAGAGTTGATAAATGTTTCTGAAAATTTTACTTATTTGATAAAAAATCCTTCAGGATTTAAGGCTGTTCTGCGTGTTCATCGCGAAAATTATCATTCTAAGGATGCGATTGCTAGTGAATTAAGTTGGATTGATGCGCTCTCAAAAAGTGGACTGGTCGAAACCCCCAAGTATTTTATTGGTAAAGATGGTTCAGCAATTCAGGAATGTTTGATTGATGAACTCAATTTGCCTAGATATTTAGTTTTATTCCACTTTGTTTATGGGTCTGCACCGGATGAAAATGAAAATTTAGAGCCGTTTTATGAAGAATTAGGTCGACTTGCTGGCAGCTGTCACAATCACGCTCTTTCTTGGAATAGGCCGGATCACTTTACGAGGCTGACGTGGGATATAAATAATATATTTGGTGATAGAGCACTTTGGGGAGATTGGCGTTTAGCACCAGAAGTTACGCCAGATGTGAAAGAAACTCTTGAGGAAGTAGAGTTAAAAATACGTGCAAGGCTTTCAGTTTATGGCAAAAGTAAAAAGCGTTTTAATCTTATCCATGCAGATATGCGGTTGGCTAATTTGCTGATTGATAAAGGGAGTACCAGGCTAATTGATTTTGATGACTGTGGTTTTGGTTGGTTAATGTATGACTTTGCTTCGGCAATAAGTTTTATAGAGGATAGCCCAAACATTCCCCTATTTAAATCAGCATGGGTTAAAGGATATAAGTCTGTTCGAGATTTAAAGTTTGAAGATGAAAAGGAAATTGATACCTTTGTTATGTTGCGTCGTATGGCCCTTCTTGCCTGGATAGGTAGTCATATTGAGGCTCCAGAACCGCAGAAACTTTCTTCTGGTTTCGCTGCAACTACTGCAACACTTGGAAAACTATGGTTAAATAATCAGGCAAAAAACTCATATTAAGGTGTTTGCTTAATTTTTGCCGATACTAATTCAGCAATTGCAAGAGACGATGTTAATCCGGGGGACTCAATACCTAAAAGAGTTACA
>NZNH01000082.1 GCA_002694825.1 Acidimicrobiaceae bacterium | reverse complement strand
TCGTCGCCGGTGACATCACCCCGATCTTCAGCGTGCTCGACGAGCAGGACAGTCTCGCCTTCACCGGTTCGGCGGCGACCGCCCAATCACTTCGCACGATCTCTGCCGTGCTCGAACGCGGGGTGCGCTTTTCCGCCGAGGCCGACTCACTCAACGCCGCCGTCCTTGCGCCATCGGCCGGGCCCGACACGGCGGAGTTCGGAGCGTTCTGCGACGCCGTCGTCGGCGAAATGGTCGCCAAGGCCGGCCAGAAATGCACCGCCATCCGCAGAGTGATCGTGCCCGACACCCACCTCGACACCGTCAGCGACGCCCTCGTCGCCAGACTGGAGGCGATTACGGTCGGCCATCCCGCCGACGACGCCACCGACATGGGGGCCCTCGTCGGTCTGGAGCAGCGAGCCGACGTCCACGCCGCCGTCGCCGGCTTGGGGGCCCGCACGGTGTTCGCACCGGAACTCTCCGGACTCGACACCGAACGAGGCGCGTTCATGGCGCCGACACTGTTGCGCGCCGACGATCCGGCCTCGTCGCCCGCTCACGTCGTCGAGCCGTTCGGCCCGGTGTCGACCCTCCTCGGCTATCAGGACCTCGACGATGCGGTTGCGCTCGTCGCCAAGGGCCGCGGCAGTCTTGTCGCGTCGGTTTTCGGGCCCGACACCGAAGAAACCGCTCGGATCACCCTCGGGATCGCGCCGTTCCACGGTCGGGTCCACACCATCGACGCAACATCCACGGCTGCGTCGACCGGCCATGGTTCACCGCTTCCGCAACTTGTTCACGGCGGGCCCGGTCGAGCGGGTGGCGGTGAAGAACTCGGTGGCGTTCGCTCGGTGCTTCATCACATGCAGCGCACCGCGGTGCAGGGCTCGCCCGATCTCGTCACTGCGGTTACGGGCGAGTGGGTCGATGGTGCTGCTCGCCGCCACAACGGCCACCCGTTCACGCTGTTCTTCGACGAACTCGAGGTCGGCGACTGTCTCGACACGGAACCCCGCGTGATCACACTCGAAGACATCGAGCACTTCGCCCACTTCACCGGCGATCTCTTCTACGCCCACATGGACGACGAGGCCGCGAAGGCCAGTCCGATCTTCGAAGGTCGAGTCGCCCACGGCTATCTCGTGCTTTCGATGGCGGCTGGCCTGTTCGTGTGGCCCGATCCGGGCCCTGTGCTCGCCAACTACGGCGTCGACAACCTTCGGTTCGCGACACCGACCTACCCGGGGACCGAGATCCGGGTCATCTTCACCTGCAAGCAGAAGTCCCTCCGGGCGGGCGCCGGCTACGGCGAGGTCCGGTGGGACACCAAGGTCATCGATCAGGACGACAACGTGCTCGCCAGCTACGACGTCTTGACCATGGTTGCGCAAAAGGAGCCAGCGTGAGCCAAGCACAGTTCGACGCACTCATCGATGCCGACGAGCGGATCGAGCCCGACGACTGGATGCCCGACGACTATCGCACGACGCTCGTGCGTCAGATCGCACAGCACGCGCACAGCGAGATCATCGGCATGCAGCCCGAAGGGGAGTGGATCACCCGGGCGCCGTCGCTCCACCGCAAGGCAATCCTCACCGCAAAGGTGCAGGACGAGGCCGGCCACGGCATGTACCTCTACGGAGCGGCCGAAAGCCTCGGCGTCGACCGGGCTGAACTCCTCGACCGCCTCCACAACAAGACGCAGAAGTACTCGTCCATCTTCAACTATGCGACGCCCGAGTGGGCCGACGTCGGTGCGATCGGATGGCTCGTCGACGGCGCCGCGATCGCCAATCAGGTTCCGCTCTGCCGCTGCTCCTACGGACCCTACGGGCGGGCGATGGTTCGGATCTGCAAAGAGGAGAGCTTTCATCAGCGCCAGGGCTTTCAGATCATGCTCACCCTCTCGGAGGGAACGCCCGAGCAAAAGGCCATGGCTCAGCGCGCCCTCGATCGGTGGTGGTGGCCGAGCATCATGATGTTCGGCCCGCCCGACACCGACTCACCCAACACCGTCCGCTCGATGGCGTGGGGGATCAAGCGCTACACCAACGACGAACTCCGCCAGCAGTTCGTCGACGCCACCGTTCCGCAAGCAGATCTGCTCGGCCTCACCGTCCCTGACCCCGATCTCGTGTGGAACGAGGAGCGGGGCCAGTACGACTTCGGCGAGCCGGACTGGGACGAGTTCGCGACGATGGTCAAGGGTGAGGGCGAGATCCCGGATCTGCGCATCTCCACGCGCCGCAACGCCCACGCCGAGGGCGAGTGGGTCCGCGAGGCGGCGGTGGCGTACGCCGAGAAGCAACAGCAGCGGGAACGAGTCGCATGAATGCTGCCTGGCCGCTCTGGGAGGTGTTCGTCCGGGCCCGGCGCGGGCTGAGCCACACCCATGTCGGTTCCGTGCATGCCGCCGACGGCGAGACGGCGCTGCAGGCCGCGCGGGATCTCTTCACCCGCCGCCAGGAAGGTGTGAGCCTCTGGGTCGTGCCGTCGGCCGACATCGTCGCCTCCGACCCGTCGGCCGAGGCCGAACTCTTCGAACCCGCCGCCGACAAGGCCTACCGCTTCCCGACCAGCTACGAGCTGCCGGCGGACGTCGATCACATGTGATGCCTGCCGATCTCCTCACGCACGTCCTGCGGCAGGCCGACCGAACCCTCGTCCTCAGCCACCGACTCGCCGAGTGGCTCACCCACGCCCCCGAGCTCGAGGAGGACATGGCGTTGGCCAACATCAGCCTCGATCTCCTTGGGCAGGCCCGGCACCTCTACACCTACGCCGGGAAGCTCGAAGGCCGTGGCCATGACGAGGACTACTTCGCCTACTTCCGCGACGCGGCCGACTTCCGGAACCCCTTGATCGTCGAGCAACCCAACGGTGATTTCGCCGTCACCATGGCGCGACAGGTGCTCCACGACCACGCTGCCCTTCTGTATTGGGAATCGATGCGCAGCAGCACCGATGAGACGCTGGCGGCGCTCGCTGCCCGCGCCGTTAACGAAACACGCTTTCACCTGCGGCACTCCACCGGGTGGCTGATCCGTCTCGGTGACGGCACGGACGAAAGTCACCGACGGGCGCAGGCGGGCCTCGACACCATGTGGCCCTTCGCCGAAGAGCTGCTCGGCGCCGACGACGAAGACGACCTCCGCATCGCAGGGCTCATCGGATCTCGCTTCGACGGTGCCTGGCGAGCAGCCGTCGGCGCAACCGTGGCCGAGGCGACGCTCACCATGCCGCCCGAGCCACCCACCCGGTCGGGTGGTCTCTGCGGCGAGCACAGCGAGCACCTCGCGCCGATGCTCAAGGTCATGCAGGGCCTCGCTCGGGCGCATCCGGGAGCGACATGGTGAGCGAGCTCGATCTGCTCGTACGGGCCGTCGACGACCCAGAGCTGCCTCACGTCACCATCGGCGACCTGGGAATGGTCCGTTCGGTCGAGGTCGACGGAAATGCCGCCCACGTCCGGCTGACGCCGACCTACACGGGCTGTCCGGCGACGGAACAGATCCGGTCCGATGTCGAGGCCGCCGTCCTCGCTGCCGGGTACGAACCATCCGTCGAGTTCGTGATGAGCCCGCCGTGGTCGACCGACGACATCACCGACCAGGGCCGAGCCAAGCTCACCGCGGCCGGAATTGCGCCACCCGGCGCCGCCGCCGATGGCCCGGTGGCCCTCGATCTCCCCGTCGCCTGCCCCCATTGCAACTCCCGTCGCACCCGTCTCACATCGGCCTTCGGAGCCACGGCATGCAAGGCACTGCACATGTGCGACGCCTGTCGCCAGCCGTTCGAGTCGTTCAAGGCGATCTGATGGCCGTTGCCTTTCACCCGCTGACCGTCACCGAGATCGAACGGGACACATCGTCGTCGGTGCTGGTCACGCTCGAGTGTCCCGATACCGAACTCGGATTCGAGCACGGCCAGTACCTGACCTTCCGCCGCGAGATCGATGGGGTCGAGATCCGTCGCAGTTATTCCATCTGCAGCCCGGTCGACGGTGCGCTCCGTGTCGGGATCAAGCGCGTCGATGGCGGCGCGTTCTCGACCTGGGCCACGTCGGCCCTGCGCGTCGGCGACACCGTCGAGGCCATGGCGCCGATGGGGCNCTTCACCCACGAACTCGATCCGCTAGCGGCCCGCACGTACACGCTGGTCGCGGGCGGTAGCGGAATCACGCCGATCTACTCGATCGCGGCGACGATCCTCGATGCCGAACCGGACTCCATCGTCACGCTGCTCCAGGTCGACCAGGCAACGTCGACCATCATGCTGCTCGACGACATCGAGGACCTCCGCAATCGGCACCTCGATCGATTCCGGGTGTGGCGCCAGCTCACTCGTGAGCCGCAGGCACTCGGTTTGCTCGACGGCCGTCCGAGTGTCGAGTCGTTCCTCGCCGGCGTCGAGCGGGGCCTGTTCCCGGCTGCTCCCGATCATGTCTTCCTCTGCGGCCCCGAGGCCTTGATCGAGACGATCACCGACGCCCATACCTGTCTTGGCCTCCAACCGGAGCAGATCCACACCGAACGGTTCACCTCGGCGCAAAGCGGGCGAGCACCCCGCCGGGTTCGCGGCCCGGTCGACGATTCGATCGAACCGATCGCCACCGGCCAGGTCACGCTCGACGGCCGCACCAGCACCTTCTCCGTGCTGCCCGACGACACCGTCCTCACTGCGATCCAACGATCCCGTCCCGAGGTGCCCTTTGCGTGTCAGGCCGGCGTGTGTTCGACCTGCCGGGCTCGCGTCACCGAGGGTGAGGTCGAGATGGCCACCACCTACGGACTCGTGCCGGGTGAGGCCGACGCCGGCTTCATCCTCACCTGTCAGGCGACGCCTGCGAGCGGTACGGTCTCGGTCGACTTCGACGTCTAATCGACCCCAGGAGCAGACATGGCCGGTTACGAACCCATCGAGACTGCGTCGATCGACAAACTCCGGACTCTGCAGACCGAGCGATTGCAGTCCACGCTTCACAACGCGTACGCCAACATCGACCACTACACCCGAGCGTTCGATGCCGCCGGCGTGCATCCCGACGATGTCACGTCGCTCGACGACCTCGCTCGGCTGCCGTTCCTCGTGAAGGACGACCTTCGCGAGGCGTATCCGTTCGGGATGTTCGCCGTGCCGCGCGAGGATCTCGTGCGGGTCCACGCCTCCTCGGGCACGACCGGTAAACCGACGGTCGTCGGTTACACCGCCGCCGATATCGACACCTGGGCCACCGTGATGGCCCGCTCGTTGTTCGCCGCCGGGGGCCGACCTGGCGACCTGCTCCACAACGCCTACGGCTATGGCCTGTTCACGGGTGGCCTCGGTGCCCACTACGGCGGCGAGAAGCTGGGGTGCACCGTTGTGCCCTTCGGAGGTGGCCAGACCGAGCGTCAGATCCAGCTCATCACCGACTTCGAACCCCGCCTGATCACAGTCACACCGTCGTACTGTCTCAACCTCATCGAGGAGATGGAGCGCCTCGGCATTGATCCCGCCGCCACCTCGCTCCAGGTCGGCATCTTCGGGGCCGAACCCTGGACCGAAGGCATGCGTACCGAGATCGAAGAGCGACTCGGGATCGATGCCGTCGACATCTACGGCCTCTCGGAGGTCATCGGCCCCGGCGTCGCTCAGGAGTGTGTCGAGACCAAGGACGGCCTCACCATCTGGGAGGACCACTTCTACCCGGAAATCATCGATCCCGAGACCGGCGACGTCCTGCCCGATGGCGAAGAAGGCGAACTCGTCATCACNTCNCTCACGAAGCAGGCGCTCCCCGTCATCCGNTACCGAACTCGCGACATCACCACGCTGTTGCCCGGCACGGCACGCACCATGCGGCGCCTCGCCCGGATCACCGGCCGCAGCGACGACATGTTGATCATCCGCGGGGTCAACGTCTACCCGAGCCAGATCGAAGCTGAGCTCATGCAGGTCGACGGCCTCTCCGCCCACTACCAACTGCACAAGGGCACCGACGGCACGATGGCAACGCTCACGGTCATGGTCGAGGCGCTCGACCCCGCTGCCGACCGTGCCGCGCTGGCCGCTCAGGCCCGTGAGCGCATCAAGACGATGATCGGGGTCACCGCCACCGTCGAGGTCGTCGAGCCGTTCGCCGTGCCGCGCAGCCAAGGCAAGGCTCAGCGCGTCGTCTGATCAGTCGTCGATACGAGTGCTCGACACCCGTCGCATCAAGTCGGTGAGCGTCGAGAGCTCGTCGGCATCCAACCCGCCGAGGAGCGCGCCCTCCCGGGCGTTCTGCGCCCGATAGGCGGCTTCAAGTCGTTCGGCGCCGTCGTCGGTGAGATAGACCGTCACGACCCGACGGTCATCGGATTCACGCCGTCGGTCGACGAGTCCGTCGCGCTCGAGCGTGTTGACNGCGCTCGAGATNGCGGCCCGACTCAAACCCGCGAGTCGGGCGATCTCGTGGGACTCCATCGGGCCACCGACCCACAACAGAAACATCACCCGAAACCCCGCCAACGACCAGCCAGCGGGCTTGTGGATCGTCGACTCGAGGTCGTTGAACATTCGGCCGCCGAGNCGGAAGATGCCGAACATCGCCCTGAACGTCAGCGGATCCAACCCGAGCTCGCCAATCCGCTCGGCGGCGATGTCCTCGACCTCGTGGGCGCGAATGCGACGCTCACTCATCGCGAGGCCGGTCCTTCGTCCGAGATGCGCTTNGTCTTGCCGTGAAAGACCGCAACGACNCCCTCGGGACCCGACACCACCACGCCGTACACCCCGGTTCGGCCCTGAAGGTGGGTCTCGGACGCCTCGGCGACCAGCCGATCGCCAACCCGTGCCGGTGCGAGCCACTCGATCGAGGCGTTTGACGCCAGGTTGGTGCCCCCTCGGGCATTGGACGCAAACGCCATCGCCGTATCGGCGAGCGCGAACACCACGCCNCCGTGACAGACATCGAGACCATTGGCCATCGATTCGAGCACCGTCATCTCCACTGTGGCGCTCCCGGGGGCGACCGCGGACACGATCATGCCCATCGCATGCGCGTTGCGATCCTCCGCGAACATTGCCGCAGCCGCCGCGTCGGCGATCTCCTGTGAGCCCCCCATGGTGCGGCTGATCCTAGGACGGATGGCCGTGTCGACGCATCTGTCGCTGCGCTTCGGTCAGCGCACGGGTTTGCCGCTGCGCTTCGGTCAGCGCACGGGTTTGCCGCTGCGCTTCGGTCAGCGCACGCAGGTGCACTCGACCTTGTCGTCCATCGCCTGCCACTTGTAGGTCCTCGGCTCCGACGTCGCCTCACAACCGGTGCACCGCAACGCCCACTGGCTGCCGACGGCAATCAGTGCAACTGGATGCTCACCAGTCGACAGGCGAGGCTTCTCCCGCACCTGCTTCGGCTTGGTGATCTCGGGAAGTTCCGGACTGATCATCTCGAGGTACGGCTGGGCCTCCGCCGTCCACTCCGTGATCTCCTCCGGGGCCAGATCCGGCGGCTCGAACGACCCGACCGTCTCGGGCTGTGTGAGCACCTCAGGCCCGGAGTAGTCGAGGAAGGTGGCCAAGTGATCGAACTCGCTCGGCTTGAAGATGCGAGACGACTCGGCGATCTCCTCGATCTCTTCCAAGAAGCCGTCACGATCCTCGGAGAACCGGGGATCCTCCAGCGTGTCGGCGGCAAAGATGATGACGAAACGCGCGCCGCTGCCGAGCGGCTTGCGCCGCAGGATCCGACCCATCCGCTGGATCATTTGGCGGCGGGTGCGGCTCGCCGAGACAACGAGCCCCAGATTCGCGTTGGGAACGTCGACCCCCTCGTCGAGCACACGAGGGGCCGCGACCGCATCGAGCGTGCCGTCGCGCAGCTGCTCGAGGATGGCGCTGCGGTCGCTGCGGCCGGTGTCGCCCGTGATGATCTCGATATTGATCACCGGATCGAGACGGACGATCGCATGGTTTGCAGCGCGAACCGTTTCGGTGAACAGCAGCGCGCCGTCGGCGGATCTGATCGCCTCGGCGAACTTGCCGAGGGCCTCGTACTTCGCCGAACTGGTCGCCACGATCTCCCGACGAGACGAGAACGCGTTGAGGTACTCGTTGGCGGCCCGGCCGTCGGGGCCGGCGTCGTTGGCGGCGAGGTGATGGACGGCAGCAAGAAAGTCGCCGAACGGCTCGTGGGGGATGCCCTTGATCTGCTTGAGCTGCCGGCGGGCGGCGACGATACGGCCCTCGGTGGCGTCGTATTCGGTGCGCTCCTCCCGGGTGAGCGGCACCGCCATGAAGCCGACGCGGGGCTGGGCGCACACGCCGTCGGCGATCGCCGAGGCGAAGTCGTAGCGGTAGCAGATCCCGCCGAAGTACGGCAGCAGGATCGTCTCGACGGCGTCATCGGAGCGTTCGAGCGTGGCGGTGAGACCGAGACGCTCCTGGTACTCGGGCAGCAGACTCTTGCGGAGGACCGAACCGCCGAAGCCGTGGCACTCGTCGGCGACGAGGATGCCACCGCGGTCCGAGGTCGGGAGTGGTACCCGGCTGGCGGCTGAGTGGCGGGTGGTGATGAGGACGTCGCAGTCGATCGGGCGGTCGCGGTAGCCATCGCCCAGGCGTCCGATCTCGGCATCGGGCATCCACCGACCGAGGCGTTCGAACCACTGTTCCATGAGCACCCGCGACGGCACGATGACCAGAGCGAACAAGCCTCGATGTACGGCATCGTCGATCGCCGTGAGGGCGACGTCGGTCTTGCCCGACCCGGTGACCGCCTCAATCACCCCGCGGCGGCCACATCGGTGCCAGGCCATCAGGGCGTCGTGTTGCCAGCGATAGAGGTCGTGAGACAAGGCGTTCAGGCTACGACCCCGGCCCCCCGGAAACTCGCGATCGCGGCGGCGTCGTGACCCAGTTCGGCCAGGATCTGCTCGGTGTGCTCCCCGACGACTCCGATGAACGGGCGGAATTCGGGTTGGGTCGCCGAGAAGGTTCCCGGTGGTCCCGCCTGGAGCAAGGTCTCGCCGTTCGGGAGATCCCACTCAACGATGAGGTTGTTGTGGATCACCTGCGGATCGTCGAACACCTGCGCACGGGTCAGTACTGGCCCGGCCGGCACGCTGTGCTCGGCAAGTGTCGCGACCGCCTGCCCGGTGGTCATCTGAGCGAGGCCGGAGAGGATCGCGGCCTGCGCCTCGGTGGCAGCTTCGCGGTTGCGGGTGAGGAGGCCCGGGTTGCAGAAGTTCTCGTCGGCGAGGAGATCGTCGCGCCCGAGCGCCCGCCACATCCCTTCGAACTGTGACTGGCTGGCGAGGAAATAGACGAGCTGACCGTCGAGCGTGTCGACGAGTTGGTACAGGTCGCACGGGCGGTGGGTCACGATCTCGCCCTTGTGATGGGTGAGGTCGGCCATGCCGTCAGGCCAGAACCAGGCGAGCGTGGCGTCGAGCATCGACAGTTCGATGTGCTGGCCCCCGGCCCCGCGTTCTCGAGCAAAGAGGGCCGCCGTGATCGTCTGGGCGACCGTGTGGGCGGTGGCCTTGTCGGCGACCAGGGTGCGGACAAGGTCGGGGAAGGGAAGTGATTCGCTGACCTGGCCATGCACGATGCCAACGAGACCCTGGACCACCGGATCGAGCACGGCCCGCTGGCTGTAGGGGCCGTCGGCGCCGAACCCGGAGACCGAGCCGTAGATGACATCGGGATTGCGGGCGGCGACGGTGTCGAAGTCAATGCCCAGCCGTTCGACCACCCCCGGCCGGAAGTTCTGCACAACGACGTCGCTGCGCTCCGCCAAGCTGAGCACGATCTCGACCCCGTCGGGGGTCGCAAGATCGACGGCGAGACAGCGTTTACCCCGATTGCAGTTCGCGTACAGCCCCCGGATGTGGTCGGGCCCGGTCACGCGGGTGAGTTCACCACCGATCGGTTCGACCTTGATCACCTCGGCACCCTGCTCGGCCAGGATCTGGGTGGCCAATGGCCCGGCCACCACCTGGCTGAGATCGAGCACCCTGATTCCTTCGAGTGGTCCCCCCATACGGGAGACGATAGGCGTCGTAGCCTGCGCCTGCCGCCCGACCGGTTGTGGCCGCTTTTGGCCATCTCGGCGGATGGGTTCCCGGGTAGATTTGGCCCATGGCTGAGGAGAAGTGGGAGCGCACGCCGGGTGGCGCAGTGCTCATGGACGGCAACCGACTCCGCGACGAACTCGTGGTCGATTTGAAGGGCCGGATCGAGGCGCTCGGCAACCCCCATGTGTGCCTCGCCACGGTGCTCGTCGGCGACGACAAGCCGAGCCAGATCTATGTCCGCAACAAGCGTAAGAAGGCCGAAGAGGCCGGCATGGTGTCGCGCCACGTCGAGCTTCCCGGCGACATCAGCCAGCCGGATCTGGAGGCGGCCGTCCGTGACCTCGCCGACGACCCGGCGGTGCACGGCATCCTCGTGCAGCTGCCATTGCCCGACGGTCTCGATGCTGAACGGATTCTCGACCTGCTTCCGCCGGAGAAGGACGTCGACGGCCTCACCGAGCGCTCGATGGGCCGACTCCTTCGTGGTCGCGACGGTCACGTTCCTTGCACCCCGCTCGGGGTGATGCGTCTGATGGAGCGCTACGGCGTCGAGACCGCCGGCAAGAAGGCGGTCGTCATCGGTCGCTCCACGCTCGTCGGGTTGCCCCAGGTTCTCCTGCTTGGCCGCAAAGGCTGCGATGCCACGCCGACGCTTGCCCACAGCCGTTCGGGCGACCTGGCCGCGATCTGCCAGGAGGCCGACATCATCGTCGCTGCCGTGGGTGTGGCCGGTCTCGTCACCGCTGAGTTCGTCAAGCCTGGCGCTGCTGTCCTCGACGTAGGCATCAGCCGCACCGCCGACGGCATCCAGGGCGATGTCGACTTCGACGCCGTGCAGGCGGTCGCCGGTGCCATCACCCCGATGCCCGGCGGCACCGGCCCGATGACGATCGGCTGCTTGATGGAGAACACCTTCAACGCGGCGCGCATGCAGGGTGCCTTCGCCTGACCCTTGACCAGGTGTGAGACCCGGGCGTTGGGGAGCTGACGACGCCGGCGTTCAGCTCGGGTCGAGGTGGCTGGTTGCGCCCGTGCCGAGCACGCGAAGGAAGATCCCGGAGCGGGGCTTCGGCGCGACATAGCTCGACTTCGGAGGCATGAGTTCTTCGGCATCGGCGACGGCCATCAACTCCTCGATCGACGTCGCATACATCACAAAACCGATGCGGCCGTCCTCGTCGCAACGGCGCACCACCTCGTCGATCCCGTTCGGAGCCGGCACATAGTCGGCCCCCGAGTCCGGTTGGAGTTCGTCGATGCCGAGCAGATCGCGGATCACGTTCGTGCGGAGCAGTTCGACGTCGAGCAGGCCGACCGGGCTGTCGGTCTCGGGCTCGGGCAGCACGAGCTTCCACCAGTTGCCCTGGTGGTAGATGCCGACCTCGCGGGGCTGCTGGGGCCGAGCCTCCTCGAGCGTGCCGACTTCAGTGAGATCACCCGCATCGGCGAGTAGCGCTTCGAGCGCGTGCGGATCACGGCCGAGGGTGTCGGGGATCCGACGATGAAACGCCTCGACGCGCAGCGCATCGGAGGGGAACAGCACGGCGAGCGTGCGCTGGAACGCGGGTTCGTCGCGCTCCATCGAGCCCGCGATTGCTGCTGCAGAGCGATGGTGGCCATCGGTGACGTACACCGGCTCGTCGGCGAGGAGTTCGGCGACGGCGATGCTCTCGTGCTCGTCGAGCACCCACACCTCGTGGAGGACCTCTTCGACGATGTGGTGGACCTGCGGCTCACGTTCGGTCGCAACGGCGAGAACGGCGGCAACGGCCGGGTCGGGTCGGCGGGTGAGCGCGATCGGCGAGGAGGTGGCGCCCACCTGCTGGAGATGGCCGCTGAGCAGCTTGGCCCGGTTGGGACGAACGTTCTCGTGGGTCAGGACACGGCCGTCGCGGAATGCATCGACGGCGAGTGCCCCGACGACACCCAGCTGGGAGTGGCCCGCGTAGGTGAGGCGGTAGGCGAAGAGGGCAGCGTGGTCGGTTGGCGCGAACGCTTCGGCGTCGAGGATGGTGCTCAGGGTGTCGGCACCGCGACGAAGAAGCTCGGCTTCGTCAGCGTCGTCACCCGGTGCGAGGTCCTCGGAGGATCGGGTCACGCCCAGGTAGCTGTACGGATTGGTGGAGACGATCTCGCGGCGCTCGGCCGGGCTCTTGGTGTCGTAGGCCCCGGCGATGACCCGAGCCGCCCACTCAGGCCGGATCAGCCAACCAGCGAAGGGCTCGAAAAGCCGTTCGCGGCTCATGCGGGGGTCACGGAGATGTAGATGACATCCTCGAGGGCCTGAACCTCATCGACGATCTCGGCGCTGGGGAGATGCCCGACGTCGATCGACGCGACGGCGGCCTTCGATCCGGCGAAGACCCGGTTCTGCATGTTCGAGACGTTGAGCTCTTCCTTGCGAAGGATCTGCAGCACGCTGGCGAGCACGCCGACGCGATCGTGATGACGCACGGTGAGGGTCGCGGCGCGCACCGGCACCGGATCGAGGTTCACACAGTTGACCGGTTCGCCGGCGCGGTACGCCTGGACGGTGTCGATCGTGCCGTCGGTGACGGCGGCCTGGGCCTGGTTGGTCGAAGCGCCGACGTGATGGGTGCCGACGACACTCGGGTGTTTGGCGAGGGTCGAGTCGAACTCGGCCGTTCCGGAGCCGGGCTCGTTCGTGTACACGTCGAGACCGGCGCGCATGCCGCGGTTGTCCATGGCGTCGATCAGCGCCGCTTCGTCGACGACGTCGCCCCGACTGGTGTTGAGCAGGACGGCGCCGTCCTTCATCTTGGCGAGGAACTCCGTGTCGACCATGCCCTTGGTGTCGGTCGAGCCGGGCACGTGCAGCGAAACGATGTCGCTGGTGGCGAGCAGCTCGTCGAGCGTGTCGACGAACGTGATGCCGGCTGCTTCGGCGCGAGCGATAGCGAGGTCGCTCCGGCCGGGCTTGGCGACGGCGACGACGTCGATGCCGAACGCGCTCGCGCGGGCGGCCGTCGCGATGCCAATGTCACCGACGCCGATGATGCCCATGCGACGGCCGAAGAGGCCCTCGGCCTTCGAGTACGCCTTTTTATTCCAGGTCCCGGCCCGGAGGTCGGCGGTGCCGGCCGCGATGTGGCGGTCGATGGCGATGAGGAGCCCCATCGTGAGCTCGGCGACGGCAAGGGCGTTCTTGCCGGGCACGTTGCACACAAAGACCCCGAGCTCAGCGGCTCGGTCACAGTCGATCGTGTTGGTGCCGGCGCCGGCCCGGACGATGAGGCCGAGCGAGTCGGCCTGGTCGAGCGCAGCGGCGGTGACCTTGGTCGAGCGGACGATCAGCACCTCAAAGCCGGCGATGTGCTCCGGCAGGGTGTCAGCGTCGAGGTCGGGCATGCGGGTGACCTCGTCACCGGCGGCTTCGAGTCGTTCGACCGCTGCGTCGGGCAGCGCGTCGGCGAGCAGCACCTTCATCGTTCGTTACTCCTGCATCTTCGAACCGAGTGCGATCTACGAGTCGCCATCGAGGACCGTTCTGTATGGTGGAACGGTTCCGTATGGCGGAATCCAAGGGTAGCGCAGTGCGCAAGGAGCAGAAAGGGTGGTCCGGCGGTGATGTCGCCCGATCCCGACTCGGTCGAGCAATGGCTCCTTCGCTTTGTGCAGCCTGACGCCCCTCGTGGCGAGCGAGCCCGGCTCGCGTCGGTGCAGTTGCTGGTCCGGTTGGACGACCCACAGGACCGGGTTCGGGCGGTGCATGTCGTCGGTACTGCCGGCAAGGGTACCGTCGCCCGCCTTGTTGCTGCCTCGCTCCGAGCGGCGGGTGGGTCGGTCGGACTCCACCAGTCGCCCCACGTGCACGACATCCGTGAGCGCTTCATGGTGGCCGACGAACTGCCATCGTGGGAGGAGGTCGTCGCCGCCATCGAGGAGATCCGACCCCACGCCGACGCGCTCGCTTCCACCGGGGAACCACCGACCTTCTTTGCCCTGACCACCGCAATCGCCCTGGTGATGGCGCGACGGGCCGGCACCGACTGGCTCGTCGTCGAAGCGGGCATCGGTGGCCGGGTCGACGCCACCAATGTCTTCGGGCGCTCGGATGTCGTCACCGCCGTGACAGCGATCGGCCTCGACCACACCGACGTCCTGGGCCCGACGGTGACGGCGATCGCAACCGAGAAGACGGCGGTGTTCGCCGGACGCACGACCGCCGTGCTCGGCCCGCAGCCTTCGAGCGAAGCAGTCGAT
>NZNH01000081.1 GCA_002694825.1 Acidimicrobiaceae bacterium | reverse complement strand
GTACCGGTTCGCGAGTACCCCACACCGGATGACCGGTTGTCGTTCGCCAGCGCTCCCACCACCGATCGCCTCGGTGAACTCGGCGGGTACGAGCGAGGCGTGATCCTCGTCGGTCCCGACGCCGTCGCCGGCATCACGCCTGGGTACCGCTTTGCCGAACATGTCGCTGAACTCGCCCGGGCACTGGCCTGGCCCGTCATCGGGGAACCGATGAGCGGTATGCGGCTGCACAACGACGTCGTCATCGCCTCGGCCGAACACCTGCTCAAGCACCCGATCCGTGAGGAGCTCCGTCCCGATGTCGTGGTGAAGCTCGGCGGTGCCCCCACGACGGCGCCGGTCAACCAGTGGCTCGACGCAGTGCAGCCCCGGCACGTTGTGCTCGTCGACGGTGAGCATCGCTGGCACGACGCCTCGTTCACCACCACCGAACACCACGCCGTCGACGCCGACTGGTGGGTGCAGGTGAGCCGTCCGGCTGAGGCTCGTGGTCGCAGCGAGTGGCTCGATCGCTGGCAGGCGCTCGACACCGTGGCCACCGCCGTCGTCGACGAGCACCTGATCGACGGCCGGCGGAGCAGCGGACGCGTCGTGCGTGAGCTCTGTGCCGGTCTGCCCGAGTGGGGGATCGTCATGGCGTCGAATTCGATGCCGCCCCGCGATCTCGACGCCTTCGTGCCCGCCGGAACCCGCCTCGGCTTCGCCGGCAATCGCGGCGCCGCAGGCATCGACGGCATCACGTCGACCGCCCTCGGTCTCGTAACTCAGGTCGATGATGCGGTGCCCGTCGTGGTCTTCACCGGCGATCTCGCCCTCCTGCACGACATCGGCGGTCTTCTCGGTGTCGAGCGGGCCGGGCAGCGTCTGACCGTGGTCTGCATCGACAACGACGGCGGCCAGATCTTCTCGATGCTGCCGATCCACGGCCGCATCGATGCCGCCGATTACGAGACGATCTTCCGCACACCCCACGGCGTCGACCTTGCGCAACTCCAGGGACTCGCTGGCATCAATGTCACCGTCGTCGATGCGGACGACGATCTTCCGGCCGTGCTTCAGGCCGCCAGCGCCAAGACCGAGCCAGGTGTCGATCTCGTGATCGTGCGCATCGACCCGGATCACGACATGGCCGTGCGTCGCTCCATCACGACCGCCGTGGGTGAGGCGATCAACGGGTGAGCGTCGTCATCCTCCACGGCTTTACCGGCGATGGGTCGACGATGCGAGCACTCGCCGACCTGGTCGACCCGGCGGCGCTCGTGCCCGATCTCGCCGGCCACGGAGCCGGGCCGCACTCGACCGACCCCGCCGACTACACCGTCGACGCCATGGCCGACGCGGTGTTGGCGCTCGCCGGCCAACGGTGCGACCTCGTCGGCTACTCGATGGGGGGCCGGGTCGCGCTCACCGCAGCGTGCCGACACCCTGAGCGAGTGCGGTCGCTGACCCTCATCGGCGCCTCGGCCGGCCTCGCCGACCCCGACGAACGTCGAGCTCGGGCGAGCGCGGACGACGAGCTCGCCGAGCTCATCGAGCGGGACCTTCCGGCGTTCGTCGAACGGTGGATGGCCAATCCGCTCTTTGCCACTCAGTCCCGGCTCGGCGACGACTACCTCTCGGGCGCTCGGGCGCAACGTCTGGGCAACGAACCCATTGCGCTCGCCACCAGCCTCCGCCAGGCGAGCACGGGACGGATGACACCGCTCCACGACCTGCTCGATCGCTGCACGATGCCGGTCGGCCTGGTCGTCGGGGGTGACGACGCCAAGTTCGTCGGGATCGCCGAGACCCTCGCCCGTCGATTGCCCGATGCAGTGGTCCATACCGTCGAGGCGGCGGGTCATGCCGCCCATCTCGAGGATCCCGCCGCAGTGGCCGAGGCGATCCGTCACACGATCGGGCGGGCATGAGTCTCGATCTGATCCCCTACGAACTACCCCTGCGATCACCGATGGCCACCTCGCATGCGATCGTCGCCAACCGCCGGGGCGCCCTCGTGCGACTCGACGACCACGGCACGATCGGTTGGGGCGACCTCTGCCCGATGCCGGGGTGGTCGGTGCAGGAGTTCGAATCGCTTCACGACCAGGTCGACATGGCGGGGCTTCGCCTCGATGAGGACATGATCGGCGACGTNCTCGACACGCTCGTCGGCGCGCCCGAGGCCCGGGCTGCGCTCGCCGGCGCTGCCGCAGATGTGCTCGCCCAAGAAGCCGGACTGTCGCTCGCAGCACATCTCGCACCCGAACCGCTCGAACGGGTTGCGGTCAACGCCACCATCGGCGCCGCCGACGTCTCCACGGCGCTGACCAACGTCTATCTGGCGATCGCCAACGGCATCGAGACCATCAAGCTGAAGGTTGCGCACCGCCGTGTCGAGGAGGACATCGCGCTCGTCGAGTCGGCCCGGCGCGCGGTCGGCGACAAGGTCGAGCTTCGACTCGATGCCAACGGCGGTTGGCGTGCCGACGAGGCGTTGGAGATCCTGCACCGGCTGGCACCGCTCGACATTGCGGTCTGCGAGGAACCAACGGCCGGCATCGACCAGATCGCCGCGGTCGGTGCGGAGTCGCCGGTCCCGGTGGCCGTCGACGAGTCGGCGCGCACGGTCGACGATCTCCGTCGGGCGATCGCCACCGGCACCGTGGCCGCGGTCGTCATCAAGCCCCAGGCGCTCGGTGGGCCCGATCTCGCCATGCAGGCGATTGCCGCCGCCCACAGCGCTGGGGTCACACCGATCGTGACCTCGATGATCGATTCCGCCGTTGGCGTCGCGCATGCCGTGCACGTCGCCGCCGCCAGCGGCGTCACCGCAGCCCATGGCGTGGCGACCTCGGCCCTCTTGGCCACCGACGTCGCCGCCCCGCTTCCTGTCGAGGACGGGGCGATCCTCGTGCCGTCGATCCCCGGACTCGGTGTGCGTCCGTCGGCCGCTGCCCGGTAGGTTCCCGAGCCGTGGAGCTATACATCTTCCGGCACGGCCGGCCCGTTCGTCAGACCGTCGACGAAGACGAGGGCGCTGACCCTGATCTTTCCGACGTGGGGATCCAGCAGGCCGAGGCCACTCGGGATTACCTCCGTGAACACGGCATCGATCACGTGGTGTCGTCGACGATGCGACGGGCACACCAGACTGCGATGCCGACTGCAGAGATGCTCGGCCTCGAGGTCGAACGACTCGAGGATCTGATCGAGTCGGACCATCGGTCGAATACGTATGTCCCGCTCGAGGAGATGTCGGCCGACGATCCCGACACCGCCCACTACTTCGATCTCGACAACCTCGAGGACCACATCTTCAGCGATGGTCTGGAGAACTTCGAGGAGCGGGTCGTGCGCGGGTTCGAGCACGTGATCGCGACCAACAAGGGCAAGCGGGTGGCGGTGTTCTGTCATGGGATGGTCACCGTCGTGTACCTGAAGTCGATCATCGGGATCGACGACGTCCTGTCGCTTCGGCCCGACTACTGCGGGCTCACCCAGGTGCAGGCGAGCAGCACCGGTATTCGCAGCGTGCGCTCGTTCAACGAGACCCATCACGTTCGCCATCTGCTCGAACGCTGACGCCTACGATCGCGGCGTGAGCCTCACCCTCGTCGTCATGGCCGCCGGGCTCGGCTCCCGGTTCGGTGGTACCAAGCAGCTCGCTGTCATCGGCGCTGACGGCGAGGCGTTTCTCGACTTCGCAATCAAGGACGCCCTGGCCGCCGGCATGAACAAGGTCGTGTTGATCGTGCGGTCCGACATCGAGGCGGACGTGCGTCGACACGTCGCAGACCAGCATCCCGACCTCGACGTCGCGTACGTCCTGCAGGACACCCACGGCCCGAAGCGGGCGAAGCCGTGGGGCACCGGCCACGCCGTGCTGACCGCTGCCCCCGAGGTCCCCGGCGCGTTCTGCGTGCTCAACGCCGACGACTACTACGGCGCCTCGACCTACCTGGCCCTNGCCGAGGCGGCGGCGGATCTGCCCGACGACCGTGCGCTGCTCGCCGGCTTCCGACTCGATCAGACGCTGCCCGAGGTCGGCGAGGTCTCCCGCGGCATCTGTGAGGTCGTCGACGGCGAGCTCGTGTCGCTCGTGGAGACCCACGGCATCGGGCGTCGGGAGGACGGTTCGATCACCTCGACCGACCCCGAGGGGCGCCTCGCCGATGACGCCGTTGCGTCGATGAACTGCTGGGTCTTCCCGAACAACCTGTTCGACCACCTTGGGTCCGGCTTCGAGACCTTCCTCACCGAGCATGCTCACGAACCGAAGACCGAATACCTGCTGCCGACGGTCGTGAACGACCTCAAGGCGGCCGGCGTCTACACCGTCGGTGTGGTGCCGACCAGCGAGCCGTGGGTCGGCGTGACCAACCCCGACGACCTCGAGATCGCCCGGCGGCGGATCAACGATCTTCGGTCGTAGCGGCGACGCCGAGACGCTCGCCGTCGATCGTCAGGGCGACCCGCTCGTTGTAGAAGCAGATCAGGCCCTTCACCGGTGCCGACTCGGGGAGGGGCTCGTCGTAGCCCCAGGCGAGGTCGGTGTGAGGACCGTGTCCCACGTCCACCGTCCAGTAGCTGGCGAACCCCTTGTACGGGCAACCGGTGCTGGTCTCGGTCGGCGTGAGGTGTGNCATGCGGACGTCGGTGACCGGAAGGTAGTAGCGGGGAGGGAGGCCGGTCTCGTAGAGGATCGTCGGGTTGGTCGAGTCGGCGACGACGACACCATCGACCTCGACCACGACGTGGCGGCTCGACGGCTGGGCGTCGACTCGGCGGTACGGATCCCGAGGATGGACGAAGACCTCCTCGTTCTCCTCGAACCAACGCTCGACGTCGGCGAACTCGATCTTCACGTGGCCGGGCAGCTCGTCGATCGTCGTCGTGGGCAGGGTGGGGTCGGTGACATCAGCGACGGGGATGTACCAGTACGGGTAGTACGCGTGTTCCCACACGAGCTGCGCGGCCTTCGTGTCGACGACCGTACGGTCACCGGTGATGCCTCGGATCCACTTTGCGGTCGGCTCGATCTTGAGGACGCTCACGATGACGAGAACACGCTCGGCACGCGGTTGATTCCACGCGTGCGCGATGCTCGGCGCATGCTGCCTCCGGTCGTCACCCGCCACGCCGCCAACGCGATGGTCTCCACGATCGACCATCTCGCCACCGAAGCGGGCGTCGACGTGCTCCGCAAGGGTGGTTCGGCGGTCGATGCCGCGATCGCCGCGAATGCCGTGCTGTCGGTGACGTGCCCGAACATGTGCGGCATGGGTGGCGATCTCTGGGCGCTCGTGCACCACACCGACGGCCCGCCGGAGGCGCTCGATGCCTCGGGCATGGCCGGCTCTGGCGCCGACCCCGACGCCGCCCGGGCCGAGGGGCTCACAGCCGTGCCGATGAAGAACGACATTCGGGCGGTGACCGTGCCGGGCGCGGTCGACGGCTGGCTCGCCCTCCACGAACGCCACGGCCGACTCGATCTCGACACCGTATTCGCCTCCGCGATCCGCTCCGCCGAGGACGGCTTCCCGGTCCACCCGACGCTGAGCGCCACCCTGCACCTCGTCGCTGCGGTCGAGCACGCCGATCTTCCGGCTGCCGCGCCCGTAGGTGCCGTCGTCACTCGGCCGGGTTCGGCTCGGGCGTTGCGGGCGATCGCTCGTGACGGCCGCGCCGGCTTCTACGAAGGCGAGTTCGGTGAGGGCCTGCTGGCAGCCGGCCCCGACGAGTTCGTGCCCGCCGACCTCGCCACCGTGCAGGCCCGCTGGGTCGAGCCGATCAAGGTCGACGCCTTTGGTCATCAGATCTGGTCGGTTCCACCGACAAGCCAGGGGTACCTCACCTTGCTGTCCGCAGCGATTGCGGACGGGATCGAGTTTGACGACGACGGTCTCGGCGCGCATGTCCTCGTCGAGGCGGCGATCCAGGCCGGGCACGACCGGCCGACCGAACTCTTCGACGGAGCCGACCCGGTTCGGCTCCTCGATGCCGAGCGCATTGCGGATCGACGGGCCGCGATCGATCTCGGACGGGCCGGCGAGGTCGCCACCCCCAGCTTCGACGGCGACACGACGTATCTGTGCGTGATCGACGGCNACGGCATGGGGGTGTCGCTCATCAACTCCAACGCCAGCGGTTTCGGCGCGCACCTCGTCGCCGGTTCGAGCGGCATCTTCTTGCACGATCGGGGCCTCGGCTTCTCGCTTCAGGCCGGGCATCCCGCCGAGTACCGACCCGGGAAGCGGCCGCCGCACACCCTGGCACCGGCGCTCGTCACCCACCCCGACGGCCGTCTGCGCACCGTGCTCGGCACGATGGGCGGCGACGCTCAGCCCCNGATCGTCCTGCAGATGTTGGCGGCCTCACTCCGCCACGGTCGCAGTGCCGGTNAGGCGGTCGGACGAGGGCGTTGGCGCATCGCCCCCGCCATCGACACCGGTTTCTCGACATGGGCGCCAGGCGTCAGCCGCAAGGTNGAACTGGAGGACCATGTCCCTNAGGCGATCGTCGACGCGCTCGCCGCCCGCGGCCACGAACTCGGCACGGCTGAGCACTCCCAGTTCGGCCATGCCCATCTCATCGAGATCACCGAGCACGGCTCGTTGGCCGGCGCGGCGGATCCGAGGGCGCTTGCGGGCGCCGCCACCGGCTTCTAGCCGAGCAGGTCTCGGACGACGTCGTGGTAGAAGCGCGTCGTCAGATCGAGCGATTCGAGATCGATGCGTTCATTGTGGCCGTGGAAGCGTGAGCCGAACTCGGCCGGGGTCAGCGTGGGACTCAGCAATCCCGCCCCGTAGGCCACGGCGCCGAGATCTCGATGGACGCGAGCGTCGGTGAAGCCGACACTGATCGTCGGGGCGATCCGGCTGGTGGGGAAGGGGTTGGCGACCGCCCTCTGCATCGAGTCCCACAGCGGCGTGTCGATCTGCGACTGGGTCGACGGCTCTTCGAGGATGACCTCGACGCTGACCTGGTCGTAGATGTCGCCGAGCGCGTGGCGAAGGTGTTCTTCGACATCCTCATGGGTCTCCCCGGGCAGGGTGCGGATGTCGACNTCGATGTCGACGACATCGGGGATGATGTTCGTCTTGGTCTGGCTGGTGACCACGTTCGGCGAGAACGTGGTGTGGGTGCAGGCGTGCCAGTTCCCGACCGGGGCCGAGGCCGGCAGGGTCGCAAGCGCCTCGTCGATGGCGCCCTCGTCGAGCAGCACCGCCCGCAGCTCCGGGTCAAGGGCCATCGCGTCGACCTGGGGTCGCCAGTACTCGTGGAACGACGGCGACGGGTTGTACTCGGCGATCCGTTGCACCACCGCCGCTGCCTTCACCACCGCATTGTCCGAACGGTACGGGCGGGAGCCGTGGCCTGGCGTGCCGCGCACCCGGAGCCGACGCCAGGCGATGCCCTTCTCGCCCACGACCATGGTGATGGCTGGGTCCTGTTCGCTCCCGACGTGAAGACCGCCGTTTTCGGTGAGGAGGTAGTTGGTCGTGATGACGTCGGGATGGTGCTCGCCCATCCAACGGGCTCCGTAGGCGCTGCCGGCCTCTTCATCGGCGACGGCGAAGAAGACGAGATCGCCCGCGAGACGGGTGCCGGAGCGGGCGACCGCCCGGGTGACGACTGCCATCGAGGCGGTGAGGTTGAGCATGTCGACGGCACCGCGGCCCCAGACCTCGTTGTTGATCACCTCGCCGCCGAAGGGATCCTCNTCCCAGCCGTCGGGGCTGATCGGTACCACATCGGTGTGGCCGTTGAGGCAAAGACTCGGCGCGGCGGGATCGGTCCCCTCGATCCGGGCGACGAGCGACGTCCGCCCCGGGGCGGCGTGATACTGCTGCACCTCGACGCCGGCTCCCTCGAGATAGGTGGTGAGAACATCNGCNTTGCGGATCTCNTGGCCCGANTCCATGTGCCCNTCGTNCACGCAGGCGTTGCGGATCAGGGTCTGGAGNAATTCGACGGTTTCGTCACCACGGGGCTCGGCCATGACGCCAGTCTGGCCGATGCTCGAGTTGCCTTCGCGGTGCGTCGGCCCGACACCAACGCAAACAGGTCGTGGCGGCCGCCGGTAGTCTGCTGACGCGAAGCCGAGCCAGCGGGGCTCGGTGAGACCGCGTCAGGAGCGTCATGCGGGGCATCATCGCCGCCGGGACCCATATCCCGCACTACCGACTCGACCGCACCGAGGTCGCGGCCTTCTTCGGCAAGGGTGGCGGTCGCGGGCAGCGCTCGGTGGCCTCCTTCGACGAAGACACCAC
>NZNH01000080.1 GCA_002694825.1 Acidimicrobiaceae bacterium | reverse complement strand
CCGAGGAGATCTCGGTGGTCGCACCGAAGAACACTTCCTGCTCCAGCTGGAGGCGAAGGTTCTGCAGACTCGCCGCCTGCGGCGAGCGACGCACGAGCACGCGGTCGTTGAGGAACTTGCCCTTGGCGTCGAGCGGGGCGTTGGCCTGGGCGACGACGTACTCTTCTTCCTCGTCTGCGGTGAGGTAGACGATTTCGTCGGTGACCTTGCCGTTCTTGACGACGCGGTACGGCGACTCGATGAAACCGAACGGGTTGACCCGGGCGAACGAGGCCAGGCCGCCGATCAGGCCGATGTTGGGGCCCTCCGGCGTCTCGATCGGGCACATGCGGCCGTAGTGGGAGAAGTGGACGTCGCGGACTTCGAAGCCGGCCCGCTCGCGGGACAGACCGCCCGGACCGAGCGCCGAAAGACGCCGGCGGTGGGTGAGGCCTGAGAGCGGGTTGACCTGGTCCATGAACTGCGACAGCTGTGAGGTGCCGAAGAACTCCTTGATCGCCGCCACGACCGGGCGGATGTTGATCAGGGTCTGCGGGGTGATGGCCTCGACGTCCTGGGTGGTCATGCGCTCACGCACGACCCGCTCCATCCGGCTCAGGCCGATGCGGACCTGGTTCTGGATCAACTCACCAACGCTGCGGATGCGGCGGTTGGCGAAGTGGTCCTGGTCGTCAAGACGGTAGCCCGGCTCCTCCTTGGCGAGGTTGAGAAGGTAGGTGGTGGCGGCCAGCATCTCCGCCTGAGCGAGCACCGACTGATCCTCTTCGGGGCGCTCGAGGTCGAGACCGAACTGCTTGGTCAAGAAGTCGAGTTCGGGGCCGAGCTTGCGGTTCAGCTTGTAGCGGCCGACACGGCTGAGGTCGTAACGACGGGGCTCGAAGAAGGCGTTGCGGAAGTAGGCACGAGCCGACTCGACGGTCGGCGGCTCACCCGGACGCGCCCGCTTGTAGATCTCGAGCAGCGCCTCTTCCTGGGTCGGGGCGATCTCGCGGTCCTTCTCCCACTGCCCCTCGAGGAAGTCGAAGTGCTGGACGAACCGATCGAGGAAGCCCGGCTCGTTCTCCTCGTCGTAGCCGAGGGCGCGGAGCAGGGTGAACAACGAAATACGGCGTTTACGGGCGACCCGGGCGCCGGCGGTAACGTCCTTGCCCGGCTTCTGCTCGACATCAATCTCGATCCACTCACCGCGGTAGGGATGGATCGTGCCGGTGACGAGCTGGTGCTTGCTGAGGTTGCGCAGGCGGAACCGTTCACCCGGCTGGAAGATGACGCCCGGCGAGCGAACGAGCTGGGACACGACGACACGCTCAGTGCCGTTGATGATGAAGGTGCCCTTGTCGGTCATCATGGGGAAGTCGCCCATGAAGACCGTCTGCTCCTTGATTTCGCCGGTGTTGGCGTTCATGAAGCGAGCGCGCACGAAGATTGGCGCGCTGTAGGTCATGTCCTTTTCCTTGCACTCCTCCACCGTGTACTTCGGCGGTGGACGCAGATCCTCGTCGTCGGGATCGAACTCGAGCTCCAGCTGGAGGGTCTCGGTGAAGTCCTTGATCGGCGAAATATCGCGGAAGGTCTGGGCCAGGCCTTCGTCGAGGAGCCACTGGAAGCTCTCCCGCTGGACGGCGATCAGATCGGGAAGTTCGAGAACTTCCTCCAGATTGCCGAATGAGTACCGTTCGCGTTGCGCAGCGCGTGTGGTCACTGAGACTCCCAGGAGTTGGGTGGAAAAGTTCGCCAAGCGGCCGTCAGTGCGCGCAAATCCGCTCGGAAAAAGCGGAAGAGCGCGCAACGACGACCACGTTGTCACTCAAGCTAGTGCTCAGATGCCGATGCGACAACTCTCCGGCAACCCAAGTCAACACCGACTGTGTTCGGTTCGAACACATATGGCGGTGCTGCGATTGGGGCCCAAAGGCCGCAACAGACGCGCACAGTAGGGAATCAATCGCTATGGGTCAAGGATCCTCGGCTACCGCAACCCGTGATGCAGCAGCCGGTGACGACCTCAGGGCTGCGCGAAACGCAGATTGGCGCGGGCTGCCGCCCGGCGGCCGGCGTCGAGGCCCAGGAAGTCGGCATAGCCCTCCATCCCACCCCATCGGTCGCGCAGCGAGTCGATCGTCATCCGCATCACCGTCCGTGGGGATCCGAGCATCGCGTCGAGATCGAACGGGTCGGGGTCGATGCCCTCGTCGGTCAACATCTTGGTGAAGGCGTCGATGCGCCCCTCGGGCTGATGCCGAGCCGAGATCTCGTAATCGTCGAGCACATGGCCATCACCGACCTCCGCGAGCCCGAGCAGCAACATCGCGGTGATGCCGGTGCGATCCTTGCCGGCGGTGCAGTGGAACAGGATCTTCTCGCCGTCGGCCACGGCGTGCGCCATCTGTCCAAGATGCTCCGGAAAGCTCTCAAGCATCCGGACATAGCCCTCGGCCATGTCCGCCTTCGTGAAACTCGTCATGTCGCGATCAAGGATCCGCTCGAAAAGCCCCTTCTGCAGGGCGACGCTCGACGACATCGGCAGATGGACATGCTCGACACTGTCGGGCAGACGATCCGGTTCGTTGTCGACCTCAGCCTGGGTGCGGAGGTCGAAGACCTTGGTGATGCCGAGTCGTTCGATGCGTTCAAGGTCGGTGTCGCTGGTCCCGTCGAGGCGAGCACTCCGGAAGACCTGACCCCAACGGGTGGCTCCGCCGTCGATGGTCGGATAGCCACCGAGATCCCGGAAGTTCATCACGCCGTCCATCGCAAGCAGCCGCTCCCCCACCACGGTGAAGCCGTGCTCGGGATCGAAAAGGTGCACATAGGTCTGCTCGCGGCGCGGCACCGTGACCTGGTTGGGGCCATCAGGGGCCCGGACATCGGTGCCTGCGTCGATCGGGTCGTCAGACACGAAGACGTTGATCGCCGGCCCGCCACCACGCCAGGTCACAACGAGTTCGTCGCCGACCGGCCAGACATTGAGGTGGGAGATGGGGGCGGAGGGGGTGTCGCTCACAAACCGCACCCTATGCGGTGGTGTTACCGCACCACCCACCGGAAAACGAAAGCGCCGGCCCCGAAGGGCCGGCGCGGTTTCGTTCAGGCTGCACACCCGAGGGTGTGCCCGAGGAACCGGGAACTACTGGAGTTCGACGGTGCCGCCGGCGGCCTCAAGGGCCTCCTTGGCCTTCTCGGCGTCTTCCTTCGAGGCACCCTCGAGGATCGGCTTCGGGGCGTTGTCGACAAGCTCCTTGGCTTCCTTCAGACCGAGGCTGGTGATGCCACGGACTTCCTTGATCACCTGGATCTTCTTGTCGCCAGCGCTGGTGAGGACGACGTCGAACTCCGACTTCTCCTCCGCTGCGGCGCCACCGGCGTCGCCGCCGCCAGCCGGGGCCGCCATCACGGCGGCCGGGGCCGCTGCGGTGACGTCGAAGCGCTCTTCGAACGCCTTCTTCAGTTCGCTCAGCTCAAGGACGGTCATGCCGCCGATCGCGTCGAGAATCTCTTCAGTCGTAGCCATGGCTACTCCTCCTCAGTGTTGTCGCCGTCGGCTTCGCCGGCGGAATCTTCGGTGTCACCTGCGTCGGCGACGTTGTCTTCGGTTGCCTCGGCGGTTGCCTCGGCGGGTTCTTCGGCGGCTTCCTCGGCAGCGTCATCGTCGCTGCTGTCATCGGATGCCTCCGCGGGAGCGGCAGCACCGGCTTCGCCGGCGCCACCCTTGTCGATGAGGGCCTGCAGTGCGTACGAGAACTCTCGCGGCACGGCGTCCAGAAGGCCGACGAATTCTGCAAGCGGGGCCTGCAGGAGTCCGGCGATCTGGGCGAGCAGGACGTCGCGGGATGGAAGTTCGGCAAGCGCCTTGATGTCGTCCGCGCTGAGCACGGCGCCATCGAGCACGCCACCCTTGAGAACAAGGTTCTCGTTGGACTTTGCGAACTCCTTCAGGGCCTTCGCGACCGCAGCGGCGTCGCCCGCAGAACCGTCTTCCTTGGCGTTCACGAACGCAACAGCGGTCGGGCCGGTCAGCAGATCGTCAAGATCGAGATCCTGCTCGCGCGCAGCGATGCGCACCAGCGTGTTCTTGTAGATCTTGTACTCACCACCAGCAGCACGAAGCTCCTTGCGGAGTGCAGCCAAGGCAGGCACATCCAGGCCTCGGTACTCGGTCAGCAACGCGCCATCGCTGGCGTCGAACTTCTCACGCACCTCGGCGACGATTGCAGCCTTGTCCGTATTCGGGTCTCCCATCTCACCTCCTTTGTTTGCTGTCAGGCTCTTTTCCGGTTGAAAAGAGCGGTGGGCGCCCACCGAAAATCGGTAAGCGCCCAGTCGACAGCCCGCACATGAGATGGGGACGGTCAGCGGAGCTCTTTCCTCGTCCGGCGGGCGAGGTCTCCCACAGTCGGGACTGCGGGGACGGTGCCCATTGGTTCTCGCATTGCAGCAAGCGCACCGGAGGTCTTGGGTGAGCAGGTCGTGAACACCGCGGGCCGAAGCCCGGGCTATGTGGAACCCAGGCTACGAGTGCCCGGGGAAAAGCCAAACGCTCAGGCTTCGGTGGTGCCGATCGCGGACGGCTCGATCCGGATGCCGGGACCCATGGTGGTCGAGATGACGACCTTCTTGACGTACTTGCCCTTCGACGCAGCCGGCTTGACCCGCTCGAGTTCGCCGACGAGCGCACGCAGGTTGGTGAGGAGCGCATCCTCACCGAAGGATGCCTTGCCGATCGGTACGTGCACGTTGGCGAAACGGTCGGTGCGGTACTCGACCATGCCGCCCTTGAACTCATTGATCGCCTTGACGACATCAGGGGTGACCGTGCCGGTCTTGGGGTTCGGCATGAGGCTGCGGGGACCGAGCACGCGACCGAGCTTGCCGACGGTAGGCATCATGTCCGGCGTTGCGATCGCCACGTCGAAGTCGGTCATGCCTCCCTCGATCTCCGCGGCGAGATCGTCGGCGCCGACGAACTCCGCACCGGCCTCACGAGCGGCCGTGGCGGCCTCGCCCTGGGCGAACACCGCAACGCGGACGTCCTTGCCGGTGCCGGCCGGGAGGGCCACGGTGCCGCGGATCATCTGGTCGGCCTTGCGAGGATCGACCCCGAGGCGAACCACGATGTCGACGGTCTCGTCGAACTTCTTCGTACCGAGCGACTTGATGATGCCGATGGCCTCTTCGTCGCTGTGCAGACGATCACGATCGAACTTCTGCGCGTTGTCGCGGTACTGCTTGTCTCTCGCCATGGTTGGCTCCCTCTCTGTTCACGCCGCCCGGTGAGGTGTGCCGGAGCGAGCGGGGAACCGATGTGGTTCCGGTTGTGGTGCTGACCGAGGTCAGCGCGATTCAGACGACCTTGATGCCCATCGAGCGGGCGGTGCCCTCGACCTGAAGCATTGCGCCCTCGAGATCGATGGCGTTGAGGTCGGGCATCTTGGTGTTGGCGATCTCCTCAACCTGGGCCTTGGTGATCGTGCCGGCGACCTCGCGGCCCGGGTTGTTCGCAGCGGTCTCGAGCCCGGCGGCCTGGCGGATCAGGAACGGGGTGGGCGGGGTCTTGAGAATGAACGAGAACGAACGGTCCTCGTAGATCGTGATCTCGACCGGAACGATCTGACCGCGCTTGTCTTCGGTCTTCGCGTTGTAGTCCTTGCAGAAGTCCATGATCGCGACACCGTGCGGACCGAGCGCGGTGCCGACGGGCGGCGCAGGTGAGGCCTGCCCGGCGGGGATCTGGATCTTGACGACAGCAGCGACCTGCTTCTTGGCCATGAGTGCTTCCTAGCGAGAAATGCGGACCCACAAGTCTGGGCCGGTTGTGCACGCGCGCCAACCGGTGACGCGCAGAAATGTTGACGGGACCGCCCGAGGGCGATGAGCGCTCAGAGCCGAGCGACCTGGGCGAATTCGAGCTCGACCGGAGTCTCACGCCCGAAGATGTTGACGAGCACCTTGACCTTGAGCTGATCCTCGTTGATCTCGATGATCTCGCCGGAGAAGTCGGCGAAGGGGCCTTCCTTCACCCGAACCGTCTCACCCATCGAGTACTCGAACATGGGCTTGGACTTCTTGGACTGCTCTTGCTTGCGGTCCGCTTCGACGCCGAGGAAATTCTCGACATCCTTGCGACGCATCGGCGAGGGCTTGCCGCCCTGGTTGACGAAGCCGGTGACACCAGGGGTGTTGCGAATCACGTACCAAGCGTCGTCGTCGAGCACCGTGCGGCAAAGGAGATAGCCCGGGAAGAGCTTCTTCTCGGTCATGACCTTCTTGCCGTTCTTGAACTCGGGAACCTCACGAGTCGGGATGACGACCTCGTGGATGCGGTTCTCCATGTTCATCGAGGCGATGCGGGCCTCGAGGTTCTGCTTGACCTTTTTCTCGTAGCCCGACTGGGTGTGAAGTACGAACCACTTGCCAGGACGATCGAACGGCGAGATGTAGCGCTCCTCGTCGTCCTCACCGGCTTCGAGCAGGGCGTCCTCATCGAGGACCTCGACATCGGCACTGCCGGTCTCGGTCTCGGGGCGGCCCGACATCGGTTCGCCGCCGGTCCACTCGTTGGCGAGGCCGGCGCCGACGGGCGCGGCGTCGGCGGGGGCCTCAGCGTCGGACGCCTCGTCGGCGGCCTCGGGTTCGATGGTGGTGTCGTCAGTCATGAAACTCAGTTGTTGTCGAAGAGCTCGAGGATGAAGGTCGAGAACAACCAGTCGAGCCCATAGATCATCGCGCCCAGGATGATGATGGTGATCAACACGACAATCGAGTAGTTGATCGTCTCTTCGCGGGTCGGCCAGGCCACCTTCCGGAGCTCGGCCCGGACCTCGCGCAGGAACTGTCCGGGGCTGGTGCGTTCCTGGGGTGACGCGCCGGAAGGCGCGTTGCGGGAGCGGACCGGCGCGCCGTCGGCGTCGATCTCTCCTTGCTTCTGGAGCATCCGCTTTTGCTGTCGGTTCATCGACATGGGTGCAGGTCCTCGGGTTGGTACTCGAAGAGATCGCCGGTTGACGAACTCGTCATGCAGGGGCGGAGGGACTCGAACCCCCAACCGCCGGTTTTGGAGACCGGTGCTCTACCAATTGAGCCACGCCCCTGAGAAGGCATCAGCGAGGCTACCACCGGCATCAGCGTTCCCGACCGGCGAGATCGCGCGCTCGGGGCATCGAACGCACGCGACATCGCAGGTCGGAGCGACGAATCAGCCAGCGAGTCGAACGACGCGACGGTGCCGGATGGCAAGCGCGATGACCCCCGCCGCCGCAGCGACGCCGCCGATGGTGGCGGCGGTGACCGCCGGGACCCGGGCAGACGGCGTGCCATCCGCAGCGTCGAGCGCCACGAGGATGCGGTGCTCGAGATCAGAGACTTCGACATCGTCGTGGTCGGCAAGGCTGCGCATCACGCGACGCATGCGCTTGTAGCTGGCGATCTCGGCCTGGCAGCGCAGGCATTGGGCGACGTGGGCAGCGGCGTCAGCCGACAGCACACCGTCATCGGCGGCAAGTTCGTCGGTGAACCGGGCGCACTGGTCGAGCAGGGTGACCTGTTCGGGGTCGTCGATCGTGGGGTCAACGGGCATGGATCGTCTCTCCGGTCGGGTTCTCCCCGGGAAGGGGAAACACCTGCTCGCGAAGGCGACGGCGAGCACGGTGCAGGCGGACTTTGGCAGCACTGACGGAGATGCCGAGCTCGTCGGCGATCGCGTCGTGTGAGAGGTCATAGACGTCGCGCAGCACCACGACAGCCCGCAGGCGGGGCGGGAGCTCGCGGATGGCGGTGTCGAGTTCGTCGCGCAGTTCGCCGGTCTCAGCGGCGACGACAGGGTCGATATCGGGCCGTTGGTCGACGATCTGGGTGTCGTCGACCAATTCGTCGTGGCGATGACGACTGCGCTTGGTGAGGTGCGTCGACGACGTATTCGCAACGATGCGGTACAGCCAGGTGCTGAAGCGCGCGTCGCCACGAAACCGGCCGATGCTGCGGTAGGCCCTCAGGTAGGCGTCTTGCACCACGTCTCGCGCGTCTTCCTCGTTGCCGGTCAGTCGTAAGGCGAGGCCGAATGCGTCGCGATGGGTGAGGCGGACCAGTTCGTCGAACGCTTCACGCTCGCCGTCGGCGGCCCGATCGACCAGCGCGGCCATGTCGGTCTCGGAGGGATTGGACCTCCGGGACCGAGCCGGGTTACGTGTCGAATCCGTGACGATCCGAAGACGGCGGGGCTGCTGGGCCATCCTGCGCCTCCTCGGGACGAACGGTTTCGGGTGGTAGCGACGGACAGATTCGAACTGTCGACCTCTCGATTATGAGTCGAGCGCTCTCACCAACTGAGCTACGTCGCCATGGTTCGGCAGGCGAGTCGAACCGACGAGCTCCCTGTCAGAATTGAACTGACGACCTTCTCCTTACCATGGAGACGCTCTGCCGACTGAGCTAAGGGAGCCTGCTCCAGCCAGGGCCAGAGCGGTGAAAATGATGCCACGACTCCTCGTGGTTCCCAACCCCGCTCCCGAATCCTCGGCGCAGTCGAGTGCATGGGTCGATACCGCCCCTCCAGGCGTGGCATCGTCTCGTCATGGCGAACTTCAAGACCCTGGCCGTGTCGGTCGACGACACGATCGGCCACATCCAATTGAACCGGCCAGCGCAGCTGAACCCGTTGTCGACCATATGCCTGCGCGAGCTCGTGGCGGCGGCCGACTGGTTCGATACGCGCGACGAGGTGCGGGTGGTGATCGTGCACGGCGCCGGTCGGGCCTTCAGCGCCGGCGCCGACCTCGCAAGCTTTGGCGATCCGGCTGGAACCCTGCCCCGCGATGCAGCCGACGCCGGACGCGAGATGGCGGAGGCGATCGAGGCGATGCAGGCGGTCACGATCGCAGCCGTCCACGGGCACTGTGTCGGCGGCGGTGTGGTGTTGGCGGCCGCATGCGATCTGCGGATCGCCGCCGAGTCCACGCGTTTTTCGATCCCAGAGGTCGACCTCGGCATCCCGCTCGCCTGGGGCGGGATCCAGCGACTGGTGCGAGAGATCGGTCCAGCTGCAACCCGCGAACTGGTCCTCACCTGCCGACCGTTCAGCGCCGCCGAGGCGAAAGCGCTCGGGATGCTGAACACGGTCGCCGCCGACGGCGAGCACCTCGTCGAGGCGCAGGCCCTCGCCGAGAACCTGGCTGCGAAGTCCCGGCTGACCCTGCGGGCCACCCTGAAGGCGGTCGATGCGGCAGCAGAAGCACTCGTGCCGACCGGCACCGCCTGGAGCGACGCCGACGCCCTCATCAACGCCATGCACGACCCGGAATCACGAGCGGTCGGTCAGGAGTATCTCCGCGCGCGGGGTCGGACGTAATCAGTATCCGGGCGGGCGAGTCGGCAGACTGCACCGGTGTCCGGCCGCTTTTCCACCCCACCCCAGAGGGCGATCCTCATCGGCCTCGGCGCCTTCGTCCTGCTCGGACTGACCGACGGGGCGATCGGCACGGTCTGGCCCGACCTCCGCGACGACTTCGGGCGGACTGACGGTTCGTTCGGTCAGGTCTTCGCCTGCCTCGCCGGGGGCTACCTGATCGCCTCAGTGGCGTCGGGTCACCTCAGCGAACGATTCGGGATGACGACGGTGTTCCGGATGGGCTCGACCCTGGCTGCGCTGGCGTTCGGGATCATCGGGCTCGGTTCGTTGTGGGCGACGACGCTCGTCGGCTTTGCACTCCTCGGCCTCGGCAACGGAACGCTCGACTCCGCCGTGAACGCCTGGATCGCCGTGAAACGCGGGCAACGAGCGATGGGCCTGCTCCACGGCTTCTACGGGGTCGGCGCATCGGCCGGTCCACTCGTCGCTGCCGCATTCGTCGCCGGTGGCGACCGGTGGGGGGTGCCGTTCTGGATTTTCGCTGCGCTGCAGGCCGGCATCGTCATTGCCTCACCGCTGGCCCATGAAGGTTTCGACGACACGCCCGACGCACCCGACGTCGAAGCAACCCGCGGCCGGACGGTGGAGGTGCCGTCATACCTGCTCGCACTCGTGCTCGGCTGGTTCTTCCTCTATGTCGGCGTGGAGGTCTCCGCCGGCCAATGGAGCTTCACCCTGCTCAGCGAGGCGCGCGGCACCGACGAAGTGCTGGCCAGCGTCTTCGTCGCCTCGTACTGGGGCGGTCTCACGGTGGGCCGCTTCCTGCTCGCATTCGGCGGCGACCGGGTAGCGCCTGAGGTGATCATGAGCCGGGCGTCAGGGCTTGCGGTCGTCGCCGCCGCCATCTTTGCTGCCGACCCCGGCGGGCTCGGCGGCTTCGCGTTACCGCTCTTGGGCTTCGCTTTCTCGGTGATGTTTCCGGCTGTGGTCAACCGCACCCCGATCTATCTCGGGGCGGATCGGGCCGCTCGAATCGTCGGGTATCAGTTGGCGACCTCCTCGGCGGGCGCCATCATCGTGCCCGCCGTGATCGGCCTGCTCGCCGACCGAACCAGTCAGGAGGCGCTCGGCTGGGTTTCGCTCGTCGTCGTGCTGATGATGGCGGCGATGTGGGCGGCCGTGCGGGCGAACGCTCCGACCGGGAGCGCTACTCCGGCGTCGTGAGCACGCCGGCCTTCGAGGAGATCGCGATCCCTCGTCGCCCGACGACGAGATCGTTGCGGTCGAGGCCGTGGGTCATGAAGCCGAGCGAGATGCCGGTCGCCGGGTCGGCCCAGCCGATCTGACCCTTCGCTCCACCATGACCGAAGGCCCACTCGCTCGAGGTGTGGCCGTGGCCGCGGAGCGCTTTTTGGTCATCGGCGCCCGCGATCGTGAAGGCATGGGTGCGGTTGGCGCAGGTGCCGAGTGGGTCGGGGTGCGTCTGGCGGATCGTGCGCAGCGCGTCGTCTTTGACCTCCGGGCGCAGGATGTCGCCGCGGTCGTGGAGGATCGCCTGGTACCAGCCGGCGATCGACGACGCCGAGGCGATACCACCCCCACCCGGGTGCCCACCGGCGCGGACCATCGGATCGTTGAACACCCTGAGGGACGCGTTGGTGACCTCGGTCTCTGGCATGTCGACCCCATGGAGGGCCTTGAACTCCGCCGGGTCGATCGGGTCGCCGACGTCGAACACATCCTTGATGTCGCCCTGCTCGTGCTCGGGAATCGCGAGCCAGCGAGGCTGGCCGGCCGGGGTCATGAGGCGTTCGGTGATGACGTCGGCGTACGGGCGGCCCGCCGCTTCTTCGATCATGTCGGCAAGAACCCAGTGCGCCTGGGAGGGGTGATACTCGAATCGAGTACCTGGCTCCCAGGTGGTGTGCCAGCTTGCGTACCGATCGAGCCGCTGTTGACGATCGGTCGCCTCAGCACCGATCGGGGCGGTCGGGAAGCCACCTGCGTGGAGCAGGACCTGCGAGAGGGTGATGGTGTCCTTGCCGTTTTCGCCGAACGACGGCAGCACCGACGCCACGGTGGCGTCGACGTCGAGCAACCCCTCGGCTGCGAGCTCGAGCACGGTGAGGCTGACGGTCGGCTTCACCGCCGAGTAGGTGTGGAAGCGGTTGTGGTCGGCTGCGTCGCCGTAGGCCTCTGCGTAGACGATCTCGTTGTCGAAGCCGACGGCGAGTTGGTACCCGGGCAGGCGGCCCTCGTCGACTTCACGACGGCAGCGAGCGACGAGGGCGTCGAGGCGGGATTGGACGATCGAGGTCATGGCGTGACGGTAGACCCCGAGGCATCCGTGCTCCGAACCCCATTCTCGCTTCGAGCGGGGCGCACGGCCGTCAACGAACGCTCATGCACGACGCCCTGCCACACCCCGACGCCGTAGGCGAGGTGGTCGACGAGTCGGGCCGTCGTCGCCCGGAAGGGGTCGACCGCTGGGCGGCGCTGAAGCACCTCGACGGCGGCAGCAGTCATCACCATCGCAGCAAGTCGTCGCCGTGGGCGCCGTCCGGCCGCGGCGACGAGCGCCAACGGGGCCCACGCACGTGGGATTGCAGCGACGGTCGAGCCGAATGCCTGGGCCATCGCTCCGTTCACGGCGGCCGGCTGGTGATGTTCCCCAAGCGCTCGGCGGACGCGGATCTGGGCTGCGGTGACCGTGGCGGCGGCTGCGCCTGCAACAAGTGCTCCCGGTGCGACCACGGCAGCGGCGATCGTGCCGTACAACTCGACGGGTGCTCGACTGGGCGCAATCGCGTCACCGTGTCGGCTGGCGAGCGGTGCCGCAGCCGAACCGTAGGACATGCGCTGCCGGAACCAGGCACCCCACGACGAGCGCGGGCGGTGTTGCACCACGACAGACGGGTCGTAGCGGACGGCGTGCCCGGCAGAGGCGAGCCGCCAGATCAGATCGACGTCCTCGCCATACCGCAGCGCCGGGTCGAACCCACCGACCGCGTCGACCGCTGCCACTCGGACGATCAGCGCCGCAGTGGGGACATAGGAAACCCGCCGACCGGGTGCGACGAGCGACGGAGCACCGCCGAGGTCGAGGGGCGAGAAGGCCTCCTCGTACGCTGCGAGGATGGTGTCACCGGGCACCGACACGACACGAGGCGCCACCGCCGCAACGGCCGGATCGTCGAAGTGCCCGAGCAATCGGTCGATCCAGTCGGAACCTGAGGGATCCGCCTCGGGATCGACGGTGACGTCGGCGTCCACGAAGGCGACGAACTCGGCGCCCTCGGCCCGGGCGAGGGCAAGGCCGTCGGTACGAGCCGCGCCCGGACCGCCGCTGACATCACGCCGAATCACCCGGGCACCGTCGATCGGGCCGATCGGCGGGCTCGAACCATCATCGACGACGATGGTCGGGCGATCACCCGTGGGGAGGGTGGTGAGCGACGGTTCGTCCCTCACAGGGGTGACGACGGTGGCGTCCCGGTCGGTGGCCGGCGCCACCAGCGGGTGCATCGAGCCGGCGTCGAGGAGTCGACGTGCGAGTGCCGCCTCCACCCCGGCCCGCACCGGGGCCCCGTCGATCCATCGATCGACCGCCCGGGCGCCGACCTCGCTCAAACGCATCATCCGGAACGGTGAGCCGCCGACGAGCACCCGACCACTGTCGCGCCGAACGAGCGACGGGTCGGCGACGAGGCGGAGCCCGACAGGCACGGGTTGACGGACGGACATTGACGTCGACGGTAGCGTCGACGGCTGCCACGCGGAGCGGCGGCACACCTGACAGGTGAGCCCGTCGGTCCCCTACGATCGGATCATGCACGATCTCGTCATCCGCAACGGTCAGGTCATCGACGGTTCCGGCGCTGCGGCCCGGGCCGCCGACATCGCCATCGACGGCGAGACGATCACGGAGGTCGGCTCCGATGTCGGCGCCGGGCGACGGGAGATCGATGCCGACGGCCGCATCGTCACCCCTGGGTTCGTCGACACCCACACCCACTACGACGCCCAGGCGACCTGGGACCCCGAACTCACACCGTCCGGATGGCACGGCGTCACCACCGCAGTGATGGGCAACTGCGGTGTCGGCTTCGCGCCGGCCGCCGCGGATCGCCGCGACTTCCTGATCCAACTGATGGAAGGTGTCGAGGACATCCCCGGGGCGGCCCTGACCGACGGCATCCAGTGGGGCTGGGAGACCTTCCCCGAGTACCTCGACAACCTCGATGCCCGCCAGTGGGTCCTCGACCTTGGCACCCAGGTGCCCCACGGCGCACTGCGTGCCTACGTCATGCGCGAGCGGGCGATCGACGACGCCACCCCCGACGACATCGACGCGATGGCCACACTTGTCGGCGAGGGCTTGCGGGCCGGTGCGCTCGGCTTCTCCACCTCGCGCACACCACTGCACAAGGCGGTCGATGGCGAACTCGTGCCCGGCACATTCGCCACCGACGACGAACTCCTTGCAATCGCTCGTTCAATCGCCGAGGTCGGCCATGGCGTCTTCCAGACCGCCACCCACCATCCCGAGGTGCCCGACTCGTTCTCGTGGATGCGCGCCGTCGCCCGGATCACCGGCCAGCCGGTCGTGTTCAACCTCAACCAGCCCGATTACGCGCCGGACCTGTGGCGAGAGGACCTCCGGCTGATCGAGCAGGCCCAGGCCGACGGGCTCAACATCCTCGCCCAGGTGTCGGGCCGGCCGGTCGGCATCCTCGAATCGTGGTCGGCCACCGTCAACCCGTTCATGCTCTGCCCCACCTGGGGCCTCATCGGTCAACTGCCCGAAAACGAGTGTCTCGAGGAACTCGCCCGGCCCGACGTGCGTGCCGCGCTCACGACCGAGGTGCCCGCCGTCTGGAGCGACTTCATCGCGTCGATCACCCGCAGCTGGGACAAGCTCTACCCGTTCTCCGGCGAAGCCGACTACGAACCCGATCCGGCCGCAACGTGCGCAGGGATCGCCGCCGCCCGGGGGGTCGAGCCGGCCGAGGTCGCCTACGACCAGATGATGTCGGAGAACGGGAAGGGACTCCTCTACTACCCGCTCTTCAACTACTCGAACCACAACCTCGATCACCTGCGGGAGCTCCATCAGCACCCCCACACCCGCATGGGTCTCGCCGACGCCGGTGCCCACTGCGGGACGATCGCCGACGGCGGCATGCCGACCTTCATGCTGCAGTTCTGGGCCCGCGACCGTGCGCGTGGTGACCAGATGCCGGTCGAGTGGCTCGTGCATCGCCAGACTCGTCAGACCGCCGAGATGTACGGACTCCACGACCGTGGCCTGCTCGCTCCGGGCATGCGGGCCGACGTGAACGTGATCGATCTCGACGGCCTGGCGGTCGAGCTTCCGCATCTCGTTGACGACCTGCCGACCGGTGCGAAGCGCTATGTGCAACGGGCCGAGGGCTACGGCGCGACCGTGTGCCGCGGTGCCGTCACTGTGCTCGACGATCAGTTCACCGGCGAGACACCGGGTCGTCTGATCCGCGGGCCGCAGGGCGACCCTCGCTGACCTCGCCTACCGGGACGTCGGCCACGCCGTCGGTGTGCCGTCGGCCAGCCACACCGCCGCCGCGACGGCAGCCATCACCGCATCGGAGCCGTTGACGGCCGGTCGCTCGTCGGCCAGTACATCGATCTCGATCGTCGGTGTATCGACGGCGCGAACGACACCGAAGGACCGGATGGTGAGGTCGTGGATCTCACCGGTCTCGGGATCGACCGCAATCGACTCGCTCCGCACGAGTCCGAGCCCCATGTGCGCAGCTCCCGTGCAGTACGAGCGGAGCGTGGTCTCATCAAGCGGATCACCGGCTCGAACCTGCACATGGATCGTGCCGTCGGCGGCGACCAAAGCAGTGGCCTCTCCTCCGGTCGGCTCCGCAATCCAACCGACCTCGCCACGCGCCGCAGCGAGCAGCACGGCCGCCTCAAGCCAACCGGCGCCGCGAATGGCAGCCGACGTCGGCGGACCGACCACGTCGACCTCCTCGACCGTGACATCGGGGGTGACCCTCGCGATGGCCTCGACGATCCCGGGCGTGCGGGCGACGCAGAGCAGACCGGTGCCGTCGGCGTTCATCCCGCCGGCGATCGGGGGGCGCTTCGGCCCGTTGCGCACGACGTCCTCGCGGGCGAGCAGCACGCGCACCGGGCGGCCGTGCTCGTCGGCCAGTCGGCGGGCCACCTCACCGATTTCGGACTCGAGTTTTCCGCCGAATGCCCCACCGTTGCCCAACAGCGACGCCGGCTCACCACCGGGCTCACACCAGGATGCATCGGTCTCGAGGTAGGCCGGTTCGGTCCAGGTGGTCCGGAGCACTGCGTCGAAGTGCCCCTCGGGGAGCTCGATCGGTGGCGGATAGTCGGCGGTCGTTCGGCGGCCCTGAATCTTTCCGGAGGCGGCGAGCGCCGCAGCGCGGGTCTCGGCGATGGCCCAACCATCGCCGTCGGGCACGGCGACCAGCGCGCCAGGTGGCGCGATGTCGTCGCTGAAGCCGCCCTCGCCGAGTGCGACATGCGGCCCGACCGACTGGGCGACCCCGCCCTCGATCTCCGCCCGCGTCGCCGCGGCCTCGGCATCGCCCAAGGTCACCGGCGTGCCGAAGACCTCCCAGGCATCGAGCACCGGTTGCCATCCGGTGCACCGACACATGTGAGCGAGCAAGGCATCGGCTGCCTTGGCGCGATCGTCGTGGGAAATCTCCTTGGCCCGCAGACCCTCGAAACGACAGACGATGCCCGGTGTGCAGAAACCACACTGGCTGCCACCAGTCGCAGCAAACGCCTCGCCCCAGGCGGCGCGGACATCGGGCGCCAGACCCTCGACGGTCGTGACCTCGCGGCCACGCACGCGGCGGATGGGGGTCACGCACGAGACCCGCGGCTGACCGTCGACGAGGACGGTGCAACATCCGCACTGACCCTGCGGCGAACACCCGTCCTTGACCGACACCATGCCTGCGTGTCCTCGCAGGACGTCGAGCAGGGTCGCCGTGGTGTCGGCGACGACCACGATCTCCCCGTTGACGGTGATCTCAACGCTGTCCTGCGACGTACCGGTCACGAACCCCGACGCTAGCGGTCGTCGCTACGACCACGGCTCGTCCTCCAACCTCGAGCGGCGGTTAGCGTTGTGTCTCGTGCAGGGCCTCCCCCGTCGTTCATTCCTCCTGGGCGGTCTCGCCACCGGATCGATCGCGCTGATCGCCTGCGGTCCCGACACGCAGCCCGCCCTTCCGAGCGAGGAACTCAGCTTCCTCACACCAGCGTTCCCCGATGGCTTCCGGCAGGCACCGATCCTCGTGGCAGGCATCGCGCAGCGGCTCACCTTCCTCGTGCGCGACGAGATCGATGTCATGCGTGAATCCGCACCAGCCCACCTCGCCGTGCGCGTCCGTCAGGGCGACACGGTCGTCCTCGAGACCACGGTCGCCCGCCGCACCGAGGGCATCATCACGCCGTACTTCCCGCTCATGATGACCTTCGACGCCCCTGGTGAGTTCGTCGCCGAGTTGCCCGACCATCCCACCGTCGAGCCCGTGCCGTTCCTCGTCGCCGATCGGGTCGACATCGAGATCCCTCAGGTCGGTGATCCACTTCCATCGGCACCGACCCCCACCGTCGACGACTCCAAGGGCGTCACGCCGATCTGCACCCGGGCAATCGAGTGCCCGTTCCACGAGATCGATCTCGTCGACGCCGTTGCCAACGACAAGCCCACCGTGCTGCTGATCTCCACACCCGGGTTCTGTCAGACCGACATCTGTGGCCCCGTCCTCGACCTCTTGATCGATGAGGCCGGTGACCGCACCGACCTCAACGTGATCCACGCCGAGGTCTACATCAACCCGTCGGACTTCGCGACCGGCGGCTTCCCCGAACTCACCCCCGCCGTGAACGCTATGGCGCTCCCGTTCGAGCCCGCCATCTTCGTCGCCGCCGCCGACAACTCGATCCGCGCTCGGCTCGACACCACCTTCGACCGCAGCGAGCTCCGCGACGCGCTCTCGCTCGTCTGATCAGCGGTCGAAAAACGACAAACGCCCCGCCGAAGCAGGGCGTTCGTCAGGGCCGTGGCCCGATCGCCGGAATCAGGTTCAGCTGAACGACTGGCCACAGCCGCAGGTGCGCTGGGCGTTGGGGTTGTCGATCGAGAAGCCGGCGTCCTGGAGGCCGTCCTTGTAGTCGAGGGTTGCACCCTCGAGCAGCTGGGCCGACTGGGGATCGACGACGACGTCGACGCCACCGAAGTCCTTGGTGATGTCGTCGGCGGCGCGATCGGTGTCGAAGTACATCTCGTAGGAGAAGCCCGAGCAGCCCCCGGGGCGGACGGCCACGCGCAGGGCGAGTCCGTCTTCACCTTCGGCGCTGATGAGCTCGTTGACCTTCGAAGCGGCGTTGTCAGTGAGCATGATCATGGTGGGTTCCTCCTGAAGGACGGAGATGCGACGGGACCGTCGAACCGTGAACTCCGAGTGTATCGGTCTGTCTTCGGTTGGTGGAAGTGGGCCGACCCCAAGCGACGCGAATCTGCTTGGCCGCTTTCGGCCAGCCACACGACGCCTATCCTGATTGACGTGGCCACGACGTCTCCCCCCACCCCCGACTACGTCATGGGTTTGATGCGTGGCGTGATCGACCCCGAACTCGGAAGCGACATCGTCGAACTCGGCATGGCCAAGGGCGCCACCGTCACCGACGACGGATGGATCCGTCTCCAGATCGACCTCACCACAAGCGGCTGCCCCCTGCGCGCCCAGATCCAAAAGGACATCCGCGCTCGACTGACCTCGTTGCCCGGGGTCACCCGGGTCACGATCGACTGGGGCGAGCTCACCCAGGACGAACGGTCCGAGGCGATGGCCAAGGCCCGCTTCAACGTCAGCCAGAACGCGCCCGATACGAGCATTCCTTCGACCACCAAGGTCGTGATGGTCGCCTCCGGGAAGGGCGGTGTCGGCAAATCGTCGATCACCACCAACCTGGCTGCGGCACTCGCCGAGCAGGGGTACGCCGTCGGGGTGATGGACGCCGACATCTGGGGCTTCTCGGTCCCGCGCATGCTCGGCGTCGACGGTGACCTTGTCTCCAAGGACGGCAAGATCCAGCCACTCGTGCGCGAGATCGGCACGGGCCGCCTGGAAGTCGTGTCGATGGGCTTCCTCGTCGACCAGGAGAACTCCGCCCTCATGTGGCGCGGCCTCATGCTCAACCGTGCCGTTCAGCACTTCTGTCAGGACGTCGCCTGGCCGAGCGATCTCGACTACCTCCTGATCGACATGCCGCCCGGCACCGGCGATGTGCAGATGGGCCTCGCCAAGATGCTGCCCCGGGCCGAGATGTTGATCGTCACAACACCGGCGCTCAACGCCCAGAAGGTCGCTGCCCGCGTCGCCGACATGGGAGCGAAGAACTATCTGCGAATCGTCGGTGTCATCGAGAACATGAGCGAGTTCGTGGCGCCCGATGGTTCGCGCCACTCGCTCTTCGGTGAGGGTGGCGGCCAGCAGCTCGCCGACGACATCGGTGCGCCTTTGCTCGGGCAGGTCCCGATTGAGCCGGCGGTCAGCGTCAACGGCGACCAGGGCGATCCCGCTGCGCTCGGCGAGACACCTGCGGCCGAGCAGCTCCGGGCGATCGCCCGGGTGCTCGCCGAGGAGTATGTGCCACCGGTCGAAATGGCCGGCTGCAGTGCTCGTATGCTCGACGCCGCAATGGCTGCACTCGATGCGCTCGATGAGAACGAGTCGAGCACCGAGCCAGCGGGCGACGCTGCGACGGAATCCGCCTCGGCGACCGCCGCCGTTCAGCGCTCGAGTTCGGGCGGATCTTCAGGGCGGTCGTAGTCGGCATCGCCGACATCGATGATGTCGCCGGGCGCCTCACCACCAGGAAAACCCGGACCGCCGAACCCGGTACCAGGCGCACCGCCGAAGCCGGGACCGGTCACGGTCATGCGCGACCCGAAGCGGGCGATGAGGACGGTTCGGATGATCGCCCGAGAGGGTGGGAGCAGACACAGCAGGCCGACCGCATCGGTGACGAAGCCCGGCGTGAGCATCAAGGCGCCGGCCATCGCGACGAGCAGGCCGTCGAGCAGTTCCTTGGTGGGCAACTCCCCGGCGTTGACACGCTGCTGAAAGCGCATGAGCAAGCCGAGCCCCTCGCGGCGCACGAGGAACGCAGCCGCGGCCGAGATCAGGATCATCAAGGCGATCGCGTTGAGTCCACCGATCACCTCTGCTGCCCGGATCAGGACCCAGATCTCCAGGATCGGGACGACGAGGAAGAGGATGGCAAGGATGCGGAACACTCCCTCAGCGTAGGGCCCGCTCTCGGGGTCCCAGACGCGCCTGGGTCCCAGCGGGAACCAGCGCTCTAAGCTGCCAACGATGAGTGCCCCTGCCGATCGTCCCCCGTCCGTCGACAAGCTGGCACGGTCAATCGCGGACGTCGGCCTTCCTCACCCGATGCTGGTCGACGCCGCCCGAGCTGCGATTGCGGCCGGTGCCCCCGATTCCGCCCGGTCGATCGCAGTTGCCACGAGCCGACGGATGCTGCGCCCCGTCATCAACGCCACCGGCACGATCCTGCACACCAACCTCGGGCGGGCGCCGATGGCGTGGGAGCAGCCCGAGCGCTACACCAACCTCGAGCTCGACCTCACCACCGGCCAGCGCGGTTCGCGCATGGCCACCGCCGGCGCGCTGATCGCCAAGGCCTGCGGCGCCGAAGACGCCATCATCGTCAACAACTGCGCCGCTGCCGTTCTGCTCGGCCTCGGCGGCCTCGCCGAAGGCAGGGACGTCGCCGTCAGCCGCAGCGAGCTGGTCGAGATCGGCGGCGGTTTCCGTATCCCCGACGTGATGGCCCGGTCCGGCGCCAACCTCATCGAGGTCGGCACGACCAACCGCACACGCGTCGACGACTTTCGCGGCGCCGTCGACGACCCGGACAACGATGTCGCCGTTGTGTTGCGGGTCCACCAGTCGAACTACACGATCGTCGGTTTCACCGAGGCGCCCACGACGGCCCAACTCGCCGGGCTCAACGCCCCGCTCGTCGCTGACATCGGCTCGGGCTTGCTCGACAGCCGTTGCCCATGGCTAAAGGGCGATCCACCCGGCTGGCTGGCCGACGAGCCCGCCGCTCGCCAGACCCTCGATGGCGGGGCCGGCCTCGTGATGTTCTCCGGCGACAAGCTTTTCGGGGGACCGCAGGCTGGGATCATCGCAGGCGACGCCGAACTCGTGCGGAAGTGCGCCGCACATCCGTTGGCCCGGGCGCTTCGGCCCGGTTCGCTCGTGCTGGCCGCTCTGCAGGCAACGGCGCTCGCCTATCTGGCCGAGGACGGCGACGCGATCCCGTTCTGGCGCATGGCCTCGCTCACCGTCGACCAACTCCGCGAGCGGGCCGATGCCTACGGAGTCGGCGAGATCGTCGACGTCATGTCCACGCCCGGCGGCGGCACCCTTCCCGGCGTGGAGATCCCCTCGGTCGGTGTCGCGGTCGAAGGCGACCAGCGCGAGGCGCTGCGCGAACTCGACCACCCGATCATCGCCCGAGTCGACCATGGCGACAGCTCCGCCGGCGAGACGACCGTGCTCGATCTGCGCACGATCCATCCCGACGACGACGAGGTCGTCGCCGGCGCGCTCCGCTCGCTCCCGAGCGCCACCTGATGCACGTCGTCGCCACCGCCGGTCACGTCGACCACGGCAAGTCCACCCTGATCAAAGCACTCACCGGCACCGACCCGGATCGGCTCGAGGAGGAAAAGGCTCGTGGCCTGACCATCGACCTCGGGTTTGCCGGGACGAAACTGCCATCGGGTCGTGGCATCTCGTTCATCGACGTGCCCGGCCACGTCCGCTTTCTCAAGAACATGCTCGCCGGCGTCGGCGGTGTCGACGCATGCATCTTCGTCGTCGCCGCAACCGAGGGCTGGAAACCCCAAAGCGAGGAGCACCTTCGCATCCTCAGCCTGCTCGGCATCCGCCACGGCATCGTCGCGCTGACCAAGGTCGGCCACGTCGACGATGAACTGGCCACGATCGCCCAGATGGAGATCGCCGACCGGACCGAGGGCACCTTCCTGGCCGACGCACCCATCGTGCCCGTCGACGCAATCGAGGGGCACGGCATCGATGACCTCAACACGGCGCTCGATCAACTCCTCGACGTCACTCCCACGGCGAGGGATGACAAGAAGCCCCGCCTCTGGATCGACCGCGTGTTCGCGGCCAAGGGCGCCGGCACGGTCGTCACCGGCACGCTCACCGGCGGGATGGTGCGGATTGAAGACGAGCTGTCCGTCCTACCGCAGCACGCCGCCGTCCGAGTGCGGGCGTTGCAGAGTCAGTACGCCGACCGCACGAAGGTCGGCCCCGGCAACCGCGTCGCCGCCAACCTCTCCGGCGTCTCCCACGACCAGCTCCGACGCGGTGACGTGCTCGTGCGGCCTGACGACTGGCATGTCACCCGCACGGTCGACGCCAGTCTTCGAGTGCTCGAATCGCTCGACCGGCCAGTGACTCGGCGCGGGGCGCACCTGCTCTACCTCGGTTCAGGCGAGCATCCCGTTCGCGTTCGCGTGCTCGGCCCCGATGCGATCGAACCGGGAGCCACCGGAGCGGTCCGGATGCATCTGCCGATCGGCCTCCCGCTCGTGCCCGGCGACCGCTTCATCCTCCGCGAGTCGGGTCAGGGTGTCACGCTCGGCGGCGGCGAGATCCTCGACGTCGATCCGGTCGTTCCGGCGTCGCGGGCGAAACCCGATCGCGACGTCGAGCGGGTGGTCCGTGAACGGGGCCGCGTCGACGTCGACCACCTGCGCCGACTCACCGGCGAACTCCGAGCGCCCGACGTCGGCCGGTGGGCGGTCGATCCCGCCGCCTTGGGCGCCACCGTCGACGAACTCCGCAAGGCCGTGGCGGACGCAGGGGATCTCGGACTCGAGATTGCTCCACTCGACGAGTTCGAGCGAGCCGTGCTCGAGGCGCTCGACGACATCACCATCGATGGGGCACGGGCCCGGGCCGCCGGCTCGACCGACGTCTTGGCCGACAGCGATCTGGTCGCCCGGCTCGAAGCCGATCCGTTTGCGCCGCCGGAGCTCGACGACGCCGACCCGGCCGAGATTCGCGAACTCGTCCGCCGCGGCGCGCTTGTGCAGGAAGGTGGTGTGGTCTTCGCAGCGAGCGCCATCGACGAGGCGGCCCGGGTCGTGGCTCGGCTGTTGGCCGACCAACCCGACGGAATCACCGTCGCCGAGGCCCGCGATGCGTGGGGCACCACGCGCAAGTTCGCGATCCCGTTGATCACCCGACTCGACGAGACGGGCGTGACCCGTCGTCGCGGTGATCTCCGGATCGCCGGGCCGCGCCTGCCCCAGGGCTGAGCAGCCCGCCGAGCGACGACGGTTCAGGCGTTGGCGAGGTGCCGGCGCTCGGTCTCGGAGAGGCCGCCCCAGATGCCGTGCGGCTCACGAATCTTCATCGCGTAGTCGAGGCATTCGTCGCGGACGCAGCACTCTTTACAGATCCCTTTGGCGATCGTTTCGCGGAATCGCTTCTCGTCGCGACGCTCCGGGGCGGTGGGCGGGAAGAAGACGGCAGCTTGTGGTCCGCGGCATGCTGCCTTGAGCTGCCATTCCGCCTGACTGGTGATGAGCGCCATACCAACTCCTGACGAAGACTCCCAACGTCTCACAACGACTTATCAGCTTGTGTCGTTAGCCACAAACGTTTTAAGTGAGATTCGAGCCCTTATCGGCCACAGAACGTGCGTATGTACTTCTTTCAGTACAACTCAGGCTGTTCCATGCCCCCTGTGCGCCTGAAACACCCCAGGCAACGTCGCGAACGGTGTACGACGATCAGTTGGCGTCAGTGTCGGTATCGTCGCCGCGATTGCCGCGCATCTCGCGATAGTCGCGGGCGCCACCCTCCTCGGGTTCGATCTCGAGATAGAGCCCCTCGATGGCGACGACCCGAACCAGATCTCCTTTAGCGATCGGCGTGGTGCGATTGACACGCGCCTTCCAGGGTGCGCCGTCGATCGTGACGACACCCTCCCGCTTGATGTCCTCCGCGGCCTCGCCCATCGTGCCGATCATCCACTCGCGACCGATCGTCGGTGTGCCGAACCGCGTGCGGATCATGGCCGGCATGCCCGAGATCATCGACACCGAGATGCCGATGATGCCGGCGAGCAAGGTGATCCATGAGATCGCAAACCCATCGAACAGGAACAGCGAACCCACAACAAGACACGCCGTGGCGATCACCGACCACAGTTGGGCCACCCCGGTCTGGACATCAACCGCATAGCCGAGCATGGCGATGATCAGCAGTGCCAGCGCCCAGGGGCGAGTCGGCAGGACATCAAGGCCATAACAGCCGATGACGAAGCAGCCTGCGCCGAGCACCCCGGCGATACCGACACCGGCGGTGTAGAACTCGAAGATCAACAACGCCGCCCCGATCAGGAACAGCAGGTAGGTCATCGCCGGGCTGGCGAACGTGTGCATCCAACCGTCGAAGAGCGACAGCTTCGAGAAGCGCACCGGCGAGACGGGCACACGCACAGCTTCATCGCCGCTGGTGTCGATCTCGGAGGCAAAGCCGGGTAGATCGAGGGCGAAGAAGGCGAGGGTCGGCGAGTCTCGGTCGGCGAGACCGAAGGTGATGACGGTCTCCTCATCGACGGTGTTCTCACGCAGGGACTCGGCGACCTCGACGAACGCCGGCATCAGCAGCGACTCAGGGATGACGAGTTCGCCCGTATCACCGAACTCGGCACCGACGGCGACACCGATTTCGTCGGTTGCCGCGATCAACTGTGCGACCGTTCCTCGGGCATCGGCACCGGATGGCCCGACCCAGGCATAGATCGGCACCTCGGCCTCGCTGATCTTCTCGGCGAGTTCGACCACGCGCTCGTCGGAGATGACCGCCCGGGTGCTGTTGACCTGAAGAATCAGGCCGCCACTTCCGCTGGCTTCGGCGTTGTCAATCGACGTCTCGATGAAGTCGGCCACGATGCGATCGACGAACCCGGAGATTTGCACCACGTCGAAAACGAGTGGCTCGTTGGTCGTATCCTGCGCCTGGTTCTGGGCCCGAGCGGGGCTCATGGCGGACAGTGCCCCGACGAGGAGCGCCACGAAGGCGACCGATAGGCTGACGCGGCGTCGAAGCGGCGCCGGCCGACCACCCCCACCGTCGGCCGATGAACTCCCGGTCAAGGAAGGCAGCGGCGAGGAGGGAAATGCATCCCGGCCATTTCTTCTCATCGTCGAATGTCCTGATCGTTGCGGGCAAGGGGGGCGTCGGGAAGACGGTCACGGCGGCAGCAGTGGCCACCGCTGCGTCTCGAGCCGGCCAGTCCGTCCTCCTCGTGGAGGTGGCGGGCCGTTCCGGCGCAGCATCGTTGTTCGGTGCTGAGCCCAAAGGCTACGAGGAATCGACCGTCTTCGAGGAGACGGAGATCGATGGTGTTCGTCACGGCTCGATCACCCTGAAGTCGATCACCCCTGACGCCGCCCTCATGGAGTGGCTCGAGACCCACGGGTTCAAGCGACTGGTGGGCCGGATGGCCACAACCGGCCTGCTCGAGGTGGTGGCCACGGCCACGCCGGGCATCAAGGATCTCCTGATCCTCGGCCGCATCAAGGCCTTCGAAGAAGCTGGCGCCTATGACCTCATCGTGATCGATGCTCCCGCCGCCGGGCACGCCGTCGGCTTCCTTCGGTCCCCTGCCGGCGTCCGGGACGCTGCGAAGACGGGTGTGCTGCACCGCCAAGCCGTCGAGGTCCTGAAGATGATCGGCGACCCGGCCCGCTGCACGGTGATGCTGGTGACCACCCCCGAGGAGACGCCGGTCAACGAAATGATCGAGACGAGCTTCGCCATCGAAGAGGACCTCGGCGTGCATCTCGGCCCCGCTGTGGTCAACAGCGTGCTGCCCGACCTCGATGACCTCGACCGTGATCTCGCCACCCTTGCGGCCGAGTCGGGCCTCGATCTCACCGACAACGAGCGCACCGCCCTCACCACCGCCGCCGGTTTCCGCGCTGGTCGACTCCGTCTCCAACGCGAACAGCTCGATCGGCTCGGTGCCGTGCTCCCGCTCGATCAGATCCGCCTCCCACATCGCTTCGGTTCGTCGATCGGGCCCGGCGAGATCGCCGAACTCGCCACCGTGCTCATCGCCGCCATCGAAGCACTCCCCGAGGAGGGCGACGAGTGACAGGCTTCGCCGAGCTTCTCGCCGAGAGCCAGGTCGTGATCTGTTGCGGCACGGGTGGCGTCGGCAAGACCACGACGTCGGCCGCCACCGCCCTCGCCGCCGCGACCGCCGGGCGCCGCGCCTGTGTGGTGACGATCGACCCGGCAAAACGTCTCGCCGACTCGCTCGGCATCGGCGAACTGTCGAACACCCCCACCGTGATCGACGGGCCGTGGGACGGCACCCTTGCGGCGCTCATGCTCGACACCGAGTCGACGTTCGGCGAGGTCGTCCGCCGGCACGCCCACGACGACGCGCAGGCCGATCGCATCCTCGGCAACCGCTTCTACAAGAACGTCAGCGGCACCCTCTCGGGCACCCAGGACTACATGGCGGTCGAAAAGCTCTCGGAGCTCTCCAGCAGCGGGGAGTGGGATCTCATCGTCGTCGACACGCCCCCCACTCGCGACGCCCTGGCGTTCCTCGAGGCGCCGAAGCTCCTCACCCGGCTGCTCGACAATCCGATCTACAAGGTCGTCACCGCCTCCAACAAGGGGCTGATCGGCGTCGCCAACCGGGCCGCGCAAGGCGTGCTGCGCCAACTCGCCCGAGTGGTGGGCGCCGCTGTCGTCGACGAAGCCGTCGCGTTCTTCCAGGCGTTCCAGGGAATGGAAGACGGCTTTCGCGACCGGGCCCAATCGACCCTCGAGCTCCTCGGCGACGACCGAACCTCGTTTGTGCTCGTCGCCTCACCCCGCAGCGACACCCTCGACGAGGCCCGCTATTTCCTCGACCGGATCCGAGCCGCCGACCTCGACGCCTCGGGCGTGGTGGTCAACCGCATGCTGCCTGCCACAGGAGTCGGCACGGAACGGGCGGCGATGATCAAGGCCGGGCTCGCTGGCTCACCTGGCGCCGGTGCGGCGACCGCCCTCGCCGACCTCGCCGCTGCCGCAGCCGACGATGAAGCCCGTGTCGCCGACCTGAGCCAGAGCGCGCCCAACGCCGTGCTGGTACGCGTGCCGATGTTGGACGACGACGTGCACGACCTCGATGGTCTGCGTCGCATCGCCGACCTGCTCACGGCCGACGCGCCCTCAGCGACCAGCTGACATCTTGATCGGTCGCTCGGCGCCGGCCTGCCCCGGGGTGGATCAGCTCTGGGGTTCGTCGAGGGAGGCGACCGCCGACGGGAGATCCTCACAGACCGGCACGATGCGATCGAAACCGGTGGTGTGCAGGAGACGGGTGATGTTGGCCCGGTCGCAGAACACGGCGATGACACCGTCGTTCTCCCGCACCTTTCGGATACCGCCGATGAGCGCACCAAGACCGGCGGAATCCATGAACTGCACCCCGCCGAGGTTGACGATCAGGCGGGCCTCCTCGCCGAGCTCGGCGAAAGCCTCACGGAAGGCTGCGACCGAGTACGCATCGAGCTCGCCCTCAGGGCTGAGCTGGGCGTAATCGGCACCCTCGGGACGATCTACACGGATCTCAAGCACGGCCGCATGGTAACCCCGTTCCGACGAACGGGACACGCGCCCCTCTGCATCCCCCAGAACGTGGGCCGACGGGGGCCGCCGTGTACCATCCGGGGCGTGACGGACATCCTTCTCGCCACCGATTCCGACGCCCTCGCCGACGAGGTCGAGGCTGCGGTCGCTGGAGCCCATCTCCTGCACCGTGTGCGGGCGGGCGTCGACGTCGTGCCGGCCATCATGCAGGTCGATCCGGGCCTGGTGCTGCTCGATCTCCAGATCGGCAACATGGGCGGCATTGCCGCATGCCTCGCGGTGCGGCAACGTGAGGAGATGGGCGATATCGAGCCTCGGCCGGTCGCCCTCCTCCTCGACCGAGAGGTCGACACGTTCCTGGCCAACGAAGCCCGAGCCGACACCCACCTCGTGAAGCCGCTCAACGCCTTCCAGATCCTGCGCGCCGTCGAATCGTTGGTTACCCAGGAGCCGTCATCGGCCTGAGGCGATACCCTTCCCAGTCGCACCACGGGCAGTGGCGCAGGTTGGTAGCGCGCCTCGTTCGGGACGAGGAGGTCGTGGGTTCAAATCCCGCCTGCCCGACCATCTCACGCTGATCCGGATCCCCGTCCTCACGGCGGGGATCCGACCGTTTTCGGGCCACGATCGACACTGCCATACTCGGCAGATGCTGGATCCGCTGGTCGCCGCCACCGCCACCGAACTCGCCGAACGACTCCGGCGACGCGAGATCAGTTCGGTCGATGTCGTCGAGGCGCACCTCGATCGGATCGATGAGGTCGACGGCGCCGTCAATGCGATCCCGGTGCGGCGGGCACGCGAGGCGATCCTCGCCGACGCCGCTCAACTCGACGCCCTGTCCCAGCCGGCGGGGCCGTTGCACGGCCTGCCCGTGGCGGTGAAGGACCTCGAAGATGTCGCCGGTCTCCCAACCTCGTCGGGCTCGACCGTGACCTCGACTCGGCCAGCACGCGCCTCCGGCCTCGTTGCGTCCCGCCTCCAAGCCGCCGGCGCGGTGATCATCGGGAAGACCAATACGCCGGAGTTCGGAACCGGGAGCCACACGTTCAATCCCGTCCACGGACTCACCCGCAATCCCTGGGATCTCGGCCGCAGTGCCGGTGGGAGCAGTGGGGGCGCCGCCGTGGCGCTCGCTGCTCGCATGGTGCCGATCGCCGACGGCAGCGACCTCGGAGGTTCGCTCCGGAACCCCGCCGCCTTCAACAACGTCGTCGGGCTGCGCCCGAGCATCGGCCGAGTGCCATTGACCGAGCCGACGACCCACCGCCTTGCCCGACTGTCGGTCCAGGGGCCCATGGGCCGCACGGTCGGGGATGTTGCGCTCGTCCTTTCCGCGCTCGCCGGTCCGGATCGACGCGATCCGCTTGCACTCACCGACGATCCGAGCAGCTTCACCTCGCCGCTGCCCACGACCATGTCGGCGACGGTCGGCTGGATCGGTGACGTCGACGGCGCCTTCGCCTGCGATGACGCCCCGATGGCGCTCGCCCGGGCGGCCGCCGACGTCGTGACCGACGCTGGTGGCGAACTCATCCAAATGGGTGCCGCGCTTCCCGGCGCCGAACAGATCTTCCGGGTCGTGAGGGGCCTCGGCTTTCGCCAGCTCGCCGCCGACATCCCCGCCGATCGCCACCACGAACTCAAGGACACGATCCGCGAGAACATGGCGTACGGCCTCGCACTCACCGTCGACGACATCATGGAGATGGAACGGCTTCGCGTCGGACTCCGCGAAACGGTGGTCGAACTCTTCGATCGGGTCGACGTGCTGGCGCTGCCGACCACACAGGTGCTGCCCTTCCCTGCCGACCAGGAGTTCCCCACCGAGGTCGCCGGTCAGGCGATGCCGGACTACCTCGGTTGGATGATGTCGTGCTGCGTGATCACCGCCACCGAGTGCCCCGCAATCTCGATCCCCGCCGGGTTCCACGACGGTCTACCCGCCGGCCTCCAACTCGTCGGCCGTCCGGGCGCCGATCGTGAACTCCTCGAGGTGGCCGCAGCGATGGAAGCTGCGCGTCCGTACCATCACCTCACCCCGAAGCTCTGAGGACGACGCCGGACGAGTCGCGCCTGACGGCGGGTGATCAGGCGCTGAGCGATGGGTGGGTATCAGCCGGCTTGTCGATCGGCATCGTCAGCTCACGCGGGTTGCGATCGAAACCGAAGACGGCGCGGTAACCGTCGCTCGTCTCCCGGTGGACGATGTGCGGTGTCTCGGCCGAGATGACCGTGCCCGGGCCGCACACGAACCGCTCGCCGGTGTCACGGACATCGATCGTGAGCTCGCCGCTGACGATGTAGGTCGTCGACTGGAAGTCATGCCAATGGAACTCGTTTTCCACGGCGTCGATGTCGAGCGCAACCGGGTGCTCACCTCGGGCCTCGGCCATGGCGAGTGCCTCGGCCTCGTCGGTGAACTGGGATGGCTGACACGAAAACTGCATAGCGATGATCGTAGGCGGATTGTCGTCGCAGTTCCCGCTGGCGCCGAACGCCAAGCCCGTTCATGATGAGCCGATGCAGGGGGAGGAACTCCGACGCATCGTCGAAATCTATGAGGGGTTCGGCATCCATCGAGCCGGGACGGACGTCGACCGGGCCGTCGTCGACTGGATGGAGGGCCGCTTCGCGGCGCTCGGACTGAGCACGACCCGGCTCGATGCGCCGTTCGACCGCTATGTCACCGACTCGACCCTGACCGCCGACGGGGTCGAGGTCGACCACCTTCCGTTCTTCTACGAGTGGACCGGCTCGATCGACACCACGGATGTCGAGGTCGTGTTGGCCGACGCCCACGCCGGAGGCCGCGATCACGACCTTGACCACACGACAGACGCCGCCGCCACCGCTGCGCTGGTGATCGCCACCGAGCATCCCGACGGTTCGCTCGTGGCGGTCAACCGCGAGGCCCGGCCCCACGATGGGCGTCCGACCGTGCTCGTCGCCGGCCGCGACCACGCGCGGCTCAACGCCGCTGAGACGGTTCGGCTCCGCCTCGATGCGCGGATCGAGCCGGCGCTCACGACCAACCTTGAGGCCTGCAATGGCCTCGAAGGCCCACAGTTGCTGATCACGACACCACTCACCGGCTGGTTCGGCTGCGCCGGTGAGCGGGGCACCGGGGTCGCCGTGCTCCTCGACCTCCTCGAGCGGTTCGCCGACCGGCCACTTCTCGTTCTCGCAACCGGCGGGCACGAACTCGACTATCTCGGGGTGCGCCAGTGGGTCGGCGCCCGGCGTGCCGAGCACGGCGAACCACCGGTGGCCGTGATCCATGTCGGTGCGTCGATCGCCGTCGACGAACCGGCCGATGACGGCAGCCGACACCTGATCCCAACCCGACTCGCCATGACCGATGCCAGCGGCGAAACCGCCGAGCGAATCCGTGCAGCACTCGAACCGGCAGCGTTCATCTTCCGCCCGGAGACCGAGTCATGGCTCGGCGAGTCGGAGGTGTTCTGTGACCTCGACGTGCCGATGCTGTCCTTCACCGGCAGCGGCATTGCGTTCCACACGCCAGAGGACACGACGGCGCAGGTGACGAGCGCGGCGTCACTGACGCTGGTCGCCGACGCGGTTGCAAACGCCGTCGACGCGCTGCTCGACGGAATCTGAGATCAGTCGACCGGGTCGATCAGGCCGGTGTCGACGTCGTAAACGAAGCCCCGCACATGGTCGGTGTGCGGAACGAAGGGCGAGTCCCTGAGGAGTTCGATCGAACGGCGCACGTCGTCGTACGGGTCGCTGAAACCGCCGGCGGACCACTCCGGGACGACGCCGTACTCGGCTTCGAGTTCGGCTCGAAACTCCTCTTCGATCACGCCGCACACGCCGCACTTCGTGTGGTGGAGCAGGATGATCTCGCGGGTACCGAGCGCACGCTGGGAAAGACACAACGAGCGAATGACGTCGTCGGTGATGATCCCGCCCGCATTGCGGATGATGTGGCCGTCGCCGGTGTCGAGCCCCAAGATCGCGTGGATGTCCATCCGCGCGTCCATGCAGGCAACGACCGCGACCTTGAGCGCCGGCGCCGCAGGCAGACCGGAGCGGACCGACGCCGACGTGGCGCGATTTCGGGCGACAAGGTCGTCGGTTACCGGGGAGAAGTCGTCAGAGGCCACGGCCCCACTGTAGGTGCACTACTTTTGACCTGAACACACCACTTCCTCGAGAGGACTCGGCATGAGTCAACCCCCCGGCCACTACCCCGCCGAAGGCGATCCGCCGAACACCGTCCGGTATTGGGACGGCGAGCAGTGGGTCGGCGATCCCATCCCCGCCCCACCGAGCGCGACCCCGCCGCCTCCACCCGGTGCTGCAACCGCACCCGACCAGCCGTTCGCCACGCTCGGCGTGCGACTCGGCGCAGCCGTCCTTGACGGCATCATCGTCTTCGCCGTGTGGCTCGTCATCGCCTTCGCCCTCTCCGCGGGCACCAGCGGGGGCATCCTGATCGGCGTGCTGATCTATGTCGTGTATCTCTGGCTGGTCGTCGAGTTCGGCGCCACCCCCGGCAAGCTCGCGCTCGGCCTCCGCATCACCGAGGAGGACGGCACGACCCCGGTTGGCTGGCGTGGCGCGTTCATGCGCAGTATCCCGGACCTGCTCGGCAACCTTCCGCTGATCGGCTGGCTGATCATGCTCGGTGCCGGGATCGGATCAATTTTCCTGATCAACAGCGATGCCGAGAATCGCAGCGTCTACGACCGCGTCGGCAAAACCCGAGTCGTGCACAAACAGGCCCTCTGACCCCGTGATCCCGGTCCTCGACGCCACGGCCGGCAACTTCGCCGCCGAACTGCGTCGGGCGAGCCGGGACATCGGCTTCGTGTCCGTCGTCGGACACGGCATTCCGGAGACGCTTTTCGACAGGGTCCGCAGCATGCTGCGGACCCTGTTTGCGTTCCCCGACGAACAAAAGCAAGAGCTCATGATCGAGCCCCGCAACTACCGTGGATTCATCCCGCTGGGCTTCTTTACGCCGAATCGCATCGAGGCCAACGGCGACCAGGGCGACCGGTACGAGGGCTACAAGCTCCACTGGGAGTGCCCTCCCGATCACCCCGTCATGGNTGCCTGCGATCTCTACGGGCCGAACCGNTGGCCGGCTGACCTCCCGGAGTTNCAGGCCGTGATNCACGAGTACTGGGCTNCNTGCGACCGGGCGGCCGCTCCGATCATGGCGGCGTACGCCGACGGGCTCGGCGTCGACCCCGACGTGTTCGCACGCTGGCACACCGCCCCGCTCACCAACATGACCTTGCTGCACTACCCGGCCCAACCGCCTGCGAGCGACGCAATGGGGATTCACCCCCACAAGGACACGAACGTCATCACCCTGCTGCACCCCGGTGACGTACCCGGTCTCGAAGTGCGGTCCCGCGACGGCGAGTGGATCACCCCCGATGCACCATCCGACGCGCTCGTCGTGAACGTCGGCGAGATGCTCGAACTGTGGTCGGGAGGCGAATACGTCGCCACGCCGCATCGGGTCGTGAACCGCAGCGGGTACGAGCGCTACTCCTTCCCGTTCTTCGTCGTGCCAAACCACGATGTCGTCGTCGAACCTCTGCTCCCCCGCCGAGCCGGCTACACCACCAAACCGATGCCGGTCGGCGCACTCTCGGCCGAGGTGTGGCGCACCAACTGGCCCGACGAGACACCATCGANCGCCGGCCACGACCTCGGTACGCTNGANCGCACATGACCGCTTCGCCCATCGATGGTGTGATCACCGAACCCGCCCGCACCCTGGAGGTGCTCGCACGCGCCGACGTCCTCGTGGTCGGCTCCGGACCGGGTGGCCTCGCCGCTGCAATCGGTGCCGCCCGCGCCGGGGTGTCGGTGCTTCTCCTCGAACGCAACGGCTGCTTCGGCGGCAACATCACCCAGGTCGGGGTCGAAGGCTTCGCCTGGTATCGCCACGAACAGACCCAGGATTCCGAAGGCATCGGCATCGAGTTCGAGGAGCGAGCGAAGGCGGCCGGCGCAGCCCAGCCCGAACCCCAGAGCGACAGCCACGCGCTCGACGCCGAGGGGTTCAAGAACGTCGCCGACGACATGGTCGCCGAAGCGGGGATCCAGCCTCTGCTGCACGCCATGGTCGTCGCCCCGATCGTCGAGGACGACGCGATCATCGGCGTGATCGTTGAGTCGAAGTCCGGGCGTCACGCAGTGCTCGGTCGGGTGGTGATCGACGCCACCGGCGACGCCGACATCGCCCACCGAGTCGGCACCTCGACCCGGAAGACGCCGCTCGAAGAGATGCAGGCCGCGTCGGTGATGTTCCACATGACAGGTGTCGACAAGGCGGCCTTCATCCAAGGCGTGAAGGACGATCCGCAGACCTACCTCTCCTGGGCGGGCGCCGACGAGTGGACGGTCGAGACCACCGGCAAAGAGGACGACATGTTCTCCCCGTGGCTGTCGAAGCCCTTCGACCGGGCCAAGGACGCCGGCCACATCCCCGCCGATCTCAAGACGCTCGGCGGCACATGGGGCGCCATCTCCGACCAGGGCGACCTCACCTATCTGAACCTCGTCCATATGCCTGAGATCGACGGCACCGATGTGTGGTCCCTCACGAAGGGCGAGATCGAGGGACGCCGTCAGGCGCTCATGGCGATCGACGCCCTGCGCCGGTACACCCCCGGCTGCGAGAACGCGAAGCTCCGCAACTACGGCATGACCATCGGCATCCGCGACACCCGCAAGCTCGTGTCGCGCTACGAACTCACTGCCACCGACGTCCGCGAGCAGGGCCGCTTCGACGACTCGATCGGCATCTTTCCGGAGTTCATCGACGGCTACGGGATCCTGATCCTGCCGACCACCGGCCGGTACTTCCAGGTGCCGTACAACGCCATGGTCCCGAGCGACGGGGTTCGTAACCTCCTCGTGACCGGCCGATCGATCGGCGGCGACCAGACCAGCCACGCTGCCGTCCGCAACATGATGTGCTGCACCGTCGCCGGCCAGGGCGCCGGTGTGGCCGCTGCCGTCGCCGTGAAGACCGGACGCGACGTCGCCGAGATCGACATCGCCGCAGTGCAGACCGAACTCAAGCGGCAGGACGTGCGGCTGTGGTGATCACGCTCACACGCAGCTAGCAGTTGTCGTCGTCAATCAGTCGATCGATGCGAGCCAGGCTCGGGCGTCGACCATCATCTCGATCGTCTGGCTGTGGGCCATGTCGTAGGCGTGTGCCCGCGTCTTCCATCCGCCGGCCTCGAGGGAAGCTGCGACCGCCTCGGCCTGGTCGGTTGCGACGATCGGATCACGGGTGCCCCACTGAACCAGAGCGGGCCGACCGTCGCCGCTCGAGAGATCGACGGGCACGGCGGCGAACTCGGGCAATCCACAACAGATCGCCCAGACCCCGCCGTACCGGGGAGCGTCGGCCTTGCCCACGAGCGTGAGCGCCAGATACCCACCCTGGGAGAAACCGCCGACGTAGCACCGCTCGAGCGGAACCTTCGCAGCAGCAGCCTCGTCGGCGATCAGGGCCTCCAACGCGTCGACCGAGGCCTGGAACTGGCCGAGGTCGCGCTGCGTCGTCTCCGTGTCGATCGACCACCACGAGGCGCCATCGGTGTCGCCGTTGGGCAGCGGCACCGGGCCCCGCGGGGCGATCGCACTAAAGCGTTCGTCGGGGTCGACGAGCGGCACATAGGACGCCAGGTGGTGCTGCTCGGCGGAGTAGCCGTGCAGAAGAAACAGCAGCCGAGGGGCGCCGTCGCGGGTGATCCGGTAGGTGGTCAACGACATGGGTCGAAGTCTGGCACGAGTCGGCCCATCAGCGGGCACCCCAATAGCCTTCGTCGCATGGACCTGACGTGGGAGGACCGCCAACGGGCGTTCCAGGCGAAGGTGCTCACCGAGGGGGTGAGCGAGGAGTTCGCCATCGGCGTCCGGCCNTACCGGACCTTCGTNGGCGCNGCCACCGGAACACCGCCGCCGGCTGGTTCTCGTCTCGAGCGGGCACTCATCGTCGTCATTGCCGGCGCNGCAATCGCCGCCACCCTCGTGCTGCTCGGCGGGCCCCGCACCATCGTGGCCGTCATCGCCGGGCTCACCGGCGGTGTGGCGATGTTCGCCGGTCTCGCCGGACCCGACCCTCGGATCCGTCACGACCTCGACGAGCCGCTGCTCGCGATTTATGCCGATCGCGCCGGCATCGGCTCGGTGCCGATCTGTGTCACCGCCATCAGCGACGAAGAGCAGATCCGGCTCGGCGAGGAAGGCTTCGGCAATGTCGTCGGCTCACCTCGACCTGGCGGGACCCTCGGCGTGTTCATCGACGACTACCTCGTCTGGGCCCGCACACCGCCGCGCGGCAACCGCAAAGGCGACCCGAGCTTCGGCCAGATCTAGCCGCTACGGCTCAGTGGCCGCCGCGGCGCACACCGCCGTATTTCATCCGGGTATCAGTCATCGCGGCGGGACGCTTCTCGTCGTCGAGGATCGCGGCGTCGACCAGTTCACCGATGAACAGGGTGTGGGTACCGAGGTCGTGAGCCTGGCGGACCTCACATTCCATCCAGGCGATCGCCTCGTCGAAGATCGGTGCGCCGGTCACGCCGTCATGCACGGCACGGCCGTTCAGCGCCCCGTCTTCGAACACGGCGGGCTTGGAGAACTTCACGAACGGACGGGTCTCTTCGCTGTCCCAGAGGTTGACCGTGAACGAGCCACCCTCACGGATCAGGCGATGGGTGACCGCCGAGTTGTCGATCCCGACGCCGATCAACACCGGTTCCATCGAGAGCTGCGTGATCCAGCTCGTGGTCATGCCGTTGCGTTCGCCGTTCGCCGCCGAACCGACGAGGGCGAGGGCGTTGGGGATCTTCCACGTGACGCGGTTGACGAGTTCGTCTTCGAGGGCCATGCCCGGAGACTAGAGCCGGCCTCAGTCCTTCGTCGGGGCGGCGAGCCGAAACAAGCGATCAGCCGAGGTCGGGACGGCCGGCTGCGACAGCAACGGCCATCCCCTCGACGAACAACGGCCGTCCGTCGACCTCGATGACCTTCTCGGTCCAGGTGACCTCCACCTCGAAGTCTTTCGCGCCGGCGGCCTGAACCTCGGCGACCGCGGCGGCGCGAGCCAGATCCTCGGCTCGGGCCTGCGCCTCGGGATGTTCCCACGTCGTCTCCGGTTCACCGCCGGCGTGGATCCGATAGACGCCTCGCCGCGGTGCGGTGACCGGGACTTCGGCGCGCACGCGGACCTTGCCAACCACGGCGCCGATGGCATTGGCGACATCGGCGTCGGCAGGAACCTCGACCTCGGTGCCGAGTAGCTCGCCGATCGCCGGGTAGTAGGTGGTCGCCGGGGCACCGAGCCCGACGAGCTTGGCGCCAAGACCGATGTCGATTCGGGCAGAGCGAGACGTGCGATCGAGCGCAGCCGCGACGAGCGCAGACTGGGCGAGGGCGTCATCAAGGCCGTCGCGGTCGAGCGCAGCTGCGAGCAACGCCTCGGCCGATCGGCGCACGAGGGCAGCGACGACGGCGTCGCTGATCTCCTCGGGCGTCTCGGCGATGTCGTTGCCGTATCGATCTCGACGGCGCGCAAACACAGCCGCGCCTAACCGGGCGATCTCGGGATCGTGGGTGGTCTGGTCGCCGAGCACATGGCTGGCATCGGTGGGGGTGAAGGCGGCGAGTCGCAGAATCGCCCGACTCACGAGGCGTCGCATCGCCCGCTCCTGGAGACTCGTCGCGACCGCCTGCGACACCGGGACGAGCGGCTTGTCGACCGCATCGACGACCGCCTGTTCGTTGCGGTCGAGGATGGCGCCCTCAACCCGTGCCGTGCGCTGGAGAAACATGCCGTCGAAAGCGCCAGGGATCTCGTCGTTGAGGCGCGCTCGGAGTTCGTTGCGGAGGAGGTCGCCATGCTGCTCCCCCATCAGGCTGAGCGGCACGACCCGACGAGGACCGACATCAAGCTGGGCACCGACGGCACGGTCGGCGAGTCGAATCTCGCTGTCGCCGCCGAGGCCGTGCGTGTGCATCAGCACCGCCTCGACCATCGTGCGGTGGCCACCGACGGTGGCACCGTCGGCCCCGAACGGCGGGACGCCATCGCGCACGACCGCGATGTCGGTGGTGGTGCCACCGATGTCGGCGATCACGGCATCGTCGGCGTCGGCGAGATGGGCCGCACCGACGAGGCTGGCCGCCGGACCCGACAGGATCGTCTCGACCGGACGCTCCTTCACGAAGTCGACCGACACAAGCGAGCCGTTGCCGCGCACAATCATCATCGGGGCGTCGATCCCCCGTTCCGCGAGACTCCCGCCGGTGGTGGCGACGAGCTCATCGATCATGGCGATGAGACGGGCGTTGAGCAGGGCGGTAACGCCCCGCTTCGGGCCACCGAGGCTGGCTGACAGCACATGGCTACAGGTGACCGGCTTTCCGGTGCGCTCGCGGATGAATTCGCGGGCAGCGAGCTCGTGCTCGGCGTTACGCGTGGCGAACTGGGCGGTGACGGCGAAGCCATCAACCTGATCGGCGACCTCGTCGACGCGAGCGGCAAGTTCGTCGAGGTCGAGCGGCTCGACCGGATCACCGTGGCTGTTGTGACCGCCACCGACGACGATGACGGCGTCGTCACCGATCGCTTCTCGCAGACCACCGCGATCGAGGGCGTCCTCGTCGAACCCGATCGTGACGAGGCACGCCGGACGGCCCGTGCCCTCGACCAGGGCGTTGGTCGCGAGCGTGGTGGACAGCGCCACCATCTCGATCGCCGACGGATCGACCGCGGCGTCGGACACGGCCGCATCGATCGCCCGACCGATCCCGATTGCGAGTTCGTCGTGCGTAGTGGGCGACTTGGCCTTGGCGATGATCTCCCGTGCGCGCTCGTCGTACACGACGGCATCGGTGTACGTCCCCCCGGTGTCGACACCCAACGCGTAGCGGCGCGGCTCGGTCATCGCGGCACAGTCTGCCCCGGTCGCCGTGTCCTGCGCGCCATCTCGGGTGCCGCCCGCTGATCGTGAAACCAAGGCGTCCGCCCCGAGGTCAGCTCTCTGACGGCCAGAGCGGCTCGTCGATCACGAAGCCGATGTCCTCGCCCCACGTATTGCGATACGCCACCTCGTGAACGGGATCACGCTTCGCCACCCCCCACGTGCCGGTCGGATACCCCATCGGGATACAGGCGGCCATCTTCCACCCCTTGTCCTCGGGCACACCGAGGATCTCGAAGGTCTCGCTGTTCTTGAACGCCAGCACGCTCGTGAGCGACGAGCCGACATCCTCGGCGCGGGCCGCGAGCATCGCCGACCAGATCGCCGGGAAGATCGAACCACCGCTGGAGTCGTTGCGGTCGAATGCGAACAACAGCAGCGGATACGACGCAAAATTGTCCTGCGCCCAACCCACCGACTTGATGATCTTGCGCATCTGGACGGTCTCAGGATCGGTGGAATCCGACTCCGCGTCGTCCATCTTGTCCTTGTAGATGGTCGCCCAGAGCAGATCGATGCACACCCTGTAGAGCTCACCCAACTGCTCCCGTTTGGCCGGGTCATCGACCAACATGAAGCGCCAGTTCTGATTGTTCCCGCCGCTGGGAGCCCGGATGGCAGCATCGAGGATCCGCATCTGCACGTCCTCGGGGATCGGGTCGGGCTTGACCCGCCGCATCGCTCGGGTGGTGTACAGCGCTTCACGAATATCCATGCCGCAGAGTCGACCACGGCTCGCTCTTCTGAGCAAAAGATCGGGCGGCTCGGCAGAGCGGAGCGCAGTCCCGTAGCCTTCGGTCATGGCGAGCGCCCCCCGCCCCCCGCTCGAAGCCGTCCGCGACCGTCTTGGTCGCGGCATTCGCGAGATGCTCGCCGGCACACCCGACCAGGTGCACGAGTGGGATCCCGCCGCCGAACGCCGCTTCGCCCCCGACTCGGCGATGTGGGCCGTGCACACCGACGTCGCCATGCTCGTCGGTGGGCTGCGGGCCTTGCTGCTGCAGACGCTGCACCCCCTCGCCCTTGCCGGAGTCGTCCAGCACTCGACCTACAAGACCGATCCACTCGGCCGGCTCCATCGCACGGGCGCTTTCGTCGGCACCACGACCTTCGGCACGGTCGAGGAATCCGACCAGATCATCGCCCAGGTCAAAGCGATCCACGCCCGGGTCAACGGCACCACTCGCGACGGTCGCGAGTACTCCGCCCTCGATCCCCACCTGCTCATGTGGGTCCACTGCACCGAGGCCGACAGTTTCCTTCGAGCCCGACAGCGCTACGGCGCAACACCGCTTCCAGAAGGAGTCGCCGACACCTATGTCGCCGAGATCGGCGAGATCGGCGCAGCGCTCGGCGTGATCGACCCCCCACAGAACCAGGCCGAACTCCGTGAGCGGCTGATCTCCTACCGGCCCGAACTGCAAGCCACCCGGGACACGCGAGAGACCGTCCGGTTCCTCGTCGTACCGCCGCTTCCCCTTGCCGCCCGACCGCCCTACGGCATCTTGTTCGGTGCGGCCACAGCGATGCTGCCCCGCTTCGCTCGCCGGATGCTCCTGCTGCCGGTCGCCCCCGGCGCCGAGACGTTGGCCATCCGGCCCGCCGCCACTGCCTTGCTTCGCACGATGGGCTGGGCGCTCGGCGACCATCCCGCCGTCGAGGCCGCACGGGCCGCCGAAGCCGACTGACCGCCTAGCATCGAGGCCATGGAACTGGCCGAGGTGCAGCGGTTAATGGACGAACTCTACGGCGAGGCCGACCGCGCCCGCGGTGTGCCGTCGACGGTGGCCTGGCTCGCCGAGGAGTTGGGCGAACTCGCCCAGGCCGTGCGCAAGGGAACTCGCGAGCAACAAGTGCACGAGTTCGGCGACGTGCTCGCCTGGCTCGCATCACTCGCCAACCAAATGGACATCGACCTCGACGACGCCATGCAGCGCTACGTCGAGAACCCGCCCTGAGCGACGTTGGAGGATGTGAACGGTTCGATTGCGCCAGGAGTCGGCATGTGCGACCTCGCCGCTCGAATCAGCTGGCGCTGACGATGCCTTGCTCGATGAGGCTTTCGGCGATCTGGATCGTGTTGAGGGCCGCACCCTTGCGGAGATTGTCGCCCGACAGGAACAGGCTGAGCCCATGCTCCGCCGTGTCGTCGACCCGGATCCGGCCGACATAGGTCGCATCGACACCGGCCGAGTCGAGCGGCGTCGGGACGTCCATCAGCACGACACCATCGGCATCGGCGAGGAGTTCGCGTGCGCGGTCGGGGGTGATCGCCGAGGAGAACCGGGCGTTGATCGCCAGCGAGTGACCGGTGTAGACCGGCACGCGCACACAGGTGCCCGAGACCTTGAGGTCGGGCAGACCCATGATCTTGCGGCTTTCGAAGCGAAGCTTCTGCTCCTCGTTGGTCTCATCGAGGCCATCGTCGACCAGCGCACCGGCGAACGGGAGCACGTTGAACGCGATCGGCTTCACGAAGTTCGGGCCCTCGTCGATCGACACCGCCCGCCCGTCGTAGGTGAGCTCCGGACCATCGGCGCCGACCTTCTGGGCCTGCTCATCAAGCTCGCGGACACCGGAGAGCCCGGCACCCGATACGGCCTGGTAGGTCGAGATGATCATCGCCTCGAGTCCGGCCTCGTCGGCGAGCGGCTTCATAACCGGCATGGCGACCATCGTGGTGCAGTTGGGGTTGGCGACGATGCCCTTGGGGATCGAGTGGAGGTCGGCAGCGTTCACCTCGGGCACGACCAACGGGACGTCGTCGTCCATGCGCCAGGCACTGGAGTTGTCGATCACGATCGCACCGGCAGCCGCGACCCTCGGGGCGAGTTCTTTCGACGTGGAACCGCCGGCGGAGAAGAGAGCGATGTTGAGGCCGCTGTAGTCGGCCGTCTCTGCGTCTTCCACCGTGATGTCCTGACCATTCCATTCGATGGTCTTGCCCGCCGAACGGGCGGAGGCGAACAGTCGAAGCGAGGTCACGGGGAAGGAGCGCTCCGCCAAGAGCGCCCGCATCACACCGCCGACCTGGCCGGTGGCACCAACGATTCCTACGTGCATGGTGGTCAGGCTATCGGCCAGCGGATCGGCTCAGCCGACGAGATCAGCGTGGTACGCCTCGAGACGAGCGAACAGTTCGGCCTCGGGAAGCTCACCCTCGCTGCGCCTGAGCTCGAGTAGCCAACGCATGATCTGACCGATCTCCCGGCCCGGACCGATGCCGAGGTGAGCCATCACGGCATCGCCGTCGATCTGGGGCCGCTCCGCATTCCGGCGATCCTCTTCCGCAAGCTCGGCGATCCGGCGCTCAAGGTCGTCGATCGATTCCTGCAGCGCCTCGGCCTTCGCCCGGTTTCGGGTCGTGCAGTCGGAACGCACGAGCGCATTCAGGCGGCCGAGCAGCGGGCCGGCATCACGGGCGTAGCGCCGCACGGCGGCGTCGGACCAGCCGTCGGCGTAGCCCTTGAACCGCCCGCTCAGGCGAACCAGTTCGGCAACCTGATCGATCACCGACTCGTCGTAGCCGAGCGCAGCCATGCGCTTGCTGGTCATCCGACCACCGACGACCTCGTGATGACGAAAGGTCACGCCACCGTGCTCGAAACTGCGGGTCTTGGGCTTGGCGATGTCGTGGAACAACGCCGCCAGGCGAACGACGAGGTCGGGCGGGGTCTTGGCGACGACTGCGACCGTATGGGACAGGACGTCCTTGTGACGATGGATCGGATCCTGCTCCATCCGCAGCGCCGGCAACTCGGGTACGAGCGTGTCGATACGGCCGCTGTCGATCGCTGCCCACAGGGAGGCGGAAACGTCGTCGGCCATCAGAATCTCGTTGAGTCGTTCGGCTGGCGCCAGCTCGGTCGCAGACATCGCTCGCAAAGTCTACGGTTCAGCCCATGATGCTCGACCGCTTTCGTCTCGATGATCGGGTTGCCATCGTCACCGGCGCCGGTCGAGGAATCGGCGCCGCCGTGGCAGCTGGTCTGGCCGAGGCCGGTGCCGATGTCGTCGCCGGTGCCCGTTCCGCCGACCAACTCGCCGATACCGCAGCGGCGGTCGAGGCGCACGGACGCCGAGCGGCGACGGTCGCCGGCGACCTCTCGACCCGCGACGGCATGCAGTCCCTCGTCGACACCGCCATCGCCGAGTTCGGGCGGCTCGACATCGTCGTCAACAACGTCGGTGGCGCACTGCCCTCGGCCTTCCTCGACACGAGCGAGCGATCGTTCGACACTGCGATGCGTTTCAACGTCACCAGCGCCTTCAATCTGACCCAACTGGCCGTGCCCCATCTGCTCGAATCCGACGGTGCATCTGTGGTGAACATTGCGTCGAGCGCCGGCCAGTTCGCGATCCGAGGGATGAGCGCCTACGGCACCGCCAAAGCGGCCCTGATCCATCTCACCCGCGAACTCGCGCAGGATCTCTCACCGAAGGTTCGGGTCAACGCCGTGAGCCCGGGGGCGATCGCGACCTCAGCGCTCGACATCGTGCTCCAGACCCCGGAGCTTCACGACGCCATGCTCGACGGCACCCCGATGCGTCGTCTGGGCGACCCCGACGACATCGCTGCCGCCGTACTCTTCCTTGCCTCGCCTGCTGCGAGCTATGTCACCGGCGAGGTGCTGGCCGTCAACGGCGGCATCCAGGGCTCGAACCTCGAACTCGGGATCCCCGACCTGTGAGCTGAGCCACAACGGCGGTCGGCTGGGCCATCCGCCCCGCCCGATCTACGCTCGGGTCATGGGAGACGTGCAGGAACGCAACAAGGCCATCGCCGCTCGATATTGGGAGGCGCTGTACTCCCATGACTGGGAAGCCGTGGCCAGCTTCTTCTCCCCCACCGCCAACTATGTCGACAAGGGGTTGGGTGAATCCCTCGGCGGCGCTCACGGACCCGACGAGATCGTCGCTCGACTCCGACTCGGGCTCGATCCGGTCGAAGCCCACAACCATGTCGAGGGGATGATGATCGCCGAGGGCGACATCGTCGTCACCGAGCACGAGGAGGAGTGGGTCTTCCACACCGGTGAGCGCATCCTCCATCCGTTCGCCTCAGTGATGGTGTTCGCCCCCGACGGGAAAATCGAACGCTGGTGGGACTATTCGAATCTCGGCAATCTGCTCGAAAATGCGCCCGCCTGGTGGCTCGAACACATTGCTCAGGGGTACCGCTCCGCAGAGAAGTAGCGGGCCTCGATCCCGTCGAGCACGGTTTCGAGGCCTTCGGCGAAGCGTTCTTCGCGGCTCAGGTTCACCAAGAGCTCCCGCCGGAATGTCGCGACTCGAGCGAATTCCCCGTCGGGAGCGAGATCCGGCAACTCCCTCGCCGAACTTGCCTGCTGTACGAGCGTGCCGACCACCCAGTTCGCCACGACACTGAAGGCGAGGGCGGCAACGCGGAGGTCGTCGGTAGTCCCGTCGAAGATCGCAACGACCCGGTCGAGAAAGCGTTGCTCACCGCGAGAGACGGGCGGACGACCGACCAGCAACGGGAACGCATTGGGGTGCACTGCTGCGACCGAGACATAGCTGAGAGCCATCTCGGCGGCCCGAACCCGCCAGGGCCCATCAGGTTCGGTGTAGGCATCGAGGATGTGCTCGTACAGGCGGTCGGCGACCGCATCGAGCAGGTCATCCTTGTTGGCGACATGGTTGTAGAGCGACATCGCCTCAACCCCGAGCTCGGCGCCCAGCTTGCGCATGCTCAGTTGATCGAGGCCGCGCTCGTCGATCAGCGACAGCGCTGTCTCGGCGATCAGTGCCCGATTGAGGGGCGCACGCTCGGTGACCGTCATCCCGAGAGTGTAGGGCGGGCAGCCGTTCGGCCCGCGAGCGGCGGTGTCTGGCTCGGCCAGCTGACGACGAGAAACGAGCCCATTCCAGCAGGATCGAGCAGGGCACCCGCTTCGGTGAGCCGGCTCCGTGCCCGGAGCGCAGCGAGGTCACCGACGTGGGCCGATGCCTCCCATGCACGACGACCTTCCTCGACGAGCGCGTCGATGCCGTGCCGACGCAGGAACGCTGCCTGCGTCTCGATGATCGGTGATCCGATCGCCGCGAGTTGCTCGGTCGGCAGGTCGATCGTGATGTCGCACCGACCGGGATCGGCAAGCCAATCGGCCACTCGGTCATGGCTCCGGTAGGCACGCAGCCACTCGCCATCGCGTTCGAGCAGGACACTCGTCGCTGCGGCGTAATCGAGCACGACAACGAGGGCCTCGGGGAAGCGGCGCCGCCGCTCACGCACCCAGTCGGTCGCCGGCCCGATGACGGGCAACACGCTTCCTGCGGGAGCGTCGTCAACGCCGGCCGGCGTGGCCGCCGGCGACCCGCCGACCAGCGCGAAGCCGGTGTCGTCGGTGCCGACCCGCAGCTCGAACCAACCCGAATCGCCACACTGAACAATGTCGAAGGCGAGATTGTCGAGCAGTTCGTTGGCGAACACGACGTCGACCCGATCGAGCGAACCGTCATCGACCACCGACCGCAGATGATCCCCCTCGGGATGCCGGAGCCGTTGGCTGTCGGACCGCTCGACCATTACCCACTCCAGCGCGCCCGACCCGAGGCATGCGCCGCCGGCCGCGGTGACGGTACGGGCAAGGGTGCCCGGACCGGCACCGTGCTCGGCGACGACAAAGCGGCCGGGCTCCCCCGCCTCCCGCCACCACGCGTCGACGGCGTTACTCACAACCGCGCCGAAGAGCGGCCCGACTTCAGGGGCGGTGATGAAATCGCCGCGACGACCCGCCTGGCCGCCGGCGGCGTAGAACCCCTCCGCCTCGTCGTACAGGGCCGCGTCGACAAAATCGGACACAGCGATCGGCCCGTTGGCCGCGATGCGCGCTCGGAGTCGATCGGCCAGCGATGTGGCCGCCATGAGATCAGCCGCCGAGGCCGCCGGCCAACAGCGTGACGTCGAACTCGCTCACCAGTGGCGGGTAAACGCCGAAGGCGATGGTGAGTGCGACCGTGATGGCCAACGCCGACACCAGCGACGCCGGGACACGGATCGGTGTCGTGTCGCCGTCGGGGGCATCCTCTGCCCACATGCCAAGGCCGATGCGGGCGTAGTAGTAGAGCGCAATCACCGAGTTGACGGCGACGAAGACACCGAGCACCACACCGGATGCACTCTCGGCATCGATCACGGCCTCCATGACCCGGAACTTCGCCCACCAGCCACCCAGCGGCGGGATACCCGCGAGCGAGAACAGGAAGACGGTCATCGCAATGGTCAGGCCCGGGGCGTAACCGAACAGGCCCTTGAACGAGTCGATCTCGGCNGAGCGGGTCTTGCGGGCAACCGCCAGCACGATGGCGAAGGCACCGAGGTTCATCGCGGCGTAGACCAACAGATACGTGACGGTGGCGGTGAGGGCGGCGTCGCCGACATCGCTGGCGACCGCCAACGGCGCCAGCATGTAACCCGCCTGGGCGACACCGGAGTAGGCAAGCATGCGGACCAGGTTGGTCTGGCGCAGGGCGATCAGGTTGCCGACGGTCATCGAGGCCGCAGCGAGAATCCAGATCAACGGTTCGTACACGTCGTCACGGCCAAAGAAGCCGACGAAGAGCAGATTGAGCAGCGCCACGAAGCCGGCCGCCTTCGATGCGACCGAGAGGAAGGCCGTGACCGGTGTCGGGGCACCCTCGTAGGTGTCGGGTGCCCAGGTGTGGAACGGGAACGCCGAGACCTTGAAGGCGAAACCAATGATCACGAAGATCACGCCCATCACGACAATGGCGGACGGCGAACCATCGACGCTGACGGCGTTGTTGATGTCGGTCAGCAGGGTCGAGCCGGCGCCGCCGTAGAGCAGCGACATGCCGTAGAGCATGATCGCGGAAGCGAACACACCCATCAGGTAGTACTTCAGGCCCGCCTCGTTGCTCTTGAGGTCNCGCTTGCGCCAGGNGGCGAGCATGTACGCAGGGATCGAGAGCAGCTCGAGCGCAACGAAGACCGTGATGAGATCACGGGCCGACGCCATCAGGACCATGCCGAGGATCGAACTCAGCAACAGGCCGTAGTACTCGTTCTCCCAGTAGTCGCCTTCGGCGACATAGTTGGTCGACAAGAGCACGACCACATAGCCAGCGAGCAGGAACATCGCCTTCATCACGAGGGCGTAGTTGTCGACCACGAAGGCCCCGCCGAACATCACGCGATCCTCGCCATCGAGGGCGAGGGTGATGATCGGGATCATGGTGACCAGCAAGGCGATGGAGGCGACCGACGAGGTCAGACGACGGCCCCGCTCGAGCCAGACGATGTCCATCACGGTGACNAGCGCGCCGAACGCAAGGAGCGTGAGCTCCGGCGCAACGGCATGCCAGTCGATGGCGGGTCGAACGAAACCGACCTCTTGGGCGAGCTGGGCGAGCATCAGGTTCAGCCTCCGAGGGCGGCCGTGGTGGCGTCGGCGACACCGTCACAACCGTTCTCAAACTGCAGACAGTTGTTGAGCGACTCGACGACGGCCGGGTCGGTGACTTCGAAGATCAGGCCGGGGGCTACGCCGAAGAGCACGATGAGGAAGAGGAAGGGTGTCCACGACGCCCACTCGAGCGGCGTGACATCGACGATCTCGGGATCGTTGGCGAACTCCTCCGACGGCTCGCCCATCGCAGTCCGCTGGAGCAGCCACAGGAGGTAGCCGGCGGCGAGCACCGTACCGACGGCAGCGACGACCATGTAGCCGCGGAATGTCTCGACGGGGAGACCATTGGCGGGCTGATAGGCCGACAGGATCGCCGGGAACTCACCCCAGAAGCCGGCGAGACCGGGCAGGCCGAGCGACGCCATCGACGTAAAGCCGAGAATCCAACCGAGGCGCGGCGCCTGGATGAGCATGCCGCCGAGACGGCTGATCTCGAGGGTGTGATAGCGGTCCTTCACCGAGCCGGCGATGAAGAACAGCATGCCGGTGATGAGACCATGGGCAACCATGCCGAAGATGGCGGCGTTGATGCCGAAGTCGGTGAGGGTCGAGATGCCGAGCATCACGAACCCCATGTGCGCCACCGACGAGAACGCGATCAGGCGCTTCATGTCGNTCTGGGCAAGACAGCCGAGGGCGCCGTAGATGATGCCGATGACGGCAAGCAGGCCGATCACCGGGGCCCAGGCCTCGGCGGCTTCGGGAAGCATCGGGATCGAGATGCGGATGAAGCCGTACGTGCCGAGCTTGAGCAGCACGGCGGCCAGGATCACCGACCCCTGCGTAGGCGCCTGCGTGTGAGCATCGGGCAGCCAGGTGTGGAACGGGAACATCGGTACCTTGACACCGAAGCCGATGAACATGCCGCCGAAGATCAGCAACTGGCTGCTGCGGGCGATGCCGGCACCGGCGGTGTCGGTGAGCTCACGCATGTCGAACGTGCGCAGGAACTCACCGGTGACGGGATCCTTGGCGAGGAAGAACAGCGCCAAGAAGCCGAGCAGCATCAGGGCCGAGCCGAACAGCGTGTAGAGGAAGAACTTCAGCGAGGCGTAGCGGCGGTCGTCGCCACCCCACACCGCGATCATGAAGAACATCGGCAGCAGGACGACCTCGAAGAAGACGAAGAAGAGGATGAGGTCCTGCGCCACGAAGGTGCCGATCATGCCGGTCTCGAGGATCAGCATGAGGATCAGGAACGACTTCGTGTTGCCCGGCGACGGGATGTGGTTCCACGAGTACAGGAAGACCAGCGGCATCACCAGCACGGTGAGGGCGATGAGTGGCAGCGACATGCCGTCGACACCGAGCGTGTACCCGGCGCCGATGACGTCGATCCACGGCTCATCGACCACCCACTGGAGTTGACCAGCCTGGTCGTAGTTGAAGTCGAACAGCATCGCGATGCCGAGACCGAGGGCGACGAGGCTGACCGCGAGCGCCCAGCGCTTGTGGAGTTCGTCGTCGTCGTTCGGCATCGCCATGGCGATGACGGCACCGAGGAGCGGTACGAACGTGACAGCGGTGAGGATCCAAGAGTCCATTGCAGTGTGTTCCCGTTACTGAGGTGAGAGCTAGAGGGCCAGAAGGAGGACGAAGGCGCCGGCCAGGATGGCCGCACCGGCGAACATGATCGCCGCGTAGTTCTGCACGCGGCCGGTGTTGATGTGTCGGAGTTCTTCGCCGATCGCGTCGGATGTGCGACCGGAGGCGTTGATGGCGCCGTCGACGACGCCCTGATCGATCTTTTCGTAGACGAGCTTGCCGCTCTGCACGGCGGTGCGCCCGGCGCCGTCGACCGTGCCGTCGAGCACGTTCTGGTTCACCCAGTACGCAGCCTTGGCGATCGGGCCCTTCGTGCCGCCAGCGATGATGCCGGTGTAGAGGTGGTCGAGGTAGTACTTGTTCACCAGCAGCTTGTGACCGGCGCGAGCAAACGCATTCGTGGTGGTGACCCCGTTGGGAAGCCCCACAAGGTGCTCGCCAGTGCGTTTCGCCAGACGATCGACCTTCACGAAGTAGTAGGTGAACGCAGCGCCGGCGCCGGCGACAGCGACCAGCGAGGCCACGATCGCCAGCCACCAGCTCGGGGTGGCGTGGCCGACGGCCGGGAAATACGACGAGCCCGCCGGCTCGATGAAGTGCAGGAAGCGTTCCTGCCATCCTGCAGGATCCTTCTTCGAGCCGGTGAGGAACCCGGGCGGGAAGTTGACGAAGCCGACGAGGATCGAGAACGCCGACAAGATGTAGAGCGGGTAGAGGATTCGCGGGCCCGACTCATGGGGCTCGCCATGATGGCCGTGATCGTCAGCATGGTCGTCGGCGTGGTCGTCGTGGTGGCCGCCGCGGTACTCGCCGTGGAAGGTCAGGTAGACGCAACGGGTCATGTAGGCGGCGGTGAGGGCTGCGCCGATCATGCCCATGACGAAGTGGAAGGTGTAGCTGCCCGGTGCCGAGCCGCTTCCGCCGAGGATGCCCCAGCCCCCGGTGTTGACCAGGATCTCGTCCTTGGACCAGAAGCCGGCGAGCGGGAAGAGACCGGCGAGCGCGAGCGAGCCGATGACGAACGTGACATAGGTCTTCGGCATGAATTTGCGCATGCCGCCCATGTCCTTCTTCATATCGAAGCTGTGTACGGCGTGGGCGACCGACCCCGAACCGAGGAACAGGTTGGCCTTGAAGAAGGCGTGGGTGAAGAGGTGGAAGACCGCTGCCGTCCNGGCGCCGNCGCCNAGCGCCATCGCCATGTACCCGAGTTGTGAGACGGTCGAGTAGGCGAGCACCTTCTTGATGTCGTCCTGAACGAAGGCGAGAAGGCCCGCACCGACGAGGGTCACCGCACCGACCGTGGCGAGGAAGTTGATGCTCGAGCCCTCGATCTGCATGCCTTCCCAGAAGACCGGGAAGAGGCGGGCGACCATGTAGATGCCGGCGACGACCATCGTGGCGGCATGGATGAGCGCCGAGACCGGCGTGGGTCCNGCCATGGCGTCGGGCAGCCAGGTGTGCAGCACGAACTGGCCGGACTTCGACATCACGGCGATCGTGAGGGAGGCCGCGGCGACCACGAGTGCGGTGTGGCTCACACCGCCCTGGAGGATGTTCTCGTTGATCGTGATCGTGTCGAAGGTCATTCCCTTGCCGGCGGCGAAGAACAGCGTGATCATGCCGACGAGAAGGCCGACATCGCCGACACGGTTGGTGATGAAGGCCTTCAGCGCAGCGTCGCTGTTGGGCTTCTCCTCCCACCAGTGACCGATCAGGGCGAACGAACACACGCCGACGAGTTCCCAGCCGACGATCATCTGGAGAATGTTGTCACTGAGGACGAAGAACAGCATCGAGGCGGTGAACAGCGACAAGAACGCGAAGAAGTGCGTGTAGCGGCGATCGCCGCCGACGTAATCCGTCGAGTAGATGTGCACCAGCAGCGAGATCATCGTGACGACGAAAAGCATCATCACGCTGAGGCCGTCGACCATGATGCCGGCGTTGAACTCCACACCGCCGGACTGCAGCCACTGGGTGGTCTTCTGCACGGCCACATAGGCCTGACCATCGCCGTCAGCCGCTTCCGCGGCAGTGCCCACGGCAAGGGTGACGTTGTCGACGGCGGAACCTGCGCCGTCGTCGACAAGGACTGCGGCCTTCTCGCCATACGTGTCGAGCGTGAAGTTGTCGCGGTGGTCCATCCAGGCCGCGCCGGTGAGGATCGCGAGGATGAAGCTGATGGAGACAGCCGTGATGCCGAATTCGGCGCCCTTGAAGGGCATCTTCTTGCCGAAGAAGAGGATGAGGACGAACGAGATCGCCGGCAANAGGGCGATCAACCACGCGTTCTCGAGGAGCCAGTTGGCCTCGTTGGTGACGGTGGAGACTTCGGAAACCGCGCCGGCGGCGAGATGAGGAAACACGGCCTACTCAGCCCTTCAGCAGGTCGGCCTGGGTGAGGTCGATACTGCGGCGGTTGCGGTACATGAGGAGCACGATGGCGAGACCGATGCCGACTTCGGCGGCGGCCACCGCGATCGTGAACAGGGCGAACACCGACCCACCGACATCGGTGCGGAACGCACCGAACGCCACGAGGTTGATGTTGACGGCGTTGAGAATCAGCTCGACCGACATGAGCACGAGCATGCCGTTCTTTCGGGCGAGCACGCCGTACACGCCGAGGCAGAACAAGACGGCGCTGAGGAGCAGGAACTGGTTGAGCAGCATGGTGATCCTCAGTCTTTCCGGGCCACGACGATGGCCCCGATGAGGGCAGCGAGCAGAAGCACCGACACCGCTTCGAAGGGGACGATGAACTGGCTGAAGATGGCGTCGGACACCTCGGTGACGCCCTGTGGTTGGTCGATGTCGACCCGGGTGTCCTCGAAGGAGTCGACCAAGGCCATCGCCATCACGGCGAACAACAACACGCCGACGATGGCGGCCATCGCCCGCTTCTCGCCGGCAACGGTCTCGTCGTCGCCCATCGACGCACGCGTGAGCATGACGCCGAACAGGAACAACACGATCACGGCACCGATGTAGACGAGCACTTGCGTGACCGCGACGAACTCGGCCCCGAGGAAGAGGAACTGCACTGCGACGCCAGCCAGCACGACGACCAGCCAGAGCGCGGCGTGCACGACGTTGGCGGTCGTGACCACCCGGAACGCCGCATAGATCATCGTCACCGCGATCACCGCGAAGAAGATGTTCTGTGCCACATAGAGATCGGTCTCCGAGGAGACCTGGGCCAACAACTGCATCACGTCGAGGGAACCTTCTTGACCTTGGCTTCCGAGCCCGCCTCGTAAGGTTCGAACTCCGGCACCGTCTCCATCCACTCCGAGAGGCGCGACTTGTCGTGGAGGAGATCAGCGATTCGAGGTTCGGAGAACTCGTACTCCGGGCTCCAGAACAGCGCTTCGAACGGGCAGACCTCGACACAGATGCCGCAGTACATGCACAGCGCGAAGTCGATGTCGAAGCGATCGAGGGCGTTGACCTGGCGGGGCTTGCCGCCGGCACGGCGAGGCGGCGCCTTCTCCTTATGGCCCTCGATGTAGATGCACCAGTCCGGGCACTCGCGAGCGCACAGCATGCACGCCGTGCAGTTCTCCTCGTGCAGGGCGATCACACCGCGGGCTCGGGTTGGCGGCGCTTCCTTTTCGTGCGGGTACTGCACGGTGTCGGCGCCCTTGACCGGGTTGGGGATCGGCTTCTTGGGATCCGGGAAGATCGTGCGGAGCATGGTGCCGCCGGTGACACCGAGGCCCTTGACGATTCCGGTCGGTAGGTAACGTCCCATGACTGGCTCCTAGAAGACGATCTTGAGAACGGCGGTGACCACAATGTTGGCCAGCGACAGCGGAATGAGCACCTTCCAGGCCAACTGCTGGAGCTGATCCTCTCGGAAGCGGGGCAGCGAGAATCGGGCCCAAAAGATGATGAAGGTGAGGACAACCACCTTGGTNACCATGACGAGCGGACCCAGGAGATTCCAGACATTGTCGTCGAACTCGAGGCCCGGGATCGGCGCCCACCAACCACCGAGGAACAACACCGACGCAATGGCGCTGAAGACGCCGGCAGTGGCGAACTCGCCGATGAAGAACAGCAGGAACCGCATGCCCGAGTACTCGGTCATGTAGCCGGTAACCAGCTCAGACTCCGCGATCGGCATGTCGAACGGGGTCTGGGTGAGTTCAGCCTGCATCGCGATCATGAAGATGATGAAGGCGACGAACTGGGTGAGGATGTACGGGTTGCCGATGCCGCCCCAGCCGAAGATCTCGCCATCGGCCTGGGCCTGCACGATGCCCTGCATNTTCATCGTCTCGGCCTGGATGACCACGCCCATGACGGCGAGGATCAACGGGAGTTCGTAGGCGATGAGCTGGCCCGTGGCGCGCAGGCCACCGAGCAGCGAGTACTTCGAGGCCGAGCCCCAGCCGGCCATGAGGATGCCGATGACCGACACCGACGACACCGCCATGGCGAGGTAGATGCCGAGCTCGGAGTCGATGAACCAGGCGTCGGGACCGCCGGGCACGACGACGACCAACAGGAACGTCGACATGAGCACGACGAACGGGGCGGCGGCGAAGACGAACCGGTCGGCCTTGCGCGGGAAGATGTCTTCCTTCTGGAGGAACTTGCCGACCTCGGCCAGCAACTGCAGCGAGCCGAACGGGCCGGCCTCCATCGGGCCGAGACGGCTCTGCATGAACGACACCAGCTTGAACAGGTGCAGGTACACCAGGGTGCCGGCGACGAGCAGCACCGCGACAAGGCCAGCGCCGACACGGATACCGGTCTGTTGCCAGTACGCGAGCTCCCCCAGGATCGCGACGTCGGTCATCTGTCGATGTCCCCCAGGATGAAGTAGAGCGAGCCCAGGATCGTGACGATGTCGGGCACGTAGACGCCCTTGAGCAGCCAGGGCGTGATCGAGATGTTGTTGAACGACGCCGAACGGATCTTCACCCGGTACGGGGTGAGATCACCCTTCGAGACGACGTAGTACCCCATGACCCCCAGCGGGTTTTCGGTCTCGACATAGGCTTCGCCGGCGGGCACCTTGATGATGCGCGGGACCTTGGCCATGACCGGGCCACTCGGCAGCCCGTCACAGAGCTGGTCGACCATCTTGGTGCTCTCGCGCACCTCCTGGAGGCGCACCCAGAAGCGGGCGAAGGAGTCACCGTCGGGGTGGGTCCAGACCTTCCAGTCGAGTTCGTTGTGCACGAGTCCGCACGGATTGTCGCGGCGGGTGTCCCAGTCGACGCCCGAGGCGCGGATGTTGGCACCCGACAGGCCATAGCTCAGACCGACGTCGGCAGGGATCACACCGATGCCACGGCAACGNGCCTCGAAGATTTCATTGCCCTGAAGCAGGCCTTCGATCTCGTCGCAGAAGCTGCGGATCTTCTTCATCGCCCGCTTGGTCTCGGCGATCCAGCCTGCGGGCAGATCGTCCTTGAGGCCGCCGATGCGGTCGAAGTTGGGGTGGAAACGGCCACCGGTGGCCGCCTCGATCTGGTTGAGCACNTGCTCGCGGTCGCGGAAGGCGAAGAAGGCNGGNGTGACCGCACCGACCTGCAGACCCATATCGCCGAGGAACAGCGAGATGTTGGCGATACGGCTCATCTCGAACAGGATCGTGCGAATCCACGCGGCGCGAGGCGGCGCCTCGACATCCATCAACTTCTCCGCCGCAAGGATGAAGGGCACCTCATTGGCGAAGCTGCCCACCCAGTCGATGCGGTTGATCAGTGTGGTGACCTGCGGGTAGGTGCGGACCTCGGCGAGCTTCTCGTAGCCGCGGTGCATGTAACCCATGATCGGATCGGCAGCGATGACCTGCTCGCCGTCGAGCTTTGCGACGATGCGCAGCGTGCCGTGGGTGGCCGGGTGCTGGGGACCGATGTTGAGGGTCATGCCCTCGGTTTCGATCTCCACGTTGACGCGGGCGTCGGCCGCCTGGGCGGCGATATAGCTCAGCTGCTCGCGATCGGAGATGGCGGTCATTCGGCTGCCTCCGTGGTCTCAGCGGCATCTGCCGGGTCGTCGTCGCCGGGCATCTGCTCAACGTCGACGATGCCGGGCCAGGGCTTCAGGCGTCGGGCCAGCAGCGGGTAGTCCTTGCGCAGCGGATTGCCTTCGAATCCAGCCGGAAGATAGATGTGGCGGAGGCCGGGGTGACCCTCGAAGGAGATGCCGTACATCTCCCAGCACTCACGCTCGTGCCAGTTGGCGCCGCCGTACACCGTGACCCAACTGTCGATCGACAAATCATCGTCGGGGACATCAGCCTTCAGCGTGACACCGAGGCCGTTGACGATGTCGTTGACTCGGGCGAACACCTGGAACCGGGTGTCGCCACCGGCAACGCCCTGCTCGATGGTCATGTCGATCTCGGAGGCCTCGTCGTGACCGAGGCTGAGATCGACCTGGGCGTCCATGTCGCGGCCGAAGGGTGACGGCTTCCAGTCGATGGCCGACAGGAAGTTGAAGTACTCGAAGCCGAGACCAGTCTTGAGGTAGGCGCCGGTGGCGGCCCAGGCGCTGCGGTCGACGCGGACCCACAAGTCGTCGCCGGGCGAGAGGTGGGAGCCGACGACGGCATCGCCGAGCTCGGTCTGGATCTTGGCAAGCAGCGCTTCGCGGGCCTCGTCGGACTCGACGACCTCGGCCTCTTCTTCGACGGGCGTGTCAGTCGACGACAATCGGCTCACCCTTCCAACGCTCGGCCATGTCCTCGTTCTGGATGCGCTCCTGNAGCAAAACGATGCCCTCGAGCAGGGCTTCGGGGCGGGGCGGGCAGCCAGGGACGTAGACGTCGACCGGGATGATCTGATCGACGCCCTTCGTCACGGAGTAGGAGTCCCAGTAGGGGCCGCCGCAGTTGGCGCACGAACCCATCGAGATNACGTATTTGGGGTCGGGCATCTGTTCGTACAGACGCTTGACCGACGGCACCATCTTGTCGGTGACCGTGCCGGAGATCACCACGAGGTCGGCCTGGCGAGGCGAGGCCGGCAACGGGATGACACCGAGGCGCATCACGTCGTAGCGAGGCGACGCAAACGCCGCGCCCATCTCGATCGCGCAGCAGGCGAGGCCCCACTGGTACACCCACATCGAGTACTTGCGGCTCATGTTGAGCAGCGACGTGATCGGCTTGGGGATCTTTCCCGATTCGACTAGGCCCACTTGAGTACTCCCTTGCGCCAGGCGTACAGAAGGCCCAGCAAGAGGATGAAGATGAAGATCGCCATCTCGATCAGGCCGAAGGTTCCNTAGGCCTCAAGGCGGGTCGCCCACGGGAAGATGAAGACGGCCTCGACGTCGAACATGACGAAAAGCAGCGCGAACACGTAGTACCGGATGTTGGCCTGGGACCACATGTCGCCGGTCGGCTCGACACCGGACTCGTAGGCCTCGGTCTTGGCCAGCGTGGGCTTGTTGGGACGCAAGATCTTGCCCAACCCAAGGAACACGCCGACGAGCGCGACACCGACGAGGCCAAAGATGCCAACCGTCAGGTAGCTACGAAGAAAATCCGACACGAGGGGTGACCCTACTGTTGGGGTTTCGGGCAGAACAAAGCCGGGAACCGCACGTTCCCAGCCCGAGCGAGGCTACCTGCGAACCGCCCGATTCGAAGGGATCGAGGACGATTTCCCCAGCCAGATTCCGACGTATCTTCGCGCTGTAGCGGGCGCTCTCAGCCACCGTCGTCATCAATCGTTGAACGGAACAACCCTCGACGCCAGCCAACGACCGGTGCCGGCCAGCAACAGGGCCGGGAGCGAGCGACCGAAGATCGGTTCGAGGCGTCCGAGCACCCCCGTACCCGAGACGCGCCAGAGGTCGAGCACAATCGCAGCACCTGCCTGCAAGGTGACGACCCACGCGATCACGACCGTCGCCGTGCGCAGCGACGGCACCAGATCGACCTGCGGTGTCGTGGCGACGAGCACGGCCGCCCCGATCACCATGAGTCCGGTGGTGGGCGACGCATTGCGGGTGAGCTCGGCCAGATCGTCGCTGAACACCCCCCAGCGTTCGTCGATGAAACCCGACAGGGGGCCGAGCATCCGCAGCACTGCGCAGACGAGAAGAACGACGATAAGGGCCTCGCGCGCCTCGTCCCAGCTGACCGGAAGCGCCGAGGACTCGGTGTCGTCGCTCATCGGGGCGACGTCAGCCTGCGGCGATCAGAACAGGGACGGCGTCTCGGGTGATGTCATCGAGTTCGCCCGGAACGAGGCCGAAGCCGACCGTGATCACGAAGGCCACGATGATCGCAAGACCAGCGGCACGCGGCACACGGATCGTCGGTGCATCGTCCTCGGCCTGACCGAGGTACATCGACAAGATGATGCGCAAGTAGAGGAACGCCGACACGACCGCCGTGACCATGGCAGCGATAGCGAGCCAGTACGAGCGGGCCTCGACTGCCGCGCCGATCACCGCGAACTTGGCAACGAAGCCCGACGTCAGCGGCACACCGGCCTGAGCGAGCAGGAAGACGGTCAGGGCGAGCGCTAGGGCCGGCCGACGAGTGCTGAGGCCGTCGAGGTGATCGAGGCTCGTGCCACGATCGCCCTCGCCCGACACGATGCTCAACACGCCGAAGCTGCCGATCACGAGGAAGGTGTAGGCGACGGCATAGAACANCACCGACGAGATGCCTTCGTCCGANGCGGCCTGGACGCCNACAAGGATGAAGCCCGCGTGGCTGATCGAGGAGTAGGCGAGCATGCGCTTNGCGTCGCGCTGCACGATCGCCATGAACGAGCCGACCACGAGGGTGAGGATCGCCAGGCCGTAGACCGCAGGCTGCCAGTCGTCGGCGTGGTCGGCGAACGTCGTCACGAAGACCCGGACCAACGCCGCAAAGCCTGCCGCCTTAACCGCCGAGGCCATGAAGGCCACCACCGGGGTAGGCGCACCCTGATAGACGTCGGGAGTCCAGGCGTGGAACGGAGCCGCCGCGACCTTGAAACCGAGCCCGACGAGCAGCATCGCCATGCCCGCCATCAGCAGCCCGTTCTCGATAAGACGGTTCTGCTCGAGGAAGTCAGCGATCACGATCAGGTTCGTGGAGCCGACGGCGCCGTAGGTCAAGGCGATGCCGTACAGCAGGAACGCCGAGGAGAACGCGCCGAGGACGAAGTACTTGAGACCGGCCTCTTGGCTCTCGGAGCGGCGCATGTGCATCGCTGCCATCACGTACACTGCGATGCTCAGCGTCTCGAGGGCGAGGAACAACACGATGAGATCGTTCGCGCTCGCCATGACGGCACCACCAGCGCCCGAGAACAGCATCAGGACGTACATCTCGGCGCCGGCCATGCCCTCACGTTCGAGATAGTCGTCGAGGAGTAGGGCGACGAGCACAATGGCGCCGGCAATAACACCAGTGATCACCAGCGAGAAGCCATCGGCACCGAGCTGATCGCCGACAAGGCCGAAGGCACCGTCGACCTCGTACCGGTCGGTCCACAAGCCCCAGGTGGCGGCGAGACTGGTGAGCCCGATCATGACCGTCAACGCAGCGTCGACGCTGAGCCGCAGGTACTGGGCGAACCAGCCGGCGAGGCCGATGACGATCAGGAGGCCGAGGAAGAAGAGCGGGTCGCCGAGGTCGTCGCGAAGACCGGCAAGCGGCACGTCGGTGCCGGCGAAGCCACCGACGACCCACATGGCGATCACGGTGAGGCCACCGATGACGGGCACGGCCTGGTCGGCAGCCGCCTTCGGCAGTTGCTTCATCAGCGACCGGAACAGCACCAGCAGCAGCGCACCGACGCCGAGGGTCAGGATCGGCAGGAGGCCGTCCCAGGCGATCTCGGGACGGGCGACCGTGGCGTCGAGCTGTGCGATCATCCTGCGCCCCCTTCGACCGAGGCCGACTCATCGGTGGCCTTCGAGTCCTTCTTCTTGCCGAGACCCTTCAGGTCGTCGACGTCGAGATCCTCGCCTTGGTCGGCATCGGCCTCGTCGAAGTTCTCCACATTGCCCTCGATGTGTTCGATCAGGGCGTCGACNGCAGGCTCCATGCGTTCGAGCACGGGCGCCGGGTACAGGCCCATAACGACGATGGCCGCAAGGAACGGCATCATGATCGCCCCTTCGGACCAGGTGAGATCCTTCATCTCGGCGTTGTCGCCCTCGACGGGGCCGTGGAAGACCCGCTGGTAGGCCCACAACAGGTACAGGGCGGCGATGATGACACCGGTAGCGGCGACGACCGCCCACCAGCGATGCGCCGCGAAGGCACCGAGCAGCGCGAGGAACTCCCCGACGAAGCCGTTGAGGCCGGGCAAACCGATCGAGCTCAACATCACGACCATGAAGACGGCCGCGAAGACCGGCGCCGGCTTCTGGAGGCCACCGAGCTCGGCGATCAGACGGGTGTGGCGACGGTCGTAGATCCAACCGACGAGCAAGAACAGCGCGCCGGTCGAGATGCCGTGGTTGACCATCTGCAACAGGCCGCCGGACAGGCCCTCGGTGTTGAGGGCGAAGGTGCCGATCACGATGAAGCCGAGGTGGGCGACCGAGGANTAGGCGACGAGACGCTTGAGGTCCTTTTGCATCGTCGCCGCAATCGCGCCGTAGATGATGCCGATCGTGCCGAGGGCGACGAGCACCGGTGCGAAGTACACGGACGCCTCGGGGAAGAGATAGATACCGAAGCGCAAGAAGCCGTAGGTGCCGAGCTTGAGCATGACGCCAGCCAGGATCACCGAGCCCGCCGTGGGGGCGTTGGTGTGGGCGTCGGGCAGCCAGGTGTGCACCGGGAACAGCGGAACCTTCACCGCGAACGCAACGGCAAAGCTCAGGAAGATCCAGCGGGCCGTCGTGGTGGCGAGTGCCTGTTCCTCGGCGAGGTAGACGAGGTCGAACGACACGGCGTTGCCGGTCTCGGCTGCAGTGAGGAACGCCGTGGCGAGGATGCCGACGAGCATGAACGCCGACCCGAACATCGTGTACACAAAGAACTTGGTCGCGGCATAGGCCCGAGCCCCGTGACCCCACTGGCCGATGAGGAAGTACATCGGCACCAGCACGATCTCGAAGAACACGAAGAAGGCGAACAGGTCGAGGGCGAGGAACACGCCCATGACCCCTGCCTCCAGNACGAGCANCCANGCGTAGTACGCCTTCGGCGTGTGCTCGGCCTCGATCGCAAGGATGGCGAGCGGGAACAGGGCGGCCGTGAGCACCACCAACCAGAGCGAGATGCCGTCGAGACCCAGTGTCCACGAGATGCCGAGACCGGCGATCCATTCGGCGGAGTCGACGAACTGGAACTCGTCGGCGGTGTGCTTGTCGAACTCGACCATGACCCAGGCGGTCATGCCGGCAACNGCACCGCTGACGAGGAAGGCCACCTGCTTGAAGTACTCGGGCCGACCGTTGGGCAGCACGAGCATCAGCAGCGCCCCGAGGAACGGGGTCACCACCAGGGCGCTGAGAATCGGGAACGGCACGTCGGCCGACGAAGCTGCGAACAGAGAAGACATCAGAAGGTCGTCCTCACGAGGAACCACGCGATGAGACCCACCGCACCGACCGCAACGAGTGCGGCGTAACTACGAACCAAACCGGTCTGCAGGGTTCGGAGTCCCCCGCCGGCCGTGCGCACCAGGCGACCGGTGCCGTTGACGATCCCGTCGACGATCGTGGCGTCGAACCAGGCCACCAGGTCGAAGCCCTTGCGGCCGGGTCCGCCCATGAAGTCGCTGACCGCTTCGTCGTAGCGCCAGCCCCGAGCAAGGATCGGCAACTCGACCTTCTCGGCCGGGATGCGCTTCTGGAGATAGATCGCAACCGCTGCAGCGATGCCGACCGCTCCGATGACCACGGCGATGATCGCCAGGATCCACAGCTCGCCGCCAGAGAGGCCGAGCTTGTGTTTGTTGCCGTACAGCGTGGGTTCCAACCATTTCTCGAGGAAGTGGAGATCCTTGCTGAACGGGAGGTTCATCACGCCGGCGATGACCGCCGCGGCCGAAAGCAGGATGAGCGGAACCGTCATCTGCCACGGCGACTCGTGGGGATGGAATTCACGACGTTCCTTGACGGCTGCGGGCAGATCGTCGTCGCTGATCCCCTCGAGGTCGTCGCCTGCGCTTGCCGCAGCGGCGAGCACCGTCTCGACATGTGCACGGGCCGTGTCGACCTCGGCACGGGCGGCGTCGACCGACACGGTGACCTCATCGACGGCCTCCTGGGCCTTGACGACGCCGTCCTTGGCCTTCTCGAGATTCTTGGTGGCCTTGTCGACGGCCTTGTCATCGGACTCGTCGGCCTCAGCCAGTTCGGCTTCGCGCTGTTCGAGCTTCTCGGCGGCCTTATCGAGCTTCTCCTGGGCCTTCACGATGCCCTCTTCGGCGGTGCCGATACCGGCCTCGGCCTCGGCCACCGCGGCCTCAGCGGTGGTGACCCGGTTGTCCCAGATCTCGGAGATCTCCTCGGGGCGAACCTCGGCGTAGCGGTACTCCCCGAAGAAGGTCATGAAGACCTGCCGGCTCATGTAGAACGCCGTGAGCAACGCCGTGAGAAGACCGATGACCCACAACATCGGGTTGACGTCGTAGGCGTAGGCCAGGATTTCGTCTTTCGACCAGAAACCAGAGAACGGCGGCACGCCGGCGATTGCGAGCCAACCGACGATGAAGGTGGCCGAGGTGATCGGCATCAGCTTCTGCAGGCCGCCGTAGTGGCGCATGTCCTGGTCGTGATGCATGCCATGAATGACGGATCCCGAACCGAGGAACAACAGCGCCTTGAAGAAGGCGTGGGTGATCATGTGGAAGATGGCGGCGATGTAGGCGCCGATGCCGACAGCGAGGAACATGTACCCGAGCTGGCTGACCGTCGAGTACGCCAGCACCTTCTTGATGTCGTTCTGGGCGACGGCGATGGTGGCGGCGAACAATGCCGTGAGCGCACCCACCCACGCGATCAGGTCGGTCGACCACGAGGCAGCCTCGGCCAAAACCGGGTTGACCCGGGTGAGCAGATAGATGCCCGACGTCACCATGGTGGCGGCATGGATGAGCGCGGACACCGGGGTCGGGCCGGCCATCGCGTCGGGCAGCCACAGGTAGAGCGGGAACTGGGCTGACTTGCCGGCAGCGCCGATCAGCAACAGGACGGTGATCCAGGTGGCGGTGCTCTCGCTGATGAGACCACCCTCGGCGTTCCCGATGATGTCGACGTACTCGATCGAACCGATCGTCACGAAGATCAGGAAGGTGGCGACCATAAACCCCCAGTCGCCGATGCGGTTGGTCACGAAGGCCTTCTTGCCGGCGGTGGCGTTGGCCTCCTCGGTGAACCAGAACGAGATGAGGAAGTACGAACAGGCGCCCACGCCCTCCCAACCGAGGAAGGTGAGCAACAGGTTGTCGCCGAGCACGAGCATCAGCATCGAGAAGGCGAACAGGTTCAGGTAGAGGAAGAACTTCGAGAAGTTTTCATCACCGTGCATGTACCCGATCGAGTAGAGATGGATCAGCGCACCGACACCGGTGATGAACAGGGTCATCGTGATCGACAGCGGATCGACGAGGAAGCCGATATCGACGGAGAAGTCGCCGACCGGCACCCACTCCCACAGGGTCTGGACGTGACGCCGCTCGTCGGCGTCCTCGCCGAGAAGACCAAGGAACACGGCGGCGGCCGCCGCGAACGATCCACCCATCGCCATCGTGGCGACCCAGCCGGCACCGGGCTCACCGAGCCGACGGCCAGCCACGAGGATCACGAGGAACCCGAGTAGCGGGAACGCCGGAATCAGAAATGCAAGATCAAGCAACACAGGTCAGCTCATCCCCTCAAGAGCGACACGTCGTCGGCGGTGGCGTCAGCGCGACGACGGTTGATCGCGACCACCAGGGCGAGGCCGACAACGACCTCCACCGCAGCGACCACGAGAACAAAGAACACGGAGATCTGGCCACCCACATCGTTGAGGTCGGCTCCGAAGGCGACGAAGGAGATATTCACACCGTTGAGCATCAACTCGACACACATGAACATCACCAGTGGGTTGCGCCGGATCAGCAGGCCCGTCGCACCGACGGCGAACATCAGGGCCGACAGCACGAGGTAGTAAGGCGGAGTGAGCGCAAGCCCGGCGAGGATCACGATGCGTCCTCCTCGACCGTGTCGACATGGTGTTCGTCGTTGGCCCCCTCGGGCGCCAACGACGGGAGGTCCATCGACGCCGGCTCGAGATCATCGAGCTGGTCAGCCGACGACAGTGACCGGGTGAGCACGACGGCACCGATCACGCCGATGGTGAGCAGGGCGGCGGTGAGCTGGAACGCCACTGCGTATTCGGTGAACAGGACCCGGCCGATGCGCTCGATATCTGTGATGCCGGAATCGAGCTGACGTTCGGGGTCGCCGGAGCCGACGCCCGTGGCGCCGTCGGTGGCGACGAGCACGAACGTGATCGCCGTGGCCAGCAGTGAGGCGCCGAGGACCACAGCGAGCGGCTTTTGGCCGGCGATGGGTTCGACACCGAGATCCTCGGCCTTGTCGACACCGAGCAACATGATCACGAAGAGGAACAGGATCACGATGGCGCCGGCGTACACGACGATCTGCACCGCCGCCAGGAAGTGCGCTTCCTGCACGACAAAGATCACGGCGACACCGAGCAGGGTCTGGATCAAGAAGAGCGCCGAGTGCACGGCGTTGCGCGCGACGACGACGCCGATCGCCCCGGCGAGGATGATCGCCGCCCCGCAGAAGAACGTGATGAATTCAGCCATGCTCGACGCTCGACGCTGCCGGTCGAGCTCCCCCGTCGTCGTCCACCTCTGCGCTCTGCCCCGCTTCAGGGTCGCGCACGCCGTAGCCCAGCTCACCCGCCCAGTGGACCATGCCTTCATACCGATGGTCACCGGCCGGTGAGGTGGCCCGCATCCAGCCGGAGGTCATGGTGTCCTCGCCGTCGCGCCAGTCTTCCCAGGGCAGCTGCTGAGGCTTGCCGTCGTCGCCGACGAGCAGTTCGTCCTTGGTGTAGATCGCATCGCTGCGGTTGGTGAACGAGAACTCGAACAGCTTCGACTCGGTGATGGCCTGCGTGGGGCATGCCTCGACGCACAGGTCGCAATGGATGCAGCGCAGGTAGTTGATCTCGTAGACGTAGCCGAAGCGCTCCCCCGGCGAGGTCGGTGCGTCGGGGTTGTTGTCGGCGCCCCGGACATAGATGCACTTCGCAGGGCACACGCCGGCACACAGCTCACAGCCGATGCACTTCTCCATACCGTCCTCGTACCGGTTGAGGACATGGCGACCGTGGAGTCGGTCGGCCTTGGGGCGCTTCTCGTCGGGCTTGCCCTTCTCGAGGCCCTTGCCACCGCGGTAATCACCGGTCACACGGTCTTCGAAGAGCTTCTTGAACGTGACGCCGAAGCCCTTGAGGTAGGAACCGTCAGCCATGGGCATCCTCCATCTCTTCGATGCGCTCGTTGCGGGCATTGCGGATCGCAAGGGTCAACATGCCGGCGAGAGCCACGAACACGGCCGCCAGACCCACACCGAGGCCGACGAACTGGGCGGTGCTCCAGTCCTCGTCACGGCCGATCTGGATGAACGCCAGCAAGATGAACCAACCGAGCGACAGCGGGATCAGTAGCTTCCAGCCGAAGTCCATGAGCTGGTCGTAGCGGAAGCGGGGCAGGGTGGCTCGCACCCAGACGAGCAGGAACAAGAAGCCCATCAGCTTCACGAAGAACCAGAAGACGCCGATCCACCAGCCCTCGGGGAAGAAGAACGCCGGGCCGTTGGGGCCGCCGAGGAAGAGCGTGACGAGCAGGGCGCCCATCGTGATCTGGTTCATGAACTCGGCGAGGAAGAAGAGTGCGAACCGGATCGAGGAGTACTCAGTGTGGAAGCCGCCGACGATCTCCTGTTCGGCTTCGACGAGGTCGAACGGCGGATGGTTGAGTTCGGCCGTGCCGGCGATGATGAAGACGACGAAGGGCACGATGCCGACCGGCAGGAGGTACCAGGCCGGAAGGATGTTCTCGATTCCGAAGAATGCAGGGCCCTCACCCGATTGGTCGATGACCATGGCATGGGTGGACAAGGTGCCCGACACGAGCAGCACCGATGCAAGGGCGAGGCCGAGGGCCGCTTCGTAGGACACCATCTGGGCCGACGCACGCACGGAGCCGATGAGCGGGTACTTCGAGCCCGAACTCCAGCCGGCGAGCATCACGCCGTAGATCGCGAGCGATGACATGGCGAGGAACCACAGGACACCGACAGGCGGGTCGGCGACCTGAAGGAGTGTGTCGTGACCGAAGATGCTGACGACACCGTCGCCGTCGTCGCCGTTGAAGTCGCCCCCGATCGGGATGATCGCGAAGACGAGGAAGGCCGGGACGAGCGACAGATACGGCGCCAGCTTGAAGGCGAAGCGATCCGAGTTGTCGGGGATCAGATCTTCCTTGAAGAAGAGCTTGATGCCGTCGGCCAGGCTCTGGAGAATGCCCCACCGACCTGCCGTGTTCGGGCCGATGCGGTTCTGGAAGTCGGAGATGACCTTGCGCAGGAACCAGATGTTGAGCATCACTGCGACGAGCAAGAACGCAAACGCGACCAGCACCTTGAGGCCGGTGATCAGCGCATCACCGAGCCAGTCGCCAGCGTAGAGCGGGTCTTGAGCAAACATCATGCGCGTTCCACCCGAACGTCGGTGACCGACGCCGACGCATCGATCAGGGTGTTGGCGTTGGACCCCGGCGCGTTCGCCGGGATCATGGCCGAACCAGCGGGGACACCGAAGTCGGCGGCGAGTGGCGCCATCAGCTCACCTCGACCCGAGATCACCTTGACGACGGTGCCGGCGTCGAGGCCGAGCTTTTCGAAATCGGTGGGGTTGAGCGTGACCTTCACCGAGGCGGCGAGGCCGGCGCTGGAGGCGCTGGCCTGCAGCATCGTGCCGTTGTCGTACATGCGTCGAGCAGCGACGAGGCGGAGGGAGTAGGCGTCGTTGGCCGGGTTGGTCGAGGCCGAAACGGTGGGTGCTTCGATCGACGAACCGTTGATCAGGACGCCCTCGACACGGCCATCGGCCAGCGCGGCCTCCGTGAGTGCAGCGTGAACCGGCGACACGGCGGCGATCTCGGCCCGGATCGATTCGGGGGACTCGACGCCGAGGTCGGCACCCAGCCGCAGGGCGAGTTCGGCGGCGATCATCCAGTCGGCACGGGCGGTGCCCGGAGGGGTGACCTTCTGCTCGGCGACACTCACACGCCCCTCGAGGTTCGTGAAGGTGCCGTCAACTTCGGTCGGCGCCGCAGCGGGCAGGACGAGGTCGGCGTGGGCAAGGGTCGAGGCGTTGGGCAACATCTCGACGGCGATCACGGTGCCGGCGCCGGCGAGGCCACGCTCGGCCAGATCGGCATCGGGTACGTCGCTCAGCGGGTCACTGCCGAGCAGGACGAGCACGTCGAGATCACCGGCGGCGGCCGCCTCCAGCATGGCGATGGTGTCCATGCCCACCTCGGTGGGCACCTGATCAAAGGCGTCGCAACCGGCGCTCAGCGGCACTCGGCCGGGGAGCAGGCCCGGGGCCATGCCCATGTCGAGGGCGCCGTGCACATTGCCGCGACGCAGCGCCGACAAGAAACCGACGCCTTCGAGTCGGTTGAGGGCGATGGCGGCATCAACGGTGATCGCAGCGGACTCGGCGACCGAGGCCCGTCCGAGGACCACCGTGACCGGACCCGAAATTGCGGCAGCCGCAGCGGCAATGGCGTCGGCCGGCACACCCGCAGCATCGCGGGCGTCGCCCGATACGGCGTCGACGAGCGCAGCGGCCAGGAGGTCGACCTCACCCGGCTTCGGGTGCAACGAGTGAGCGGCGATCGTGCTGAGACCGGTGCGGGTCGGGGTCAACTCAATCAGCGTGGTGCCGTCGTTGACGACGGCGTGACGCAGGCGGAGGAACAGCGCACCGAGGTCCTCCTTCGGGTCGGGACCGACGAGGATGACGGTGCCGCCCGGGGCGCAGGCCTGGTTGATCGTGGCGCGAGGCAGACCCAGCACCGCCTCCACCGGAAGGCCATCACCGAGTTGCGCATCGACATTGTCGGTGCCGAGCACGCCCTTGGCGAGCTTGGTCCAGGCGTACTGCGACTCATTGGTGAGGCGGGCGCCGCCGATCACGCCGATGCGGGTCGGGTCGGCATCACGCAAGGCGTCGGTGGCCGCTGCGAGAGCGGGGGCCCAGCCGGTGGCCTCAAGGCGATCATCGACACGGACCATCGGGGCAGTGAGACGGTCCTCGCTGTTGAGGGCCTCGAAGCCGAAGCGCTCCTTGTCGGAGAGCCAACCCCAGTTGACGCTGTCGGCGTCGACGCCGAGCAGACGCAGGACCTGGTTGCGGCTCGACTGGACGGTGACACGAGAACCAACCGAGTCGATCCACGCCGTGGAGATCGTCTCTTCGAGATCCCACGGACGGGCCTTGAATCGATACGGCTTGGCGGTGAGTGCACCGACCGGGCAGATCTGCACCGTATTGCCCGAGAAGTACGAGGCGAACGGCTCATCGGGGAACGTGTTGACCTGGGTGCTGTTGCCCCGGTCCATGAAGTGGATCAGCGTGTCGCCGGCGACATCGTCGGCGAAGCGGGTGCAGCGATCACAGAGAATGCAGCGTTCACGGTCGAGGTAGACGGTGTCGCTGATCGGGATCGGCTTCTCATAGTGCCGCTTCTCCTCGACGAAGCGGGACTCGCCAGGGCCGAAGGCCACGGTCTGATCCTGCAACGGGCATTCGCCACCCTTGTCGCACACCGGGCAGTCGAGCGGGTGGTTGATGAGCAGGAACTCGAGCACACCATCCTGAGCCTTCTTGGTGGCCTCGGACTCGGTGTCGACGGTCATGCCCTCGCCCACCGGGATCATGCAGCTCGGCTGCAATGCCGGACCACGGCCCGAGTCGACCTCGACCAGGCACATCCGGCACATGCCGACCGGCTTCATGCGCGAGTGGTAGCAGAACCGCGGGATGTAGGTGCCGTGACGCTCGGCGGCATCAATGAGCAGTTCGCCCGGGTTGGCCTCGATCTCGACACCGTTGAGAGTGACGGTGACCGTGGACTTCTCGTTCTCGACGGCGGTCATCAGCCAACCTCGACGGGATCAGACGACATCGGGGCGGCCATCACCGGAATGGAATCCCGCTTGGTGATCTTGGCTTCGTACTCGTGACGGAAGCGACGAATCGTCGACGTGATCGGCGCGACCGACGACGGGCCCAACGGGCAGATGGTGGTCTGCTTCGGCGGGAACGGCACGGCGTCGAGGCCCTGGGACGGATCGGCGGCGACCGGGTAGGGGCCGGGCGAGATGTTGTCGGCGATGTCGAGCAGCTTGTCGATGTCGCTGGGACGACCTTCACCGTCGAGAATGCGCTGCAAGATGCGCTCCTCCCAGGTGGTGCCCTCCCGGCACGGAGTGCACTTGCCGCACGACTCGCGGGCGTAGAACCGCACGAGCCGCAGCGCCGCCTTGACGGCATCGGTGGTCTCGTCCATCACCATGATGGCGCCCGAGCCGAGCATCGAACCTTCCGCACCGACGGTGCGCCCCTCGAGGGGGAGGTCGAGTTGCTCCGGGAAGAACCAGGGGGCCGAACCGCCGCCGGGCACGAACATCTTGAGTTCGTTGTCGTTGCGGATCCCACGACAGAAGTTGTCGCCGTAGAAGAGATCGCGGAAGGTCGTGACGCCCTGTTCGATCTCGTACACGCCGGGACGGTTCACGTGACCTGACACGGCGACCATGCGCGAACCAGGCGAAGCCTCCGAGCCGAACGCCTTGTACTGCTCGGAGCCGTTGACGAGCAGCCAGGGAAGGTTGCTCAGTGTCTCGACATTGTTGACGATCGTGGGCTGGCCATAGAGGCCGATTGCAGCCGGGAAGAACGGCGGCTTGAGGCGCGGCATCCCGCGGTTGCCCTCGAGCGACTCGATCAGTGCCGTCTCCTCACCGACGATGTAGGCGCCGGCACCCCAGGTCAACGTGATGTCGACGCTGAACTCCGTCCCCATGATGTTCTTGCCGACATAGCCCTTGGCGTAGGCCTCGTTGAGCGCCTGGGCGAGATTCTCCTGAGCGGCGGGCATCTCGCCTCGCACATACAGGAAGCACTGGCTGAGGCCGAGCGCGTAGCAGGTGATGAGGCAGCCCTCGATCAACTGGTGAGGGTCACGCTCCATGAGGAGGCGATCCTTGTAGGTGCCGGGCTCGGACTCGTCGCCGTTGACCACGAGGTAGTACGGGAACTTGCCGGGAGGCATGAAGCCCCACTTGACGCCCGCCGGGAAGCCGGCGCCACCACGGCCGAGCACGACGGCGTCGCGGACCTCTTCGTGGACATCGGCCGGCGTGCGGTCGAGGGCGCGGCGCAGGCCGTCGTAGCCATTGGTGGCCTCGTAGCGCTCGAGGGTGTGGGAGTCCTCGTGGACGAAGCGGCTGGTGACGATCTTGGGTCCGTCGTTGTCGACATAGCCGGGGGCATGGGGGACATAGTCGTGCGTCGGCATCAGGCTTCTCCTCCTTCGTCGGCAGTGTCGTTTCGGGCGAGCCAGACCGGTCGTTCGGTGGCCTGCTCCGGCGCCACGATGCCCGCACCGGCACCGGCCGGAATGTGCTGACGGACCAGGCCGAGCGTGCCGTGCTCGGGGATGTCGGTGGCCCGACCGTTGCGGATGTCGTCGATGAGCTGATCGAGATCGTCGGTGGTGAGCCGCAGCTTGTAGCGATAGTTGACCTGCAGGCACGGGGCCTCGGTGCACGCTGCGATGCACTCGACGTCTTCGATCGTGAACATGCCGTCGGCAGTGGTGCCGCCGGCCTTGATCCCCAGCGCCTCCTCGGCATGGGCGAGGAGTTCCTCGCCGCCGAGCAGTTGGCAGGCGAGGTTGGTGCACACATTGATCATGTACGTGCCCACCGGGTGGAATTTGAACATCTCGTAGAACGAGCCGGTGCCCTTCACCTCGGCAGGCGTGGTGTCGGTGAGCTCGGCGATCTGACGCATGGCGTCGTCGGTGACCCAGCCCTCCTGCTCCTGCGCGAGATGCAGCAGTGGGATGAGCGCCGACTTCTTGCGGGGATAGCGCGAGATGATCTCGTGCGCCGTCTCGAGGTTGTCAGCGGTGAAGTAGCTCATCGATCGACCTCGCCCATGATTGGGTCGACGCTGGAGATGATCGCCACGGCGTCGGCGATGAGGCTGTCGCGCATGAGGTGCGGCATGGTCTGGACATTGATGAACGACGGACCCCGCACATGCATGCGGTAGGGCGTTGAGCTGCCGTCGGACACCATGTAGATGCCGAGTTCGCCGCGGGGTGACTCGACACACGCATAGGCCTCCCCCTCGGGAACCTTGAAGCCCTCGGTGAAGATCTTGAAATGGTGGATGAGTGCTTCCATCGATTGATCGATGCGAATGCGAGGTGGCGGGGTGACCTTCTTGTCCTGCACCCGGTAATCGCCCGACGGCATCTTGTCGAGAATCTGTTCGACGATGCGCATCGACTCGCGGATCTCGTTGAGGCGGATCGCGTAGCGGTCGTAGCAGTCGCCGTACGTGCCGACGATGACATCGAAATCGACCTTGTCGTAGGCGAGGTAGGGCTGATCGCGACGAAGGTCCCAGGCGTAGCCGGTAGAACGAAGGATCGGACCGGTGGCCGACAAGGCGAGCGCCTCATCGGTGTTCAGCGTGCCGACGCCCTGCAGGCGTTCACGCCAGATCGGCTGCCCGGTCATGAGGACGTCGTACTCCTCGAGGCGAGGCGGCAGCAGTTCGAGCAACGCCTCGATCTCACCCTTCCAGCCGTCGGGAAGATCGGCGGCGACACCACCGGGGCGGATGTAGTTGTGGTTCATCCGCAGGCCCGTGACCTTTTCAAAGAAGCGGAGGACTTCTTCGCGCTCACGCCAGCCGTAGATCATCATCGACACGGCACCGAGATCCATGCCGTTGGTGGCCATGAACAACAGGTGGGAGCTGATGCGGTTGAGCTCGCTCATCAGCATGCGGATCCAGACCGCGCGCTCCGGGACCTCGATGTCGAGGAGCTTCTCTGTGGCGAGGCTGAACGCCAGTTCGGTGAAGAACGGCGAGGCGTAGTCCATGCGGGTGACGTTGGTGCACCCCTGCAGGAAGGTCAGCTGCTCTGCCTGCTTCTCCATGCCGGTGTGCAGGTAGCCCACGACCGGCTTGGAACGAATGACGGTCTCGCCCTCCATCTCCAGCATGAGGCGCAGCACGCCGTGGGTCGACGGATGCGACGGTCCCATGTTGAGCAGAACCCGCTCGTCGTCGTCAGGGGTGGTGGCGTCGGTGCCGATTGCCGCAGCTTCGGCTTCGCTGAGGCGCAGGACCGCAGCATCATCGCCACGCTGGCGAACGCGTGCGGCGCCGTCGATCGTCTCGGGGGTTTCGTCGGTGATCGTCATCGTTCGTTGCTCGCTGCCTTGAACTGAACGGGAATGGCGCCGACGGCGTAGTCCTTGCGGAGAGGATGCCCGACCCAGTCCTCGGGCATGAGGACCCGGCTCATGTCGGGGTGGTCGGCGAAGGTGATACCAAACATGTCGAACGCCTCACGCTCGAGGTACTCGCTGCCGGGCCACAGGTCGAAGAGGCTCGGAATGGTCGGCTCGTCGGCGCTCACCTGAGTGCGGATACGGATCCGTTCGCGGCGGACATGGTTGATCAGCGACGTGACGACCTCGAAGCGTTCGGGGGTGAGTCCACCCGGGAGCGTGCGCTCGCCGGCGTAGGTGAGGTAGTCGACGGCGGTGAGGTCGATCAGTTGGTCGAATCCGTCAGCGCGAGCCTCGCTGCAAACGTCGAGGTAGGTCTCAACCGTGGCGTGCAAGACGACATCGCCGTGGGACTCACCCACGGCTGCGCCGTAGCGCAGATCGACAGCGGCTTCCTCGGCGACGGCCTCGGCCTCCGCCTCTTCGGCGGCTGCGGTCTCGTCACTCATGTCAGCCCCCGATCGTCAGGCCAGCGGTCTGTCCGTCGCGCTGTTCGATGGTGATACCGGCGCCGCCACCATTCGCCTCGCGGCGTCGGACAAGCTCGCCGGATTCGATCTTGGTATGCAGGGTGAAGATCGCATGCAGGAGGGTTTCCGGACCTGGCGGGCAGCCCGGGGCGTAGACATCGACCGGCACGATCTGATCGACGCCCTGCACGATCGCGTAGTTGTTGAACATGCCGCCGCTCGAGGCGCACACGCCCATGGAGATCACCCATTTGGGTTCCATCATCTGGTCGTAGACCTGACGGAGAACCGGAGCCATCTTCTGACTCACCCGGCCAGCAACGATCATGAGGTCGGCCTGACGAGGCGATGCCCGGAAGGTTTCCATGCCATACCGGGCGAGGTCGTAGTGGGCCGTGCCCGACGCCATCATCTCGATCGCGCAGCACGCAAGACCGAACGTGGCCGGCCAGAGGCTGCGGGACCGAGCCCAGCTGACCAGGTTCTCGACATTGCCGGTGAGGAAGTTGTGATCCATCCCCTCGAGGCCGTTGTCGGCGATCGACTGGGTTTCTCCGAGCCCTGGAATCCTCACGCTGCCGTCTCCTCGGCGATCGGCCGGTTCTCGAGACCGACACGGCGGATGGTGGATTCAGCGGTTCGTTCCGGCGAGACGGCGCCGGACGGGCGAGCCACCTGCTTGAGCGGGCCCCATTCGAGTGCGCCATTGCTGATCAGGTACACGAACGATTCGAAGACGGCGAACGTGAAGACCATGATCATCACCAGGCCGAACACGCCGAGGCTTCCGTACGCGAGGGCGTACGGATAGAAGAAGATGATCTCGATGTCGAAGACGATGAAGATCATGGCGACCAGGAAGAACTTCACCGGAAAGCGTTCCGGTGTCTCCTTGGTCGGCACGATGCCGCACTCGTACGCAGCACGCTTGGCGTTGGTCGGATTGCGCGGGGCCAGGAGGCCCGATGCGATGAAGCTGCCGGCGGCGAAGAGCACCGCCAGCCCGAACAGCATCAGCAGGGGCAGGTACTGGCCGAGCACGCGTTACGCCGCCTTTTCGAACTCAGCTCGCCGGGCCATGACGAGCTTGTCGCGTTCGTGGAGCATGTAACACAGCGACAAGAAGATGAGCAGCGAACCGATGGTGAAGAACGCCGGCACCTGACGCAGGTTGCCGAGGTTGCGGACCATCACGACCGAGACGATCGGCTCGTCCTCGTCGACGACCGGGATCTGCGGCGCGGTGCCCGGCAGGTTGGTCAACGACTCCTCCGTGACCTGTTGCACCTGGATGACGCCGTAGCGGGTCGGATGGGTGATCTGCGCGGTCTGGCGGATCCTGGTCCAGACCCGGTCGAGGACGTTCGGGTCATCGGGCAGACCGTCCTTGCCGCCGATGGTGTAGGCGTCAAGGAGCTTGAACTGGCTCTGGTCGGCAAAGGAGAAGTCGTCGGACTCGAGCAGCATGGCGATGGCCGAGGCTTGCGCCTCCCCCGCTTCGGCGGTGGACAGGAGTGTCCAGCCTCCGAGGTTGGCGTTGTCCGGATCGATCAGACCAGGGGCGACTGCCGCAAGTTCGGACCACGTCGTCGCCTCGTTGCGGCGCTGCTCGGCGGCGACGAGTGCGTCGATCTCGGCGAGCGACAGGCCCTCGACCTGGTCGGGCGTGAGACGCTCGGCGACGACGACGCCGAATTCCGCGTCGGCAATCTGGATCTCGACGAGGCGTTCGACGGCATCATTGCTGAGACCGGCCGAACCCATGGTCCGCCAGTCGGCGCCGAACTCGGCCTCGGCCGCCTCGGCGGCCGCAACGACGGCCTCATGCGCCGACGACAGGGACTCGGTGCGAAGCAAGTTGGCCTCGTCGAGCGCGGCGAAGGTCAGGTGCCCTTCCGCGTCGGTGCCCTCGACGATCTCGACTTCTTCCCAGGTCGGCGCATCGCCGGCCCAACCGATGCCGTAGAGCCACCAGATCGAACCCATGATGGTCAACCACGCGAAGAGGCCCGCCAGAGACAGCAGGGTGCCGAGGCGGACACCGCTGTTGCTGGACACGATGATCCAGATGGAGCCCATCCAGACACAGAAGCCTGCGAAGACCGCAAGGAAGCCGCGGACATGGGGATCCCACTCGAGCCCGTCGATCCAGTCGAGGACGCCAATCAGTTCGACCATTTCCATCAGAGAGTCCTCTCAAACGCCACGATGGCATCGATCTGCTCATCAGTAAGCAGGGCCGGGTACTCGAAGACGATGCCGGAGCCGGGGCCCATACCCGGGCCTACCGGATTGGCTTCCGTCAATGCGCCGAAGCCGGGCATCTGGCCGTTGCCGCCCGAACCTCCACGGCCGTAGGTCTGACCGATGGCCTGGCCACGGGTGATGAAGGCCGACTGGCCGATGGCGGTTTCGAACTGCGAGAGGGTCGAGCCACCGGTCAGGTTGGGGCCGAAGAAGCCTCCAGCGGTGACGTACCCGTCGGCGAGCTCGGGAATCGGGCCGTCGCGGCCGTTCTCCTCGAGCACATAGTCGGATGCGCCGTCGAAGCTCCAGCCATAGGTGTGGCAGCGGGCACAGCTATAGGTGCCGGCGGCCGCCGTGTTGCTGAAGAGGATCTCGCCCCACTGGAGGTACGCCTCCTGGCCCTCGAACGCACCGGGGGTCGAGAGGATTTCGAGCGCAGCGGCTCGGAGGTCATCCTCATTACCTTCATCGGCGAGCGACGGGTCGGCCTCGATCGCAAGGGCATCGGCCGCCATCTTCGCCGCCGAGACCTGATCGAACCAGGTCGCTACAGCCGCATCGAGCGGCTCGACCGCCGCCTCGTTGGCTGCGGTGAGGCGGGCGTTGGCGGCGTCGAGGGTGAGGCATTCGCTGATGTCGTCGGAGCACTCAAAGTCGAAGTCGGCTCGACCGAGCAGCCGAACGGCCATGGCGGCGTCGGCCTGGGCGGCTTCCGCAGCCCGGACCTCGACTGCCCACGCCTCATCGCTGGTTTCGAGGATCAGCGCTTTGGCACCGGCCTCGACCCCGCTGTCGACCTGCGAGCGGATCTCGTCCTCGGAGATCTGCACGCTGCGGAGGTAGAAGATGATCTCTTCGAGCTGCTGGTCGGTGAGCGGACCGCCGCCACCGCCACCCCAGGCCGGCATGACACCGTTTCGGCCGTAGTTGAGCACGTGGAGAACCTCGTCCTCGGTGTGGCGGGACATCAGCGTGTTGAGAGCCGGAGCCTTCCAGTTCACCTGGGCCACGAACTCGCCCGACGACGAGGTGATGGCGGTGTTGACGACACCACCGGCGCCCTCAGGGCCGTGACAGTTCACGCACTGGGCACCCTCGAGATAGATCTCCTCGCCACGGTTGGTGGCGATCCGCCACGTGTCGAGATCGCGGCCTTCGTGACGGCCCGGCTCACCGAGCCAGTAGAGCGGCAAGGTGATGGCCACGATCGTCAGCAGCACCAGGCTCGAGCCGAGCGCAAGATCGAGCTTCTTGCCCTCGAGATCCTCGTCGGAGAGGTACGGCTTGCGGTTCGAGGCGAGCTCGATCTCCGAGCCGACTTCGTCGCGAGCCGATCGGATGTTGAAGTAGATGTAGACGATCCCACCGAGGAAGACGATCGCCAAGATGACGAGTCCGATGGTTCGTTGTGTGGAGGCGGCGAGCAACATGCGAGTGTCGGGTGGTCGAGAACTCTCTGAGATGGGAACGGACGGAGGCTACCGGGCCTAGTGCGACGACTGACCGATGCAGTTGGGGCCTTCGGCCTCCTGCCCGGTGGTGTTCGTGCCGATCGGTGGGCCCTGGATGATCGTGCCGGTGTCGACGGTGAGAACACCGTCGGCCGAGACGCTCATGGCGAAACGATCCATGCCACGTGGGGCCGGGCCACCACGCTTTTCACCGACACGGTTGTACTGGGAACCGTGGCAGGGGCACTCGAACCACTGGGAGGTGACGCACTCGGGCACGCGGCAACCGAGGTGCGGGCACTTCTGGTAAAGGGCGATCACACCACCGTCGAGTCCCAGCGCGAGACCGGCTTCCATACCGGTGAGTTCGTTCGCCGAGTAGGCGGCACGGGCCTTCTCGACCGCACCGTTCGGGTATTCGGTGATCCACATGCGGCCTTCCGCCCGGTACAGGAAGCCGTTGGCGCCTCGAATCTCGCTGAGCACGTCGCTCACGAGGCCGACTCGGATGGCCGAGCCGAAGCCGCCGCCGAGCTGGGGCCACAGGAAGGCGATCGACGCGAGGCCGAAGCCGCCGAGACCGATCTGCATCATGAGGATGATGGTGCGGTTGAAGAACTGACGACGCGAGACGCCAATGACCTCGGGATCCGGCGGCACATAGGGGGCCGGCGGCGCGCTCTCGCGGGCAGCGAGGACGAGCTCCTTGCTGGCGGCCTTGCGCTCGAGGACCTGGGCCCGCTCAACCTGCTTTCCCGTGAGGGCGTCCTCGTCGCCGAGGACGGTCGATTCACGGTCGCGTGACTTGGTCTCTCGAGAGAGGATGCCGACGGCTCCATCGGCATCGCGACTCTTCAGCGCAGAGAACACGGCGACGGCGGCCAGCACGGCAATGACGACGATGGCTGCAATGAGCATTGGTGTTTCCTCCTCGCCTTACAGCTCGAAGAACAAGCCGGCTTCCCATGGGAAGACGAAGTTGAATCCGGGACCTCGGAAGAATGAGCCGATCATGGTCAGCACGGCCCAGAACATGAGGTGGACGGTCATCAACGAAACCGCGAACTTGCGATCCTCGGGCTTCGCCGACGGGTTTCGGTCGATGTAAGGAATGAACATCAAGAAGAACAGGCCGATGCCCGGGATGGTCACACCGGCCACCATCGGGTGGAACACCGTGAGGAGTTCCTGCAGGCCAAGGAAGTACCACGGGGCCTTCGATGGGTTCGGCGTCTCGTTGAAGTTGGCGAGCTCCAGCAGCGGCGCGTTCACGAAGATCGAGAAGATCAAGGTGAATGCAAGCGCAAAGAGCGCAGCGCCGAACTCGACCACGAGCAGGTGAGGCCAGGTGTGGACCTTGTCCTGCGGGACGGCCTTGACGTCCTGGATCGAGCCCGACTTCACGACGGTGAGCAGGCGCTGGGTGTGCCCGCCGGGCCCGGTCGGCACTGGAGCACCCGACGCCGCCGCAGGGGCGGCAGCGGTGGGAGCCGTGGCGACGGCGGTTCCGGTGGCGGCACCGCCGGCATCGCCGCCGGCGGCCTTGGCCTTGGCGGCCTTGGAGCGCTCGAGCAGGTGCGCCGGGATCTTTGACGCAGCCTCTTGCTGTTCGGCGCTGAGTTCCTCGGCGGGGGCCTTGGCCGGGGCGTCGGCGGCAGCCTTGGCCGCAGCGGCCTTGGCTCGGGCCTCTTCGGCCCGCTTGCGGAGGTGTTCGGGGACTTCGGTCATGTCCTTCTTCTCCTTCTTGCCTTAGAGCGGACCCGAGATGCCGCCGTCCTTGCGCACTCGCCAGAAGTGGATCGCCATGAAGATGACGAGCACGAACGGCAGGAGCAAGACGTGCAACACGTACCATCGGAGCAGCGTGTCAGTGCCGATCTCCACGCCGCCGAGCAGCACGAACCGGACTTGTTCACCGAACACCGGCGTGTACCCCATCATGTTGGTACCCACCGTCACCGCCCAGAGGGCCAGCTGGTCCCAGGGCAGGAGGTAGCCGGTGAACGAGAGCAGCAGGGTGAACTGCAAGAGGTTGACGCCGATCACCCAGTTGAACTCACGGGGCGGCTTGTATGCACCGTGGTAGAAGACGCGGGCCATGTGGAGGAACACCGTGAGCACCATCAAGTGGGCCGCCCATCGGTGCATGTTCCTGACTAACAGGCCGAAGGTCACGCTGTTCTGCAGCGTGTAGATGTCGTCCCAGGCCGCTGCGGCGGTCGGCCGGTAGAAGAACATCAAGAAGATGCCGGTGACCGTCAGCAAGATGAACAGGAAGAAGGACAGACCGCCGAGGCACAGCGTGTAGCTGACCTTGACGGCGTGACGCTTCACCTTCACCGGGTGCAGGTGGTACAGCACCGAGTTCATGATCACGTAGGACCGGTTTCGAGGGCTGTCGGTGTAGCCCTTCCGGAAGATTGAGCCAGGTCGGAAGATCGAGTTCCAGGCCTGGGAGGACTGGGTCGCGTCGACGAGCTGGGTTGCTTGGTCCTGCAGTCGTTGCGGCAGGGGCTTCTTCACGTCTTCGTCTGAGTTCGCCATAGATCTTTGTTTCGTGTCAGGGCACTCCGGCGTCAGCCGAGGCGCATGCCGTATCCGTAACCGTGGGTATTCGTTCGCTGGTGGGCATCACCGTCGGCCGGCGGGTCGCCGATCTTGCCGAGGATGATCACACCAGTGGGGCACCGGTCGACGCAGAGCGCGCACCGGGTGCACACGTCGTCGTCGATGGTGAAGATCACATTGTCGTTGGGGTCGCTGCCCGGGAGTTCTGTGCCGATCGCTTCGTCGATCGCGTCGGGACGCACCATGTGGATGCACTTCCACGGGCAGATGTCGACGCAGCCTTCGCACATGATGCACTCGGACTGGTCGATGTGGATGAACTGCTTCGGCTTGACCTGGGCGGTGAGCCAGGCGGCGTCGACCTGCTGGAGGATGTAGTCGTCGCGGAACTCGGGAAGCGGCGGATTCGCGTCGGTGGTCGCCATGAAGTCAGGCACCTTCCTTCACGAGTGGGCGGCCGAAGGTCGAGCGTTCGGGGGTCTTCTCGGCGTTCTGCTTCTCGCCGCGCTTTTGCCAGGCGGCCCACATCCAGATGTTGCCAGCGAGCGCAACGACGTAGATGCCGACGGCGATGAGGTCGCGCAAGACGACGTAGTTGACACGAATCGGCGACCAGCCACCATCCTGCTGCGACTTGAGCAGATCGAAGGGACCGAAGAGGATCTTGTCGGAGCGCCAGTTGAGCTCATTGTCGGCCCAGGTCAGGAACTGGTGCGGCACGACGCCGTAGACCCAGAACATCAAGAAAAAGACGATCATCGAGCCGAGCATCGCCTCGCCCCAGGTCACGGCCTGGTCGGCGGGACGGCGCTTCTGGTAGGCGAGGATTCCGCCAACGATCAAGGCGGTGACGATGATCGACGACACGAAAGCGACCACGCTGCGACTCCTGGAGAACGGACGCGTTTCACGAACTTCGTGAAACCATGCACAAGTCTAAACCGGAAGAGCAACGCCCCCCGGATTGGTCCCCTGGTTTATCACGGTGCCTTTCGATTCCCCCCATCCGGGGCTGGGGAAAATCGGGGGATACGCGATTGTCAGAAATTCGGGGGAAGGATTCTGCTTCAGCTTGTTCGGACGTGCGACACTGCCCCTATCCTCACGGGGCGTGGTTGGCGCAATCCTGCGTCCGCCGTACCACTCGCCATTCCGCTGTCCGATCGATCCGCCGGAGACCAACGGTGACCGAAGTACCCGAGCACCTCCTGAAGAAGGCCGCCGAGGCCCGTGCCCGCCTCAGCGGGCAGGCCCCACCCGACGCCGGCGAGAGCGCTGCGCCGAGCAGCGAGTCGGCGGCCGACGCCGCTCCGGTTCCGGCCACGACGGCTGCTCCGGCCCCGGCCGTTCCCGAGGAGCCTGCTGCTCCCGAGCCTGCCGCCCCCTATGTCGAGGCCGCTGAGACCCGCAAGAAGGTCCCGGTCTGGATCGTTCCGGTCCTGGTCTTCCTTCCCTTCTGGGCGATCTTCTACGTGGGCTACCTCGAGAACCCGCCCGCCGCTCCCGAGGGTCTCGCCTACGAAGGGGCCGAGATCTACAGCGGCCAGTGCGCCGGCTGCCATGGTGGCGGTGGCGGTGGCGGCTCCGGACGCCAGCTCAACGGCGGCGAGGTCCTGCTCACTTTCCCCTCGCTCGCTTCCGGCGCCTCGTACGACGGCCTCGCTGGCCACCTGCACTGGGTCGCCAACGGCACCGCCGGTTCACAGGCCGAGGGCCTCCTCGTCTACGGCGACCCCGATCGCCCCGGTGGCGCCCACGCCCCCGGCTCGTACGGCCAGATGGCCGGCTTTGGCAACCTCTCGCCCGAGCAGTTGGTGGCGGTCGTCTACCACGTCCGCCACGCGTTCGGCGCCGACCAGATCACGCCGGAAGGCGACGAGCGGGAGCTCCACGTGCTCGATGAGCTCTACCACCTGATGGAGGAAGAGGGCGTCATGACCTTCGAAGGCGCCACGCTGCCGGAGATCCAGGGCTGGGTCGACGCCGCCCGCGTCAAGGTCGACGAGGAGTACGGCGAACTCGCCTCGGAGTAACCCGCTCCCCCACCTACCACAGAACCTCGAACAGCCGGGCCAGCAGGGTCCGGCTGTTTCGCGTCCGAACCGGCGAACATGGGACCGTGGATCCCTCGCTCACCGATTCGTGGCGCGCCCTCCAGGGCCACGCCGCCTCCTTCGACGATCTCGACCTCCGCAGGCTCTTCGACGACGACCCTGGTCGAGTCGATCGCATGACGCTCACGGTCGCCGACCTGACGGTCGACCTGTCCAAGCAACGCGTGTCGGCTGCGGTTCTCGACGACCTCATCGCCCTGGCGAACGAGGTCGGTCTCGCTGACCGCTTCGCCGCGATGATCGCCGGCGAGCGGATCAACTCGACCGAGGATCGCGCCGTGCTCCATACCGCGCTGCGAGCACCGGTTGGGTCCGAGGTGCTGGAAGACGGCGAGAACGTCGTACCCGCCGTTCACGAGGTACTCGGCCGAATGGGCGCGTTCGCCGACCGAGTCCGGTCCGGTGACTGGGTCGGCGCCACCGGGAAACCGATCGAGACGGTGATCAACATTGGGATCGGTGGCTCCGACCTCGGTCCGGTCATGGCGTACGAAGCGCTCGCCGCGTTTCGTCACGACCGGATTCGCTGCCGCTTCGTCAGCAATGTCGACGGCAGCGATCTGATCGCTGCCGTCGGCGACCTCGACCCGGCCACGACCCTGTTCGTGATCTCGTCGAAGACGTTCACCACGCAGGAGACGCTCACCAACGCCCGGTCGGCGCGAGCATGGCTCACCGCCTCACTTGGCGCCGATGCCGTGGCAACCCACTTCGTTGCCGTGTCGACCAACGCCTCCGAGGTCGCAGCGTTCGGGATCGACACCGACAACATGTTCGGCTTCTGGGATTGGGTCGGCGGGCGCTACTCGATGGACTCCGCCATCGGGCTGTCCCTCATGATCGCAATCGGTCCCGACGCGTTCGGCGAGATGCTCGCCGGATTCCGGGCGGTCGACGAGCACATGGCAGCGACCCCGATCGCCGAGAACGTTCCGGCTCTGCTCGGCTTGATCGAGGTCTGGTATCGCACCTTCTGCGATCTGCCGAGTCGCGCCGTGCTCCCCTACTCGCGGGTGCTCCATCGCTTTCCTGCCTATCTTCAGCAGCTCGACATGGAGTCGAACGGAAAGCGAGTCCGTATCGACGGCGAGCCGGTGACCTACGAGACCGGACCGGTGATCTGGGGTGAACCCGGCACCAACGGACAACACTCGTTCCACCAACTCCTGCACCAGGGCAGCACGGTGATCCCCGCCGACTTCATCGTGTTCGGTGCGCCCGACCATCCCGAGTTCGAGGGGGCCGACACCCATCACGATCTCCTCGTGGCCAATTGCTTCGCCCAGAGTCAGGCCCTTGCGTTCGGCAGGACCGCCGAGGAGGTCGCCGCGACCGAGACGGACCCGCTGCTGGTCTCACACCGAACCTTCCCGGGCAACCGGCCCTCGACCACGATCATGGCGCCCGCCCTCACCCCATCGGTGCTCGGACAGCTCGTGGCCCTCTACGAACACCAGGTGTTCACCCAGGGCATCGTGTGGGGGCTCAACAGCTTCGACCAGTGGGGGGTGGAACTCGGCAAGGTCCTCGCCTCGGCGATCGTCGGCGAACTGGCAAACACCGAGACGCCCGATCTCCACCACGACGCGTCGACGAATGCGCTGATCGAGCGCTATCGCTCGATGCGCGGCCGGTGACCCGACACCGGTTCTAGCCAGGCCGGGCAGCGTCCGTGCGGCTCGAACTTGACCCGGTGGACCTGACGGCTCTCTCGCCCAACCCACACCGTCGGTAGCGCTGGCTGCGGGAAGGATGCGAGCTCAGCGCATCTCCGGGGAGAGGTCGTGGGCACCGATGAGCTCCCATGCCTCGTGTTCGACGTAGGCGTCGAGGGTGCGAGTGATGATGCGTTCGAAGAGTTCTTCACCCCGCTGGGTGGTCTCCCCCTTCGTCACCGAGTTGTGGAGCCAGGCACTCAGCCAGAAGTTGAGCGTCAGCTTGTAGGCGTTCATCAGGTCGTCGAGATGGACATAGCCGGCGTCCATCGTCTCGAGGGTGTCTCGGTAGAGAGCGATGAGGTCGGACTCGTGCGCCCGCCGGAGCGCCGGGTCGAGGTTGCACGTCAAGAACGGCACGACATCACCCATGCCGTCGCCACGGCCAAGGAGCTGCCAGTCGATCAGGACGAGTTCGTCGTCGTCGAAAAACATGTTGTCGAGCCGGAAGTCGTTGTGGGTCAGGGTCCGGCTCGACGCGCCGAACGAGGCGAACATGTCGCTGACTGTCGGAAGGTAGGACTCGAGCCGGGCGATGACCTCGGCGCCGAGTTGTTCGCCGTGCTGGTCGACCACGATCGGCCAGCTCGACTCGAACATTCCCTGCAAGCCCATGTTGAGCGGGCTGTCGATCGGCGGCACCCAGTCGAACTGGTCGACCTGGTTCCACCAGCGGCCGTGCACCCCGGCGGCCGCGACCACAGCGGCACGTGCCTGTTCGAGGGTCGCCCCCGCATGATGATCACCGGACGCGAAGCCGCCGACATCTTCCAAGACGAGGCAGTACGCCAGCGACTCGTCGTCGCCCACATTGAGGTAGGCCTGCGGTGTGCGGACCTTCATCTGCGAGAGGAGATTCGCGTAGGCCCGATGCTCACGTCCGTAGACGTCGAGCAGGTCGCCGATCGGCTTGAGTCCTGAGTCGGTGGTCGGGATCTTTGCGATCGCCGTCGCCGGCCCGCTTCCGGTCGAGTAGTCGAGCGTCAGACGAGCGAGTTCACCCAGGAAGCCCTCGCCGATCGCGATGCGCTCCGCCGACACCGAGGACACCACGACCTCGTCGAATCCGCTCGACCGGAGCGCATCGGTCATCACCTCGGCGGTGATCTGATCGAGTGACGTCGGAACGTGATGCTGGGCCATCGGCCGAGGGTAGAGCCCCGCGGCAAGCCGTGTCGACGGGGTCTCAGCCCTTGGCGACGATGAGCTGGAACTCGATGATGCCGCTGTCGTCGATCGAAACGACGATCGGCGCGCTCGGCGGGGTCACACCGAAGTCCTCCCACGTGATCGTGGCCGAACCCGTGATGACACCGAAGCCATCGTCGCGAACGAGGGCCTCGATCGTGAACGTCGCCTCGTTGGTCGTGCCCGCAACGGTGAGGTCGCCCGCGGCATCGACCGTGGCCGTCTCGCCATCGGCAAGACCGACCGGCAGGTCGACCGGTGTGGTCAGCACGAAGGTGGCGGTCGGAAACTCGTCGGCCATGACGGCCCGGCGGATCGGGAACTCGCGACGGGTGTCGTTTGAGGTGATCGACCCCATGTCGACGGTGATGTCGGTGCCGGTCAGTCGGCCCCCCTCGATGGTGACCGTGCCGCTCACGCCGCCGGTTCGGCCAACGGCGACGACCTCACCAATCGTGAGTTCTTCGTCGACTCGGAAGCCAGCGAAGCTGCCGCTGGCGGTCTCGAAATCGAATTCGCCGATCTCGTCGTCGACCACCCACGTGGCGTTGATGTCGCCATCGAACGCCTCGGGGGCAGTGGCCGGGGCGTTGTCGGAAGCGGTGGCCAAGTCGACGTCAAGTTGGGTGTTGGCGGCGTCGACATCGACGGCCTCGGGTGTGTCCCCCCAGAAGAAGAGCCACCACACGGCGGCGATCAACACGGCGAGGGCGATTCCGACCCCGATGGCCAGCTTCTTGATGGTCATTGCAGCTCCACGATCTCACGAGCACTACCGGATGATGTACGGACGAAACCCGGTGTGTGGTTCCAAAATGCGCTGAAAAAGTCGGGTCAGAGGGCTGCGGCGACCTCGGCGCAGGCAGCGATGGTGGCTTCGATCTCCTCGTCGCCGTGGGCGAGCGAGGGGAAAATCGCCTCGTAGGCACCTGGTGCGAGGGCGATGCCACGGTCGAGCATCCCATGGAAGAACCGTGGGTAGACGCCGTTGTCGGCAGCGGCCTTGGCCGAATCGAAATCGTGCGGCGCAGTGTCGGTGAAGAAGATGCCCAGCAGCGGGCCGACCCTCGGGAGCACGGCGGCGACACCGGCGGCGTCGAACGACGCCTGCATGCCCTCTTGGAGGCGTGCGGCCCGTTCGGCGAGAGCGGCGTACGCCTCGACCGTGAGGTGCTCGAGGACCGCCAGTCCAGCAGCCGTCGCGAGCGGATTCCCCGAAAGCGTGCCGGCCTGATAGACGCCTCCGAGCGGCGCCACATTGCTCATGATCTCGCGACTCGCGCCGTAGGCGCCCATGGGCAGGCCACCGCCGATGACCTTGCCGAAGCACCACACATCGGGCTGCACACCGAACCACTCGGCTGCGCCGCCGCGACACAGACGAAAACCCGTGATGACTTCATCAAAGAGCAGCATCGCCCCGGCGGCGTCGCAGGCTTCGCGAAGGCCCTCGAGGAAGCCCGGCGCAGGGGCCACCAGCCCCATGTTCGCCGCAATCGGTTCGACACAGACCACGGCGATCGAGTCGTCGATCTCGGGGACGACGTTGTACGGCGCCACGATCGTGTCCTCGATCGCGCCCGCCGTCACGCCCTCGGAACCCTTGAGGCCCTGTTGGGCGATCCCCGAACCGCCGGCGACGAGCAGGGAGTCGGTGTGGCCGTGGTAGTTACCGGCGAACTTCAGGATCTTGCTGCGGCCGGTTGCACCGCGAGCGAGCCGGATCGCCGACATCGCCGCTTCGGTGCCGGACGAGACGAGTCGCATCATCTCGAGCCCCTCAACCCGGCTCGTCATCTCTTCGGCGATCCGCACCTCGTTCTCGGTGGGAGCGCCATAGCTCGTGCCGCGGGTAGCGGCATCCCGAATCGCCGCGATGATGTCGGGATGGGCATGGCCGAGGATCGACGGGCCGTAGCTCTGCACATAGTCGATGTAACGGCGACCCTCGACGTCATAGACGAATGGACCGTCCGCTCGTTCGACGAAGTACGGCGTCCCGCCGACCGAGCCGAAGGCCCGCACCGGCGAGTTCACACCGCCGGGGATGACGGCCTGACCGCGTTCGAACAGGGATGCGTTCGTGTTGCTCACACGGCGAGGCTACCCACCGCGATGGGTCAGAACCCGAAGTGAGCGAAGGGGAACTCGACGAGTGATTCGAGCACGATCTCGGCGTCGGGGTGGACGTCGTGCGCCGTGATTGTGTTGGGGACGACCACACAGCGCATCCCCGCCGCTCGGGCTGCCGCATAGCCGTGTCGCGAGTCCTCGATGACGAGGATGTCGGCCGGGTCGAGACCCAGTCGGGCCGCGGCGAGGAGGAACAGGTCAGGGGCGGGTTTACCTCGGTCGACCTGATCACGCGTGCTGAGGTGGTCGAAGTGGTCGACGAGCCCGAGCCGGGTGAGGTGCGGCTTGACCCAGTCAATCGGCGAGCTGCTTGCGATCGCAAGCCGGCGGTCGTGCGACTTGGCGACCGTGATCAGATCCTCCACGCCCGGCAGCACCGGGACGTTCTCGCGGGCGTGGCGGTGCCGTTCCTCGGCCCGGGCCATCACGTCGGCATCCGGGGGGCGGCCGAGCTCGTCCCTGAGTCGCTCGGCCAGCGGCTTGTTGTCGGCGGTGCCGACGACCTGGATCCATGTCGCCATGGGGAGTTCGAGACCATGCTCCTCGTGCGCGATGCGAGCGGCCTCGTACACCGGGGTCTCGGTGTCGGCGATGGCGCCGTCGAAGTCGAAGATGACGGCGGCAGGCGGGTTCACGATGTGGGCCTCCGATCGCGACGCTGTCGGGTCAATCGAGTGCTCGTTCGAAGAAGTGGGTGGCGTGCGGGTCGTCGTTGAATCGCTCGACGGCAACGAAACCGGACGACTCGTAGAGCGCGATCGCCTCGACGAGCGTCTCGTTGGTATCGAGCCGAACCCGGTCGACACCCAGCGTCCGGGCCTCGTCCATGAGATGGCCGAGCAGCGCACGGCCGAGGCCCCGACCGCGTACGTCGGAACGCAGCCACATCCGTTTGATGTCGATCACCGCAGGGTCGGAACGTTTGAGCGCGCCGCACCCCACCGGGTGACCGCCGAGACGGACGACGACGAAGACTCCGTTCGGTGGCGAGATCTCGTCGACGTCGGTGGACTGCACCGTGCCCCGATCGAGGCCGTGGGCGAAACGGGTGTCGAGTTCGGTGTAGTACTGCTCGAGACACCACTGTGCGTCGGCGCTCCCGGCGGGCTCGCGATGCAGCACGGGACGGTCGGCGACGTGGATGACGAGGGCGTCGATAAGGCCGGGGATCGTGTGTGGATCGGCTTCGACGTCGACATCGACGCCCCGCTCGGTAGCGACGGCAGAGGTCGCCGGACCGATCGAGGCGACGATCTTCGGGAGTCCGTCGACCCCGACGGCGTTGACGAGGGAATCGACCGTCGAACCGGAGGTGAAGACGACGGCGTCTGCCGCAGCGCAGGCGAGACGACCGCTGTCGTCGATGTCGGCAGAGACCGTGCGGTAGGCGACGACCTCGTCGACGTTCCAGCCCATCATCCGCAGATGGATCGGCAAGGTCTCGCGGGCGACCTCGGCTCGGGCGAGCACGACCCGACCACCGGTAATCGGTGGTGCGGGGAACGCGGCAGCGAGACCCTCGGCGATCGCATCGGCAGGCACGAGGTCGACGGGCAGACCGAGCGACTCGGCCCGATCGCGGGTTCCGGGACCGACCACTGCGACCCGAACGCCATCGGCGAGTGGGCGCTCACCGAGCGCGTCGGCCACCGTTGCGGCACCGTTGGGCGAGGTGACCGCAACCCAGTCGCCGTCGCGCAGGACCCGCAACGCCGTGCGAAGCCCGACACCGCCATCGAGCGGCTCGGTGATCTCGATGACCGGAACCGATACCGCTTCGGCACCCTGCGCCTCCAGCGCATCGACCAGCGATGCCGCTTGGTCGCGAGGTCGGGTGACCACGATGCGGAGCCCGCCGAGCGGGCCGGCGACCACAGGTTCGGGCGGCGGAGTCATCGCCGTCATCGTGCCGCGCTCAGCGGAGATCGGCCAGCAGGTCGCGGCCACCGCGTTCGTCGAGCAGGAAGCGGGCGACTGCCCGACCGAGCTGATCCGGATCGGCACCGACCCGGTGTTCACGGATCAGGACCCGGCCATCAAGCGACGCCAGCATGCCGGTGATCTCGATGCCGTCGTCCCCAAAAGTTGCGTGGGCACCGGCGGGGAGATCGCAGTCGCCGCCGAGTTCGTGGAGGAAGGCCCGCTCGGTGTCGACGACACGGCGGGTGTCGGCATGTTGGATCGCACGCAGCACCGCGATCGTCTCGGTGTCGTCCGCACGGCACTCGATGGCGAGGGCGCCCTGGGCGACCTGCGGGAGCATGATCGACGGGTGGAGCCGGTCGACCGGGGTCGACAGGTCGAGCGCAAGACGGTCGATCGCCGCGGCCGCCATCACGATCGCGTCGAAGCCGCCGGACTCGAGTTTCTCCAGCCGAGTCTGAATGTTGCCGCGCAGCTCGGAGAAGACAAGGTCGGGTCGATGCCATGCCAACTGGGCCCGGCGACGAACCGAGCCGGTGGCGATGTGCGCACCGGGAGGCAGCGACCCCCAGGATGCGCCGACGAGCGCGTCGCGTGCGTCGGCTCGGGCCGGGACGCAGACGAGCACGAGACCATCGGGCGTGGCCGCCGGGAGGTCCTTCCCGGAGTGCACGGCGAAGTCGGCCCGGCCGTCGAGCACAGCGGCCTGAACCTCTTTGACGAACACGCCCTTGCCACCCATCGAGTGGATCGGCACGTCGGTGTTGCGGTCGCCGACGGTCGAGACGACGACCTCGTCGACTTCACACTCGAGCTGCGACGCCACGTGACGCGTCTGCCACAACGCCAACGCACTCCCTCGCGTGGCTGCTCGCAACTGCATCCCCACGAGCGCCGGCTCAGTCGAGGTCGAACAGATCGCGCAGCGAGTCGGCGAGGCGATCGCCCCGAGCGTGACCGGCGGCGTCCTTGAGCCGGATGGTGGGCTCGTGCAGCAACTTGTTGACGATGCCCCGAGCCATCGCCTCGACGGCCTCGCGCTGGGACGCATCGAGATCCGAGAGCTTGCCATTGAACCGGGCGAGTTCGACGTCGGCGATGTCGTTGCCCCGGGTGCGGAGCTGGGCGATGAGCGGCGCCACCTCGCGGGCGGAGGTGACGGTGCGATAGCGATCGACCTCTTCCCCGACGATCGTCTCGACGTTGCCGACGACGCGAGTACGGGAAGCCATTTGCTGCTCGACGAACACACCGATGTCGTCCATGTCGAGGAGCGTGACGCCGGGCAGCTCGCTGGCGCGGGGGTCGACGTCGCGCGGGACGGCAACATCGACGATCACGAGTTCGCGACCATTGCGACGCGAGAGGAAACCGGCGATCTCGCCGCTCTCGAGGATGAGCTGCTGCGCACCCGTGGTCGTGACGAGCATGTCGACGGCGACAAGAGCGTCGCCCACGGCGTCGAGATTCACGGCGGTGCCACCGCACGCCTCGGCGAGCGCCACGGCGTTGTCCCAGGTGCGATTGGCGACGAAGATGTCGGAGGTGCCGGCCGCAGCGAGCGACTTGACGGTTCCCTCGGCCATCTCGCCAGCACCGAGCACCAACACGGTGCGACCGTCGAGCCCGCCGAGTTGCTCGGTGGCGAGGGCGACGGCAGCCTGGCTGACCGACGCAATGCCGCGACCGATCGCGGTATCGGTACGGGCCCGCTTCCCCGTCTCGACCGCGTGACGGAAGAGTGGGCCGAGCGTGGAGCCGACCATGCCGTGTTCGGCCGAGCGCTCCCAGGCGGTGCGAACCTGCCCGAGGATCTCGTGCTCGCCGATCACGGCGGAGTCGAGACCGGCGGTCACCGAGAACAGATGGCGGATCGCTTCGGTGTCGTGGAGTGCGTAGAGGTGGTCGTTGACGTCTTCGGGGGCGAGTCCGGCATGCCGGCCAAAGAACTCGCGAATGTCCTGGTAGCCGCCGTGGAACTTCTCGGCGTAGGCGTAGATCTCGACCCGGTTGCAGGTCGACAACACGACGACCTCACTCAGGTGATCGGCGGATCCGAGGTCGGCGAGCGCCTTGGGGATGTCGTCGGGCGCGATCGTCATCCGCTCAAGAATCGAGAGCGGGGTCGACCGGTGGTTACAACCGATGGCGACGATCGACACGGAACACGTACTCCAGAGGCAAAGCCAACGGCCCAGGGTGACAGGGCCAACGACTGAACGCTATCGGACATCCACCCGAGAAACCGGATCGGGCGACGAGTGTCACGATGGACATACTCGCTCGCTTCGCCGCGCCGAGGACGGAGGAACCCGACCGCTGGGGTCAGGAGTCTCCGGCAATCCGATCGCGGTGCAGATGGAAACCGAGAATCTGGAGTTCGGTGGCAAGATCGACCGACCTGATCTCGACCTCGTCAGGCGCCGAGAGCACGGTCGGCGCGAAGCTCATGATCGATGTGACACCTGCAGCCACCAGGGCATCAGCGGTGCCCTGGGCGGCTTCGGCCGGGGTCGAGATCACGCCGATGGCGACGCCGAGGCGGCGGACGATGTCGCCGAGTTCGCCGGGCGCGTGAACCGGGACGCCATCGACGACCGTGCCGATCTTGTCCGGATCTGAATCGGTGGCCGCCACCACGGGGAAGCCGCGGTCCGTGAAACCGGTGTGGTTGGCAAGCGCCCGTCCGAGGTTGCCCATGCCGCACACGACCACGGGCCAGACGTTGGCGACGCCGAGCGCCTGGCTGATCTGGAACCTCAGGAAGGCGGCGTCGTAGCCGACGCCGCGGGTGCCGTAGGTGCCGAGGTGCGACAGGTCCTTGCGGACCTTGGCGGCGTTGACACCGGCGAGATCGGCGAGTTCGTCGGACGACACCGTTGCCGTCACCCCGACGGGGAACGCGTCGAGGCCCCGGAGGTACAGCGGGAGTCGAGCCACGGTGGCTTCGGGGATCCGACCAAGGGGTGCCATAACCCCACGCTAGACACCTTGTGCATCAGTTCACAAGAGGCTTCACGAGTTCACAAGCGGGCGACCGCGATCCCTGATTCGCCCGCCACCGCGTAGAACAGCCACCAGGTCCCGTCATCGGGGTCACAGAACAGGCACGGATCGCGCAGCTGATTGACCGGCTCGTCGACAGCGCCACGGATCGATGGCACACACGGCTCGTCGGCTCCCTCGTGGGCATGTTCGGGGCGCAGCACCTCGACCGGCTCGCCGATCTCGCACCAGCGCTCCCACGGACCTGCGATCGACACACGCGAACGCAGGATGCGTTCGGGGGCGTCGCCGACCCGAGTCCAGAACACCTCGAGTTCGGCGCCGGTGGCTCCCTCGACGACCCGCACCGCACTGTGGCGCATGTCGGGCCCGAACAGTGTGAGACCCTCCTCGAACCCGGTGCGGCCATCACGGGACCGAAAGAACCGGCCCGGCATGGCGAGGGCGTACCACCAGCCGTCGTGACGAAAGCACCGGAAGTACGACGGACCGTGGGTCTCGGGAGTCGCTCGGAAATGGATCCCGTCGGTCGACACAGCCACTCGCGTTCGCTGGTCACCGAGCGCCTCGAGACCGTGCAGGTACATCACGATCTCGCGTCGGTCATCGTCGACGTGCACGTCGGGCGAGGCGATGTGGGCGGTGACGAGGTCATCGAGGAGCGAGACCGGCAACTGGTCACCGAGCGCCGCTCGATAGCGGCTAGTGATCCGCTCGAGCGTCTCGGCATCGATCGCGAGATCCTCGACGAGGAAGCCGGAGTCAGCCAGGTGCAGCGAGCCGGGTTCGTGGATGGTCCACGGCCCCTCGATTGCATCGGCGTAGGCGAGCCGGATGAAGGAGCCCTTGTGGTCGGCGAAGTAGCAGAGGTAGCGACCGAGCGGATCCGGCAGCCACGCAGGCGCACGGATGACCGATGGACCCTGAATGTTGGTGCCGATGCTGGGATGACTGGCCGGCGTGATGATCGGGGCGTCGCCGACGCGCTCGACCTGGACACCGCCGTCGGTCACGCGCCGAGTTCTCGCCGGATGATCTTGCCGCCGAGCCCCCGGGGGATCTCGTCGACGAGGTCGATCTTGGTCGGGCACTTGTAACGGGCGAGTTCGGTGGCGCACCACTCGATCAGGTCGTCCTCTTCGAGAACTCGGCCCGGCTCGGCCACGATGAACGCCTTGACCGACTCGCCGGTGTGCGGGTGGGGCACGCCGACGACACCCGATTCGACGACGCCCGGGTGGGCGTTGAGCACCCGCTCGACCTCCGCAGGGAAGACGTTGAAGCCCGACACGATGATGAGGTCCTTGGCTCGGTCGACGATGTAGACGAACCCGTCGTCGTCGACCACGGCGATGTCGCCGGTGTGCAACCAACCCTGCGGATCCATCGCCCGAGCGGTGGCCTCGGGGTCGTCGAGGTAGCCGACGAAGACATTGTCACCACGAACGAGGATCTCGCCTTCATCGCCGATGTAGACGTCGTCGCCGGCGGCGTCGACGATCCGGACCTCCATGCCGGCCATGGGGCGGCCGATCGACCCGATCGGGGTGTCGTCGTCGGTTGCGCGAGTGACGCCCGGAGCGGCTTCGGTCAAGCCGTAGCCCTCGAGGATCCGCACGCCGAAACGGCCCGCCACTTCCTCGACAACCCGGTTGGGCAGCGTGGCGGCACCCGAGACGGCGATGCGAACGGTCTTCAGCGCATCGTCGGCGACGAGGTCGACCTGACTCAGCGCAGCCCACATCGTGGGCGGACCGACCAGCACCGAGATCTGCTCGTCGGCGATCGTCTCGAAGACGGTCATCGGGTCGAAACGCTCCTGCAGCACGAGGGTGGCCCCGGCATAGAGGCTCAGGTTCAGGATCGAGTTGAGCCCCATGATGTGAAAGAGCGGCAGGACACACAAACCGACGTCGTCGGGGCGGACGACCTTGCCGCTGGTCGCCATGTTCTGACGGAGATTGGCGGCCAGGTTGCCATGGGTGAGCATCGCGGCCTTCGGTGCGCCGGCGGTGCCGCTGGTGAACATGAGGCAGGCGAGATCGCCTTCGGCGCGTTCGACCATCGGGGCGGGCTCGACGGTCTCTCGAAGCACGTCAAGGTCGACGGAGTCGGGCAGGCCAACCCCCGACGGGCGCAGCACGTGCTTGAGGGTCGGCACGACCGAACGATCGACCTGCTCGAGGACACCGATACCGGCCGGCCCGGCGATCACGGCCTTGGCCCCGACCTGGGCGAGTTCACGTTCGATCTCGGGGGCCGGGCTCTGCGGGTTGAGCGGCACGGCGACCATGCCCGCACCAAGGATGCCGAACCAGGCGCGCACGAAACGGAAGTTGGTCGCGCACAAGATCGCAACCCGGTCGCCCGGTTCGAGTCCAAGCGAGACGAGAACCCCGCGCGTCTTCTCGACCTCGGCGGACAATTGCCCGTAGGTGATGCGGTCGCCGCCAGTGACGATGGCGGTGCGTTCTGCGGGATGATCAGCGAAGAGGGTCGCGAGGTTCACAGCGGACCATCTTGGCAGGTTCGCGGCCCGATCCCCCCGACGATTCAGACCATTTTCGGTGCGGACGACAACCCCGAAAACGCTCGGGTCGGACCGGAGGTCGGCCTCCGTCTCAGTCGACCAGCAAGACGAACTGCAACGCGGCTGCGCCAAGGATGACGAGCAGCAAGATGCCGATCACCAGCGTGGTACTTGCGCGCATCAGAATCCTCCAGAGGGGCGGGGACCGAGCTGCACCGGCGTGCTGACGCCGGGACCGCGGTCGGACGGATCGAGATCACGGATCCGCAGCTCGATACCTTCGCCGAGCCCGAGTTCGAGCGCCGCCGAGCCGCGGGCAACCGCGATCGACAGCAAACCGCTGGAATCCACGACGAGACCGATGCGGCCCGCCGGGATCTGGTCGTAGGCGTCGACCCGAACACCGACACGCTCGTCGGGCGTTGCCGAGCCCGCACCGATCGTGACCATCACCTCGCCGCCGGGCGAGTCGGTGATCGACAGCAGCTCGAGCGGATCGACATTGAGTTGGCAGTTGCCGTAGTGATCGACCCACAGGACCTCGCACACGAGTTCCTGGCCGTGTTCGCCCGACTCGAAGCGCGAGATCGGCAATACGCCCGGCAGCAGCGTGGCGGGGTCGATCTCCGGGCCGAGCTCGGTGATGGGCACGCCGTTGGCGAGATGCGCAGCAGCCGGGGCGAAGATGTCACGCCCATCGAAGGTCGCTCCCCCAGAGCGTGGCAGTTGGTAGTCCTCGTTGGTGAGGTGAACCGCGCGGGTGGCGCCACCCACCAAGCCGACTGCAGGGGCGAGCAGGCCATTGTCAGGCCCGATCAGCACCGACATGCCGTCGCCGACCTCGAGGGCAACCGGCCGCCGGTCGGTACCGACGCCGGGGTCGACCACCGCGATGACGATGCCGGGGTTGAGGTAATTGGCCGCCCGGGCAAGCGCGAGACCGCCGGCTCGTGTGTCGAACTTGGCGATGCCGTGGGTGACGTCGACGACACCGACCTGCGGCGCGATCGAACGGATCACGGAGTGGACCACGCCGACGAACTCGTCGGCGTGGCCGAAATCGGAAAGGAAAGAGATGGTGTCGTACTGACGACCGGGGGCGTTCACGACGCTGACGCTATCCGCCGCGTTCCCTAGCCCCCGAGTTCGGCAGACCTCGCGGTGGCCGCCGCCACGACCGCGTCGATCACCTCGGCGAAGCCACGCTCGTACATGACCTCGAGGCCGGCCTGCGTCGTACCGTTGGGCGAGGTGACATTGATGCGCAGCTGGGCCGGATCTTCGCCGGAATCGCTCAGCAAGGTCGCCGCGCCAAGCAGGGTCTGGCGGGTGAGCCTGTCGGCGACCTCGGGGCTGAGACCCTGCGCAATCCCGGCCGCGGTCAGCGCCTCGGCCAGATGGAAGACGTAGGCGGGACCGGAGCCCGACACGCCGGTGACCGCATCGAGGTCTGACTCAGCCACGGTGACGACCCTGCCGACGGCGGAGAGAATTGAGGTGGCCCACACGAGGTCATCGTCGCCTGCATGGACGCCGGGGGCGATCGCCGCCATGCCCTTCCCGACGAGCGCCGGTGTGTTCGGCATCGAGCGCACGACGACCGTGCCCTCCGGCAGCGCCGCTTCCATCGCCGCTGTGGTGATGCCCGCGGCAATCGACAACAGACGCGGCACGGACGCAGCGGCCAGACCGGGGAACACCTCGGGTGCGATCTGGGGTTTCACCGCCAGCACGGCATCGACCCCGGCGACCGGCGCATCGCCAATCGACAGCGAGGGATGTGCATCGCTGAGGACCGTCCGGCGCTCGGCCGACGGTTCGACCACATGGATCTCGTCTGCGGCCGCCCAACCCGTGGCGATCATGCCGCCGAGCAGGGCTTCGGCCATCTTGCCGCCGCCGATGAACTGGAGCTTCGGACTCGTCATGAGGCGCACCGTACCGGGCTGGTGCCGGCGGCGGAGAAGACCACACTTCCCCGAGCGGTGACTCCGCCGCCGGCGGGCGTCACAATAAATGAAAAGATATGAAAAGCAACTAACTGCCGAATCGGCTGGCGAAGCCGATGCGCAGGGCAGGACGGAACACCTTCTCGACATAGGCCCACATCGAGCCGAGGACCCGATCGAGTTCCGCATCGTTGACCGCCGCGATCGGCAGCGAGCCAGCGAGAAAAATCGCATGCTCGTCCCCGATCTCGAGATTCATGCCGGTGAGTTCACGGTTGCGCATCAGCAAGTGCTCATAGAACGCCTGCTCGTTCTCCTCCGGCGCCGGCATCACAAACGTTTCGAACCGGAACATGCGTTGGTTGATCGTCCAGTACGCCGTCCAGACATCCTTCTCCTCGCCGAGCAGACGCACGTACCAGAGACGCTGCTGATGGCCGACCTCGCGTTCACCCTTCTCGACCGCATCGATCATCGGATTGACGGCCTGCTCCGCTGCGAGCCAGGCATCGATCTGCGCCTCGAGCGCGTCGAGTTGCTCGGGAGTTGCAGCCGGTGCGAGATCCATCACCCGAGTCTTACAGCCCGGCATCACCTTCGACACGCCCGGCCAACACTCCCCGACCGCAGGCGGTCAGGCCCCAACACACCCGACCGCAGGCGGTCAGGCCATGCAATCGACGAGGACGCGTTCGCTCAGGTCGGCATACACCCGCCGCAGGCGCGCGGCCATCGAGGTCCAGGTGTAGGCCGTCGCCGCCTCGGCAGCCCGCTCAGACAGTAGCCCGGCGACGATCGGATCGCCGATGATGCGCTCGACCGCCTCGGCGAAGTCATCCGGATCGCGCCCCGGCACCCGAAGGCCGGTGCGGCCGTGATCGACCAGCGTGCGCAAGCCGCCCACGTCAGAAGCGACGACCGGTGTGCCGCACGCTGCGGACTCCAGCGCGACGAGACCGAACGACTCCGAGCGGCTCGGCACGATCGTGACGTCGGCCGCCCGGTAATAGGTGGAGAGCACATGGTGGGGCTGAGGCGGCACCATCGTGATGCGATCGTCGAGACCTCGATCGGTGATGAGATCACGAACCTCGGCGGCATGATCATCGCCCTCGATCCCGCTCGAGCCCCCGACGATCAGCATGCGGGCCCGGGGATCACGCAGCCGCGACAACGCCTCTACGGCGACATCGACACCCTTCAACGGCTGGATGCGGCCGACGAAGAGCAGCACGGGCTCATCGCCGAGGCCGAGGGCCTGACGAGCACCGCGGCGGGAACCAGGCGAGAAGAAGGCGTGGTCGACGCCAGGCGGCACGATCTCGATGCGGCTCGGATCAGCGCCGTAATGACGCACGAGTTCGTGCAACTCGACCACGGAGTTCGCCGTGATGATGTCGCTGCACGCAATGACGTCGGACTCGGCATCGATGCGGTTCTGCGGCTCGACGTCNCCCGTCTCGGCCTTCACGCGGGCGAGGGTGTGGAAGGTCGACACCATCGGCAGATCGAGCTCGTGCTTGAGCCGATGACCAGCCACNCCGCTCAACCAGTAGTTGGCGTGCAACACGTCGGCCGGATCGATCGCGAGATGGGCGCGCACCCCGTCAGCGAACTCGTCGACGATGCCGGGCAGCTGCTCCTTCGAGAGGTTGGGGTCGCCGGCGTCGATGTGCACGACCTCGAAGCCCGGCTCGACCGCCAGACGTTTCGGCAGATCATCTCGCCACCGACGGACATAGACCGTGGTGTCGGCTCCGCCATGGGCGAGCGCGGCCACGAGCTCGCGCACATAGACGTTCATGCCACCGGCGTCACCGCCGCCCGGCTGGACGAGCGGTGACGTGTGCAACGAGAGCATTGCGAGACGGGTCACCGCCTCCTCCAACTGCCGACGACGCTCACACATTCCCTCACGATCGGTTCCTACGAAACGAACTCAGCTCGGGGACGCAGACGATTCGCCCAACGCGATGCGACGGGCGAGTTCGGCATTGAGTACATCGATTGCGCGATGAAGGCTGCGGCGGGCGCTGGAGAGTTCTTCCTCGAAATCCTGGAGCGCCTGCCTCGCCGCCGAGAGTTCGTCGTCGCCCAGCTCTGCAACCGCCATGATCACCGAAGGGCCAACCCTGGCGTCGAGTGCTGCGGTGAGCGGGCCGACGACGGCCTCCGGGGGATCGAGTTGCTGATCGAGGCGGCCCGAGCCGGCTGCGCGCACGCCCTCACTCATGAGGTCGGCGAGCCCGCTGACGAGTTCTTCGAGGTTGCCGCCGGCACCGTCGGCCCGTCGCGTTGCTTCCTCGCCGAGCAGGTCGAGGCGGCCCTGAGCAAGCCGACGGACGAAGGATGTGCCGTTCTCGAGCTCGGCGCACTCGGCACGCATCGCCCGAATCTGCTCGATCGAGGCGTCGGCGAGACCACCCACATAGGACGGCTCAAGGACGCGCTGCAGGTCGCGAATCACGGCGTCGAGCCTACCGGTCGAAACTCAGCCGCCCGAGACCGGGGGGAGGACGGCGACCTCGTCGCCCTCGCCCACGGCATGACCCCGGTCGGCCTGATCACCGTTGACCCACACATTGCAGGTACCGAGCACGCCTGCGAATTCCTCGCCGAACTCGGCCACCGCGGCATCGAGCACCTCGCCGACGGTGGCACCGGCGAACTCGGCCTTGGCCGTGCCGGCGGCTTCACGGGCGGAGGCGAACAAGCGGAGTCGAGCCATGCCTCCAGCATGCCCGGATTTCCACAGGGGGGCATCCCCCCACACCGTCAGAGGGCCTGGTTACGGTCAGCGCCACATGCTGAATCTCCTCCTCGCCCGGCATGGCCAATCGGAGTGGAACGCGGTCGGGCGCTGGCAGGGCCAGGCCGACCCACCGCTCTCCGAGCTCGGCCGTGCCCAAGCCCGCGGCGCCGCGAACCAGGCGGGCGCCTTCGACGCCATCTTTGCGAGCGACCTCGAGCGGGCACTCCACACCGCCACGATCATCTCCACCACGCTTGGTGTCGGTCCCGTGATCGTCGATCCTCGGCTGAAAGAACGCGACGCCGGTGAGTTCTCCGGTCTCACGCGAGCGGATATCGATGCGCAGTTCCCCGGCATGCTCGACCGGGGCGAATGGCCGCCCGGCTGGGAGGACGACGAAGCCGTGCTCGTGCGAGTCCTGGCGGCGCTCGACGACATCCTCACCACCACCGGCGGCCACGGCGACGTCCTCGCCGTGAGCCACGGCGGCATCATCTACACCCTCGAAGGCCACTTCGGCCTCGCTCACGAACGCATCGCCAACCTCGGAGCTCGCTGGCTTCACCACGACGGATCTGCGTGGCGACTCGGCGAGCGCCTGCTGCTCGCCCCCGACGACGTCACCATCGACAACCAGGACATCGTCTGATGAGCAGCGCCGACGCCCACCGCCACGACCCAACCCACCCGGTGCACGCTCGGCGGCGTTCGTCGTCGCGCTACCCCGTCGAGGTCATCCGATCCGACAAGCGCAACAAAACNGTCTCGGCCCGCATCGTCGACGGGGTGATCCGAGTCCGCATCCCAGCGTGGATGACCGCAGAGGACGAGGCTCGCTTCGTCGACGACGTNGTCGAACGCATCGAGCGCGAACGGCGCTCCAACGCCATCGATCTCGACGCCCGCAGCCGTGCGCTCTCCGACGACTACGGGCTGCCGTACGCGACGTCGATCACCTGGTCGAAGGTGCAGCGACAGCGCTGGGGGTCATGCACCGTGGGCAGCGGCGACATTCGCATCTCCGATCGTCTCGTCGACGTGCCGCCGTGGGTGCTCGACTCGGTGATCATCCACGAACTCGCTCACCTGGTCGTACCTCATCACGGGCCCGAGTTCGACCGCATCGTGCAGCGATACCCACTCCACGAGCGGGCCACCGGCTACCTGATGGCAGTGAGCGATCGACTCAACGCTCTCCCCCCGAGCGAACTGGCCGATTAGCTCACGTCGACTGTCCACGCGGCAAGGCGAGCGTGGGTCTCGGCCGCATTACTCACACCGCTTGCGACCCAGGCCGCTTCGGCCTCGCCCATCGGTGTCGATGGTTCGCCGTCGGTCCAGACCCACAGCTCTTCGCTGATGCGACGCCAGTTGGCGGTCGGTTCAAGCTTGCCCATCAGCGAGAACAGTCCGAGGTTGATGCGCTGGATGAGTGCGAAGGTGGGCGGCACGTTGGCGTGCTTGAGGATCTCGTTCGTGCGGGCGTCGAAGGTCTTGTACAGGAGCTTGCCGCTGTACTCGGAGGTGACGGTGATCGGCTCGTCGGTCAGGATCAGTTCGTAGTACGCCGTGAACCACTCGTAGATCTCGTCGTCGGTGAACGGGGCGTTCGGGCGCAGCACGTCGACCTCTTCGGCGACACGACGGAACTCGCTGGCTTCACGATCGAGCATGGCCCGGATCAAGCGGGCGAACTGCTCGACCTCGTCGGCCTTGAAGTGCTTCACCAGGCCGAAGTCGATGAAGGCGACCCGTCCGTCGTCGGCGAGGAGGTAGTTGCCGGGGTGAGGGTCGCCGTTGAACGCGTACTGCCGGTTGAGGCTGCGGAAAACGAAGCGGTAGAGCGTCTCGGCGACCCGATCGCGTTCTTCCTGTGACCGCTCGTAGATCTTCTCGAAGCGTTCGCCGTGGACGAACTCGGTGGTGAGCACATTGCCGCACGAGAGTTCGTCGATCACGTCGGGGATCCAGATCGCCGGGTGGCCTTGGTAGTAGTCGGCGAAGAGTCGGACGTTGGCCGCCTCGTTCTCGTAGTCGAGCTCCTCGTTGATGCGGGCGCGGAGCTCCTCGACCAATTCGACCGGGTCGAGACCCGGGAAGATCATGCTGAGCATCGTCGCGAGCGTCTCCGAGTTGTCCATGTCGGATGCGATGGCGTCGGCGATGCCGGGGTACTGNACCTTCACGGCGACATCGCGACCGTCGAGGGTGCGGGCCTTGTGGACTTGGCCAATAGATGCGGACGCAATCGGCTCTGCGTCGATGTGTTCGAACAGTTCGTGCAGCGGTCGCCCGAGCCCGGCTTCGATTTCGCTCAGCGCGAGATCGCCGGTCATCGGAGGGGCGTCGCTGCGCAGCCCCGCCAGCGCTTCGCGCATCGGCTCGGGCATGCCCTCGTCGAGGTAGCTCGCCATCTGGCCGAGCTTCATCATCCCGCCCTTCATGTACCCGAGGGCGTCGACGACATCCTGGGCCTCGCGGCGTTCGAGCTCTGCCTGCATCCGGCGCCGACCCTCGTCGTCGGCGAGCCGCTGACGGGCCTTGGTCCATGTGCGGTCCGCAGCCCGGCGGGCGGCGAGGCGGGCCATCACCGCGCTGCGAGCTCCGCGCCCGGTCGAGGCGATCGGCGCATCGGCGAGCACAGGCGTGGCACGGCGCCGGCGCACGGCGGCGACCGCCGTGAGCAGACCGCCCACGATCAGGATTCGGGAAAGTGCGCGCGTCAGGCGCCGCATGTCAGGCCTCGCTGGATGACTCGGGTTCGGCGTCGTCAGTGGTTACGGCGCTCGGGTCCCCCAGCGATGCAACGAGCGCTTCGGCCTGGTCGAGATCGTCCGAATCCAGCGCCTTGAGCGCGGCGTCGACGGTGTCGAAGGCGTCGTTCAGCTCATCGAGTTCGGCCTCGGCGGCACGCGCCGCCGGATCGGTTTCGGGTTCGACGGACTCAGTTTCGAGTTCGTCGGTTTCCCCGTCCGGCTGATCGCTCTCGTGCATCGGTGGTGAGGGTAGCGGGCAGACCAGCGAGGTCGGTCAGCTCGCGGCCTCGGTGCGAAGCCAGGCGACCAGGGCGTCGGTCTCGACCGATCGCCGATCCTTCGGCCAGACGACGTAGTACGCGCGCGCTGAGGTGACCTCAGGGCCGACGACGGTGAGGGCACCGCCGTCGACCAGCTCGTCGATGAGTCCGCGCCATCCGAGCGCAACGCCACGACCGATCAGGGCCTGCTGGACGACCATCGGATAGTTCTGGAACAGAACCCGCCCGGGTTGGCGCTGGAGCTCGACGCCNCCCGCCGCCAGCCAATCGGCCCACGCCATCCACGGCGCATCGCCGTCGTCCATGTTGATGAACGGCACCTCGTGGATCTCCGCCGGTGTGCTCTCGGCATGAAGTCCGTGCTCANCGGCGAACGCCGGGGAGCACACCGGCACGACCCGTTCACGAAAGAGCAATTCGGCGTGGTGATCGGGAAAGTTGCCGTCGCCGACGCGAATGGCCGCATCAAATCCGCCTGCCTCGATGTCGGCATTGCGCTCGAAGAACCACAGCCGAACGTCGAGCGGATGCAGGGCTGCGCTCAGCGACTCGAGTCGGGGAACGAGCCAGAGCTGGGCGACACCGGGATGGGTGGCGAGCACGAACGCACCGCTGTCGTCGGTGAACTCACGAATACCGGCGTCGATCCGGTCGAGTCCGGCGGCGACATGGCTGTGGAGGGACTGACCGGCGTCGGTCAGCTCACTGCGATTCGCGGTACGGGCGAAAAGGTCCCGACCCAGACTGCGTTCGAGGGCCCGGATCTGTCGGGTGACCGCTGGTTGGGTCATGCCGAGTTCGCGGGCGGCCGCCGAGAAGCCGCCCAGGCGGGCGGCGGCATCGAACACGGCAAGGCGATGGAGTCGACCGACCTTCTGCGTCACCAAACGTGCCATGCCGTTAGGTTATGGCAGACTGACAGAAAAGGGGCTGTGGAAAGGGACGCACCCACGTCAGAGTTATGGCATGACGNTGCTTGATTCCTCCTCGTCGGCTTCCGTGGCGGCCGACGGCCACGTCGAGGCCCGCTTCGGCGACCGAGCGACCCGCCTGCACCCCCAGTGGCTGCGGGAACAATCGACCGAGCCTGGCCAGATCGAGGCGACCAACCGCCAGCGGCTGTTTACCCCGCTCGACGTCGAGCCCGGGTTGGTGGCGGTCGACGCCGAACTCGACGGCGACACGCTCAGTGTGGCGTTTTCCGACGGCCATCGCTGCCGGCTGTCGGTCGCTGCGCTCATGCAACGGCTCGGCTGGGTCGCCGACCCGGAGGCGCCACCCGCCCCCATCGCCTGGGCACCCGGCGCGGCTCCGTTTCCCACCGTCTCCTGGCCGGCGATCGCCGGAAGCCTCGACGAACCCGGCGTCGCCCAGGCCACCGTCGACTTCCTTGGCGACTTCGCCCGGCACGGCTTCGTCATCATTCGCAACACGCCGACGACCGAAGGCACCGTCGCCGAGGTTGCGAACCACATNGGCTACATCGCCGGCAACAACTTCGGTTGGGTGTTCGACGTCCGCAACGAACCAAAGCCGACCGATCTCGCCTACACCGCGATCGAGCTGAAGCCCCACACCGACCAGCCCTACCGCAAGGTTCAGCCCGGCCTCCAGCTCCTCCACTGCCTTGCGAACGAGGCGGAGGGTGGCGACTCAGTGCTCGTCGATGGTCTTGCGGCCACCGAGGCGATGCGCCGCGAACAGCCCGACCTCCACGAGGCGCTCGCCACCATCGAGGTCGACTTCCGCTACGACATGGGCACCGACGTGGCGATCGACCGACGCCCAGTGGTCCAACTTGACTCGGCCGGCCGGTTCCGTCAGCTCCGCTTCAACACCAAGCTCGACTTCCCGGTTCCGGCCGACGGCGCCGATCTCGATGCCTGGTACGCCGGTCGCCGGTGGTTGGCCGCGTGGATGGACGATCCTGCCCATCAGGCTGCCTTCCGTCTTGGTCGAGGCGATCTGATGTTCATGGACAACCATCGGGTGCTGCACGCCCGCACGGCATTCGACCCGACCTCGGGTCACCGGCACCTGCAGGGCTGCTACATCGAGCACGACGGGCCCGACACCCGCTACCGCCTCGCGGTGCGTCACGTCGCCGACGCGCACTGACCGAGGCATCCGCTCCGCTGGGAGCGACTTGGTGACCCACCAGCAGCGACGCGAGCATCGTCGTCGTGAGCACACCTGACCTGTACGGCCGCACACCGATCACCGACGACGACGAGACCATCGCCCGACTCCTCGATGACGTGAGCGTGCCGACGCTGTTGTGCGCCATGGTGCACATCACCGGCGACCCGTCGTGGATCCGCGACGAGGCGATCAAGCCGCAGGGCCTGTTCCTCAACATCTACGACGGCTTCATGTCGCCGGAGGCCCAGACCGAGGCCAGGGCTCGAGCTCTCCCCCACATCCTGGCCTTCCGCGATTCCGGTGGCGAGCTGCCACCCCCACCCTCAGCCGAGCTGGTGCAGGAGATGATGGCCTTCATCGGCTGCGCCGACATCCCCGACGACACCGTGCCGATGATGCTCAGCGAGTTGAACCTCGCCGCCNAGGGAGTGCCGTCGCCNGAGGCACCACCGGTCGCCCACGGCGAGTTCCCTGTCGTGGTCATCGGATGCGGGCAGTCGGGCCTGCTCGCNGGCATTCGNCTCCGCGAGGCCGGGATCCCCTTCACGATCATCGACAAGAACGCCGGCCCCGGCGGCACCTGGTGGGANAACTCGTACCCCGGCGCCCGNGTCGANGTGGGCAGTCACTTCTACTGCTACTCATTCGAACCGGCCGACCATTGGACCGAGTACTTCTCCCAGCACGCCGAGCTGCGCGACTACTTCGTCGGCGTGATGCACAAGTACGGCATTGACGAACACTGTCGGTTCGAGACCGAGGTCGAGGCTGCGACCTTCGACGAGGCAGCGGGCACCTGGACGGTTCGTGTTCGAACGGCCGATGGCACGGTCGACGAACTCCCAGCCCGTGCCGTCATCTCCGCAGTCGGCTCACTCAACCGTCCGAAACTTCCCGACATCCCCGGCATCGACGACTTCGACGGCCCGTCGTTCCATTCGATCCGGTGGGACCACTCGATCGATGTCACCGGCACGCGGTTCGCACTCGTCGGCGCCGGCGCCACCGGCTTCCAGATCGCCCCGACGATCGCCGATCAGGTCGAGCAGCTGAACGTTTTCCAGCGGACCGCGCAATGGATGTTCCCGAATCCGAACTACCACGAGCCGGTGCCCGACGGCATGAAGTGGGCGATCCGCCACCTCCCCTATTTCGGTCGCTGGTTCCGCTTTCTGATCTTGTGGCCCGGTGCAGGCGTCGACCTCAGTGGCCCGCGCATCGATCCCGACTGGGACGACTCCGACGGTCTCGCCGTCAGCCAACGCAACAAGTCGACGCGCGACTTCTTCCTCGGCTTCATGGCCGAACAGATCGGCGACGACCCCGACCTTCTTGCGAAGATCACGCCCGACTATCCGGCCACCGGCAAACGCACGCTCCAGGACAACGGCTCGTGGCTCGGCTGCCTCAAGAAGGACAATGTCGATTTGATCCGCACCGGTATCGAGCGCATCGAGGCCGGCGGCATCCGCACGACCGACGGAGTGCTCCACGAGGCCGATGTCATCTGTTACGCCACCGGGTTTCGCCACAACGACTTCCTCTGGCCGATGGAGATCACCGGGCGCAACGGCCAGACCTTGCGAGCGTTCTGGGGCGACGAACCGGCGGCCTACCTCGGCATCACCATGCCGGGGTTCCCGAACCTGTTCTGCATGTACGGCCCGGGTACGAACCTCGCCAGCGGTGGCTCGTTGATCTTCCACAGTGAGTGCCAGATCACCTACATCATGCAGTGCATCGACAAGCTCATCGCCGACGACCTCACCTCGATCGAGCCGACCAGCGATGCCTACGACACCTACGTCGCCGAATACCGGGCCGAGATCGGCCAGATGGTGTGGAGCCACTGGGCGGTGAAGAACACCCACTACAAGAACGCCAAGGGCGACATCCACACCCTCAGCCCGTGGCCGTTGCACGTCTACCAGTCGTGGACGAGATCGCCCGACTTCGAGAAGTTCGATCTGCGGTGACCAGCCGGTGATTGCCCGTCTGGGTCAGCGCAGCGCCTGGTAGACGGTGGCCTTCAGCTCTCGACGGAGCGGGTAGGACCTACTCGGCATCAGCTGCGTCATGAACACGCAGGTGATTTCCTCGGCCGGGTCGACCCAAAACGCCGTGCTGGCGGCACCGCCCCAGGCGAACTCACCGCCGGAGCTGACCGCACCGTTGCGGGCCGGGTCGACGAGGGTGGAGAAGCCGAGGCCGAAGCCCATACCTTCCATCACCGCCTCGGAGAACAGCGACTGGCCGAGTTCGTTGAGCGTCTTGCCCTCGGGCAGGTGGTTGATCGTCATGTACTCGAGCGTCTTGCGGCCGATGATCCTCCGACCGTCGAGTTCGCCGCCGTTGAGCAACATGTCGACGAAGCGCTGGTAATCGTCGACGGTACCGACCAGGCCACCGCCGCCCGACAAGAAGACCGGCGGCGAGAGGTACGGGCTGGCGTCGAAAGCGTCGAAGGTCGCCAACGGATCCTCGGGTGTCAATTGGTAGTTCGACGTGAACCGGTGGACCTTGTCGGCCGGGACGTGGAAGGCCGTATCGGCCATGCCGAGCGGGCCGGTGATGTGCTCGGCGAAGTACTCGTCGAGCCCCATCCCCGAGATCACCTCGACGAGTCGGCCGCACACGTCGGTCGACATCGAATAGTTCCATGCCGTACCGGGGTCGAAGGCGAGCGGTTTGGCGGCGAGGAGCCTCATGCCTTCTTCCAGCGTGTAGTCGGGCAGCTCAAAATTGCCGAGTCCGTCCTCCCGGTACATCGCGTCAAGGTTGTTCTGGAAGAAGAACCCGTAGGTCAGGCCCGACGCGTGGGTGAGCACATCCTTCACCGTCATGACGGTCTGCGCCGGGCGGACCTTCGGCGCGGTCGGGGTGCCGCCGGTGAACACCTGCATCTCGGCGAACTCGGGAATGTACGCCGACACCGGATCCTCGAGCAGCACTCGTCCCTGCTCATAGAGCTGCATCAGGGCGATCGAGGTGATCGGCTTCGTCATGGAATAGATGCGATAGATCGCGTCGTCGCCGAGCGGGCGATCCGACGCCACGTCAGCACGGCCCACTGTGTGGCGCAGCGCCACCTCACCCCGGTGGGCGACCTGGACCTGCGCTCCGGCGAGCTTGCCCTCGGCGACATAGCGATCGACAAGTGCCGCCACTCGAGCAAGGCGCTGGGAATCGAATCCGGCGGTGGTCATGTCATCTCCTCGAACGAGTACGCGAGCGCGCAGAGCATCGCGCACCGACTCAGTTGTCGCTGTCAGACGCGTGGGTTCGCAACAACTCGAGCGGCACGACATCGAGCGCCCGCTCGTGGGTTGCCGCCAGCCGCACCGGGCACGGATAGCCGGCCTCGGCCGCCTGCAACCAGCGGGCGGCGCACACGCACCACCCGTCGCCTGGTTTCAGCCCGACGAACCCGTACTCAGGTCGAGGTGTCGACAAGTCGTTCCCGGCTGCTTTCGAGTACTCAAGGAACTCGGCAGTGACGGTGGCACACACGGTGTGCGAACCGACATCGTCCGGCGACGTGTTGCAACAACCGTCGCGGAAGAAGCCGGTGATCGGATCACGTCCGCACTCGGCCAGTTCGCCACCCAGCACATTTCGAGCCATGTCCTCATCCAACCACGTAGATTCGGCCGGATGGACATCCGCCACGCGACCATCGACGACGCGGAGGAACTGCGCCGGATCTACAACCACGAAGTCGAAACCTCGACCTCGACGTTCGACCTCGTGCCGCGCACCGTCGAGGAGCAGCGGGCCTGGATCCGTGAACGTGAAGGCGCGCTTGGTGTCCTCGTCGCCGAGGTCGATGGGCGAATCGTCGGCTTCTCGTCGCTGTCGCCGTACCGGAACCGGCCGGCGTACAACACCACCGTCGAGAACAGTGTCTATGTCGACGCAGGTGCTCGTGGTCTCGGGGTCGGCAAGGCGCTCCTCAATGAGATCGTCGCGATGGCCAAGGCCCGCGGCTTCCACACCGTCATCGCCCACATCTCCGATACCGAGGGCGCATCGGTTGCCTTACATCAAGCCTGCGGGTTCAAGGTCGTCGGGGTGCAACAAGAGGTCGGCCGCAAGTTTGGACGCTGGCTCGACGTCACCGTGATGCAGCACATGCTCTGAACGGCCAACACCCGCCAGCGCCCGTTCGGGCCCGGCGCCTGAGTTCGAAAAGGCAAACGACCCGGTGTCGAAACACCGGGTCGTTCGTCCATGGTGGGCCGGGAAGGATTCGAACCTTCGTAGGCGAAGCCGACGGGTTTACAGCCCGTTCCCTTTGGCCGCTCGGGCACCGACCCGTGGACGGGCCACAACTGTACCGGCCAGGGCCAGCTCTGCGACCTCGTCGCTGCGGAAGGGAGAGCGTTCGGTCGACGGCACCGCCGTAGTACCGTCGGCGCCATGCCGACATTCGACGTGGTTTCAGAAGTTGACATGCAAGAAGTCCGCAACGCGGTCGACCAGGCGGCTCGTGAAGTCAGCCAGCGATTCGACTTCAAGGGCACCGACAGCTCGGTCGAGCTCGGCGATAACGAGATCAAGCTGGCGTCATCATCGGAGGATCGCCTCGCTGCGCTCCGGGTCGTGCTCGAAGAGAAGTTCGCCAAGCGCAAAGTCTCGATGAAGGTGCTCGACTACGGCACGGTCGAACCAGCGTCAGGTGGTTCGGTTCGCCAGACAGTCAAGCTCCAGGCCGGCATCAACGCCGACAAGGCCAGGGAACTCAACAAGTTCATCAAGGGGCTCGGCCTCAAGGGCGTGCAGTCCTCGACCCAGGGAGAACAGCTCCGGGTGAGCGGCAAGAAACGCGACGACCTTCAGGCCGCCATCGCCGCGATGAAGGAACAGGACTTCGGCATTCCGCTGCAGTTCAACAACTTCCGGGACTGACCCGACCGACTCCACCACACTGCCGACGAGCAACGAGCCCCTCCCGTCCTCTCGGGGTGGGGTCGCATCCGAGCTGACTCAGAGGTTCAGACTCCGCAGCCGGGCGATCCGCTCGTCGGTCGATGGGTGGGTGCTGAAGAGCTTGCCGAAACCGCCACCCTGACCGCTGCGAGCCTGGGCCTTCAGGGGGTCGATGATGTAGTTGCTCGCCTGGTTGGGGTCGACGGCCGCCGGGATGCGGTTGGCGTAGGACTCGAGCTGCTGCAGCGCCTGGGCGAGGGGTTCGCCCGTGCCGAGCAGCCTTGCCGCCGACTCGTCGGCCTGGAACTCACGGCTGCGACTCACGGCGGCCTGGATGAGCATCGCCGCGATCGGGGCGAGCAGCGCGAAAGCGAGCTCACCGATCGGGTTGCGATCACGGTTGTTGCCGCCGAGCAGCGCCCCCCACATCACCATGCGGGCCGCGAAGGTGATCCCCATACCGATGGCGGCAGCCACCGACCCGATGAGGATGTCGCGATTGCGGATGTGGGCGAGTTCGTGGGCGAGGACGCCGCGTACCTGCTCCCAATTCATCGCCTGGAGCAGCCCTTCGGTCACGGCGACGGCAGCGTTGTTGGGGTTGCGGCCGGTGGCGAAGGCGTTCGGCTGCTGGCTGGGCGTGATGTACAGCCTCGGCATCGGCATGTTCGCCCGAGCGGTGAGATCTTCCATGATCTCGTAGTACTGCGGCAGCTGTTCCCGGGAAACGGGAACGGCGCGTGCTGACTTGATGGCGAGCTTGTCGCTGAACCAGTACGAGCCTCCGACCATCACGAGGCCGAGGATCAGGCCAATGGCGAGGCCGCCGGAGCCGCCGAGCACGCCGCCCGCGACGATGACAAGGCCACCCATGGCAGCGAGAAGGGTGAAGGTCTTTGCGGTGTTAATCATGATCCCCCCGTTGAACGATTCAGACCGCCGCGAAATTCCGCTTCCGGCTGTCGTTGATCGATCAAGTGGCTTGAGCCGAGCCCGCACTGATGCGACGCTCGTTGTATGGCGATCACCGAGTATCACCTCTCCGACCGCTTCCTGAAGGACGACGGTCGCGTCTTCCTGACGGGTGTGCAGGCCCTGGCGCGACTGCCGATCGAGCAGATGCGCATCGACAAGCACAACGGACTCAAGACCGCAGCGTTCGTCTCTGGCTACCCCGGCTCGCCTCTCGGCGGCTTCGATATGGAGCTCGAAAAGGCACTGCGGGTGGCGACCGATGTCGACGTCGTACTCCAACCGGCCGTCAACGAAGAACTCGGCGCGACCGCCGTGATGGGGAGCCAACTCGCGACCGAACAGCCCGACGCGACCTACGAGGGGGTCCTGGGCATCTGGTACGGCAAGGGCCCGGGTATCGACCGGGCAGGTGACGCTCTCCGCCACGCGAACTTCACCGGCACCTCCTCGAAGGGCGGGGCGATCGCCCTCGTCGGCGACGACCCCGCAGCGAAGTCATCGACGATTCCGTCGTCGTCCGACGCCACGATCTACGACCTCCACATGCCGCTCTTTTATCCGGGCGACGTGCAGGAGGTCGTCGACCTCGGCCGTCACGCCGTAGCGCTCAGCCGCATGACCGGTCTCTGGACCTCGATGAAGATCGTCTCCCCCGTCGCCGACGGCTCTGGCACGGTCGATCTCGGCCTCGATCGGGTCGAGATCGTCACCCCCGATCTCTCGATCCCCGGCGACCCAAACGGCACGATCTACGAGCCGCGACCCGAGGGGCGTCTCCTCACTCCGAAAACGCTCGAGCTCGAACGTGACTTCCGCACAATCCGGCTGATCCTCGCCCAGCGCTATGCGACGGCGAACAAGCTCAACCACGCCACCGCCGATCCGAACGATGCGTGGATCGGGCTTGTCGCCACCGGCTACACGTACCGCGAGCTTCTCGAGGCCCTTCGCCGACTGGGGCTGCCGACAACAGCCGACATCGAGGCCGCCGGCATCCGGCTGCTCCACACGCAGATGCCGTTGTCGATCGACCCGAACAACATCCGTAACTTCGCTCGCGGGCTCGACGAGATCATCGTCGTGGAAGAGAAGAACCCGACACTCGAGTGGCTCGTGAAGGACGCCCTCTACGGCGGCCCTCACCAG
>NZNH01000079.1 GCA_002694825.1 Acidimicrobiaceae bacterium | reverse complement strand
GCCCACGCACGGTGGGACCCGCCGAGAAACGGCTCGACCAGCAGAATCCTCGCCATCAGCCGTCGCTGAGCAGCAGGGCGAGCCGGTCGGGCAGATCAGAGGCGACGAGGCCCACCTGTTCACGCCCGGCCTCGGCATGGAGCCAGACTGCGGACGCCGCTGCGCGAACGGGATCGACCCCCTGGGCGAGCAAGGCGGTGATCGCTCCGGCAAGCACGTCACCGGTACCGGCCGTGGCGAGTGCCGGGCCGCCGTTGGCCACAACCAGGACCGGCCCGTCGGGGTCGGCCACGATCGTCGTCGGTCCCTTGTGGACGACGACAGCGCCGATCGAGGCTGCGAGTTCTCGGGTGGCGGCGATGGGGTCGGTGGTGGTGTGGCCGGCGAGCCGGGCGAACTCACCGCCGTGCGGGGTCAACACAGTTGGCGCAGCGCGATCGCGAATCACATCAAGGAACTCGGGCTGCAGTGCGTCGCCGTCGAGAACGAGCGGACGGTCGACGCCGAGCACCGTGGCCACATCGACGTCATGGCCGGGGCCGAGTCCGGGACCCACGAGTACGGCAGCCACACGATCAAGGTCGGCGACCGCTGCGGCACCCCACGCCGAGGCCGGGAGCGAATACCCAACCGCCTCGACCGGATCGTCGACGCCGTCGCGGCCAGGGATCGCCATCTGCACGTAGCCCGCCCCCAGGCGCTGGGCCGAGCGGGCAGCGAGACGAGGAGCGCCGGTCATCGTGGACGACCCGCCGATGATGCGGATGGCGTGGTGCCACTTGTGGACCGTGGCGGCCGGTACGGGCAGCCAATCAGCCACGTCGGACCCTTCGACGAGGTCAATCGTGGCGTCGCCCGTGTCGAGGCCGATGTCGGCGACCACCACCTCGCCGGACAGTTCCCGCCCTGGTTCGAGAAGAAGACCGGGCTTCAGCGCCGCAAAAGTGACCGTGCGATCGGCAGCGGGCGGCGAACCGAGGCGCGCTCCGGTGAGACCGTCGACCCCGGACGGGATGTCGACGGCGAGGACGGGGACACCCTCGGGAACGGCCGGGAAGTCGTAGGGCCGACTGAGGCCCGTGCCGTAGGCAGCATCGATGACGAGATCGACCTCGACCGGCAGCGCGGCGATGTCGGGATCGAGCACCACGCATCGCACGCCACGACGTTGGAGCCGGGTGGCGGCGGCGCGGCCGTCGGCCCCGTTGTTGCCCTTGCCTGCGACGACCGCCACCCGCCGTCCATACGTCCCGCCCAGAAGGTCGACGGCGGCGCGAGCCACCGCTGCGCCAGCACGTTCGACGAGCGCAGCGACCGGCACGGGCGCGGCAGCGTCGATCGCCGCCATCTCGGCGGGGGTGACGATCGGGATCACTCGGGCAGCGCCGCCACGACCGCCTGCGCAAGCGTGTCGGTATGGGTGAGACTGATCTCGAACCGTCCGGCGCCCTTGCTCCGGGCGAACACAGCCGCCTCGCCGTGCAGCACGAGTTCGGGATGACCGTCGTCATGGCGAACGACTTCAACCTCACTGAAGCGAACGGCGCCGAGGCCCGACTTCAGCGACTTGAGAAACGCCTCCTTCGCTGCGAACCGGGCGGCAAGGGGGCGGGCGGGATCGCCACTCGTGTCGGCGTAGGCGAGTTCTGCGTCGCAAAACAGTCGCGTCCGAATTCCCGGAGTGCGGGTGAGCACCTCGCGGAAACGGTCGATGTCAACGAGGTCGGTTCCGATCCCGATCATCCTGCGACCCTACAGGGCCGTCGACAGCCGACCGGCGGGCCGAGCGTCAGCTCACCCGCCAACGGTCGGCGAGATCGTTAATCGGCAAGGTGAGCAGATCGGCGACCGGCTGCTGGCCGAGAAGGTCTTCGCGAAAGATCGGCTCGGTCTCCATCACGGCGTCACGCACCGCCGAGTAGCGGTTGCGGTAGCCCTGCAGCACGCCGCGAGCGGCGCCGGGCGACAGCTCGTCGGCGAGTTTCACCTGGAGCAGTGTGAGTCCGGTGGTGACGTTGTCCTTCACTTCGGGGACGATCACGACGGTTCGGTCATCAGAACGGCCTCGGGCGACGAACACCCGTCGCTCGAGCGCCACCTGATGCTTCGTGCCCTTCAGGGTCGGGCTGCGGTCGGTACGAGAGGCGATGTTACGGCTGATGCCGCCTCGGTCGACGACCACAGCCGTGGCCTCGCCGTTGCCGTCAGCGTCCATGCCCTCGATGCGATAGCGGGTGTGACCGAGCACGTCGTCGATCGCCGGGTCGAGGTCAGCGAGGGTGCGCAGCGAGGCGTAGGACAGGCGATCGCGGGGAGCCCCCGCATCGACCACAGCCCGACTGAGCGCAACGTCGAGGAGTGTCTCGTCGGAGCGGGAGATGCCGACCGTCACGGTCTTGGCCTGGTGCTTGATGGCGTCGATCGGGCGGGTGAGTTCTTCGATGCCGAGGGTGAGGGCGGCGGCGAGATCATCGAGCACGACGGCAGGCGTGCCCACCTTGCCGTATTCGATCTGGTAGGCCTCGAGCGGCGAGGAACCGAGCGCAAACCGCAGAAGCGATGCGACCCTGCTCGCCGTCGACGCCTCCATATGGCCGTTGAGCTCACCGGTGCGGAGCAGGTCGAAGAACGAAGCCGCTGTTCGTTCGAGCGTGGACTCGACCGACACGAGCGCCTCTTCACCACTCATCTGGGGGTGTGCGGCGGCCTGCTCAATTGCGCTGCGGGCCTCGCGCATCGGACGAGCCTGCGCATCGATGGCCAGCGCAGCCTCGTACCCGAAGAGATGGCCGGCCATCGTCGAGAGGATGAAGCCCAGACGAGGGTCGACGGCCGGCACCGGGAGCACGGCGAGCGCGCTCGAGAACCGCGACTGGTCCTCGTCGGCCACGACGATCGGCGCTGCCTTGTGCGCCCGAAAAATCGCCACTTCCTTGGCGACGTCGTCGGCGGTCGAGCCGGACAGGCCGGCGGCACACACGAAAATCAGCGGCTCAGACGACAGGTCGATGTGTTTCTTGTCCTCGGTGCTATCGGCGGCGATCGACTTGTAACAGAGCTCGCTCAGCTTGACCCGGACCTCCTGCGCTGCAATCCGGTTGGGCCCGTTGCCGACCATCGCCCAGTAGCGCCGGCTTGGCGCGAACTGGCGGGCGGCCTCGCCGATGATGTCGCGACGGCCGAGCACAGTCTCCATTGCGGCTGGCAGTTCAGTGATGCCCTTCAGCAGGCCGGCGCGGTCGTCGGCCATCTCGTCACCGAGCAGCTCGTCAGTGATGGCAATCGACAGCAAGAGCCCCGCTGCGATCTGCGAGTAGAACGCCTTCGTTGAGGCGACCGACATCTCCACATCGCGTCCGTCGGAGGTGTACAGCACACCGTCGGCGCGATCGGTGAGGTCGCTCCCCCGCCGGTTGACGATCGCAATGACCTTGGCGCCTCGGTTGCGAACGATGTCGACCGTGCGGTTGGTGTCGGTGGTGGTACCGGACTGGCTGACGGCGACGACCAGGGTGTCGCTCATGTCGGGCCGCAGCCGGAAGCCGGAGAGCTCGGTGGCGAGAACGGCTTCCACCTCGATCTCACCGTTGGGGGTGAGAGCATCGAGGCCGGCGGCAAGCGCCTGTCCGGCGACGGCTGCCGTGCCCTGCCCGATCGCGAGCACCCGCGTGATGGTGCCGTTGCGAACCAGTTCGCGGATTTCGTCGGGGATCACCGAAGGCCCGAGCGAGACCCGCAAGCCGGCGTCGGTCTCGACGATCTTGCCGCGGAGCGTTTTACGGAACGAGGTCGGTGACTCGCCGATCTCCTTCATCAGATAGTGCGGGTGATCACCCCGATCGATATCGCGAGTGGTGATCTGGGCAACAGCGACGTCGTTGGCTGCAACGGCCAGATCGGTGCCGTCGTACGCCTTGCGCAGCATCCCCTCTACCGTTCCGGCGAGATCACCATCAAGCTCGATGATCTGACCGCGACTGGCGTTGGGATTCTCGGGGTTGCCGGGTGTCTCACCGTCCATGCGGACATAGTGAGCCGTCTCTTCAACCACGCCGTAGGGCTCGGAAGCGACGATGTAGGCATCCTCGGCGAGACCGATGTAGAGCGCCTGACCCGAGCCACGCAGGGCCAGCTGAAGCTTGTCCGGTGCGGCCGCCGTGCACGCACCGATGGCGACGGAACCTTCGAACGTTGCAACCGTGCGCCGGAACGCCTCAGCCGACTCGAGCCCCTCACCGAGGCGGCGGCTCGTAAGCGACGGGATGACCTTGGCATCGGTGGTGATGGACGGCGTGATCGTCACGCCCTCGTCGGCGATCAGATCCGCGAAGTTGTCGACATCGCCGTTGAGCGCGCCGACGACATAGGGGCCGGCAGCGTCGACCAGCTCGCTGTTGAGTGGGTGAGCGTTCGGCTCGGAGATGATGCCGATCGACGCCCAACGGGTGTGGCCGAGCACCAGTGTGCGAGCGGTTTCGTTGGCGAGCGCAGCGTGCAGCAACGCGTCGTCGGCGAACGCTTGGCGGATCACTGCCGTGTTGTCGCCGAGCTCACCGATCTCGGCGGCGGTCTTGTGCACGATGCTCAGGACCCCGTCGACGACGCGAACCGAGCCGGTGCCAAAGTTGGGATCGCCCGAACGACGGTCGATCTCGGCGGCGATCACCGGATCGTCAAGGTCGAGCGCATGGTCGTGAACGAGGACGTGCAGGCCAGCGCTATCGCGGCCGCGGACCTCAAGCCGATCGATCGCCGACAGGGCCTGGTGGATCGACAGGAAGGCCTCGAGCGACCCGGTATGCATCGCACCGCCGCTGAGGTGGCTGACGACCTCTGCGGCCCGGAGCCGGTCGCGGGTGATCGCCCACACCCCATCGCGAACAGCGATCAAGGCCTGGTTGCGGGCTTCAAGCTGCTTCGTCGAAAGGCTGCCATCCTGCTCGAGTCGCTGTTCCTCCTGCTCGACCGCAGCGAGGAGCTCACCGCAGTGGTGCACCAGAGCCGGACCCAGGCTGGACTCGGCCAACAGGAGACGGAGGCCGGGAACACCGCGCAGGAGGGCGTCGGCCTCGGCAAGGCGAGTACCGACCGCAGCAATGGCATCGGTGGCATCGGGGCCGGAGCCGAGCAGGGTGGCCTGACCCGCGACGAGATCAAGGACCGACTGGCTCGTCGGCGCTGCTCGTGTCGAAGGGCGCCGGACTACGGCGATGATCCCGCACATCGGTGTGTCTCTCCTGCGAAGCCGGACTGCAGTCTGAGCCGGATATCCGCAGGGAGGAGTCTAGGACCGTCACCCGGCCGTCACGGTTCAGCCGAAAAGCGACTCGACCGCAGCGACGAGGCCATCGGCCTCCATTCGGGCCTCGGCATCGGTTTCGGCTTCGACCATGACCCGGATGAGCGGTTCGGTACCCGAGGGCCGGATCAGCACACGACCCCGGCCAGCCATGCGGGCAAGTGACGCGTCGATAAACGGGGCGAGTGGCCCATCGACGTCGGCCGGCCGCTGGGCGACCCGAACGTTCTGCAGCACCTGCGGCAAGCGGGTCATCGCCGCATCGGCCAGCACGCCGAGTGGGCGTCCTCGGCGCGCCACGATGTCGAGCAGTTGCACCGCCGTGAGGAGGCCATCACCGGTCGAAGCGAGTTCGCGGAAGATCACGTGGCCGGACTGTTCGCCGCCAAGCGAATACCCACCTGCGTCGAGCGCCTCCAGCACGTGGCGATCGCCGACCTTGGTATCGACAATGTGGATGCCGGCGTCGTCCATCGCCCGCCGGAAACCAAGGTTGGTCATGACGGTGACGACGACCGCATCGCCGGCGAGACCGCCTCGAGCCTTGGCGTCGAGTGCGCACATGGCGATGATCTGATCGCCGTCGATCAGACGACCATCGGCGTCGACCGCGAGGAGCCGGTCCGCGTCACCGTCGAATGCGACGCCGAGGTCGGCGCCGCGCTCGACGACAGCGGCCTGCAGCGATTCTGGATGGGTCGACCCACACCCGTCGTTGATGTTGGTGCCGTCGGGAGCGGCATGGAGCATCGTCACGTCGGCACCGAGGCGAATCAGCGCCCGGTGGGCGACGTCGTACGCCGCACCGTTCGCCGCATCGGCAACGACGACGAGTCCGGCGAGGCTGCGCCCATCGAGGCTGGCGACAACGCTGTCGACGTGAGACTCGGCTGCGATGTCATGGGCGTCCACGACCGTCGGAATCGCCTCGATCTCGGTTCCCCGCAGCGCGTCGAAACGGGCCTGGATCTCGTCCTGCACCCGATCACCGAGCTTCGACCCACCGGGGGCGAAGAATTTGATGCCGTTGTCGTACCAGGGATTGTGCGACGCCGAGATCATCGCTCCGGCGACCTGATGATCGGCACACCATCGGGCGACGGCCGGCGTCGGCACAACGCCGAGATCGGCTGAATCACCGCCAGCAGCGGCGACACCTGCATGCACGGCGTCGGCGAGCTCCGGACCCGAGGCGCGAGTATCTCGACCGACGGCGAAGCCACGGTGACCAAGGATCTCCGCTCCGGCTCGCGCAAGGGCGCGGACAGGCACAGGAGTCAGTTCGGTGCGGGCATCACCCCGCATGCCGTCGGTTCCGAAGGTCAACGTCACGGCATCATCATCGGCCGAAGACGACCGAAGGCAAGGGACCGGCGCGAAGCGCGACCAGCGGGGCGATCAGCGCTTGCTGTACTGCGGCGCCTTGCGAGCCTTCTTGAGGCCGTACTTCTTGCTTTCCTTCTTGCGAGGATCGCGGGTGAGGAAGCCGGCCGACTTGAGGGCGCCACGGTGCTCGGCGTCGAGTTCGACAAGGCCACGAGCGATCCCGAGGCGCAGCGCACCAGCCTGGCCGGTGGTGCCACCGCCATGAATGGTGGCGTCGATGTCGTAGGACTCGCTGGTCTCGGTGACGGCGAGCGGCTCGAGCAGCGCCTCGACCTGCACCTTCGACGGGAAGAACTCGTCGACCGGACGGCCATTGACGGTGACGGTGCCGGAGCCGTTGCGGAAACGCACGCGGGCGACGGCACGCTTGCGACGGCCGGTGGTCTGGGCGAGCGGAGTGGTCATCTCAGGATCCTCGTGGCGAATCAGGCGCGGGCTTCGTAGGTGGCGTGCGCGATCTCAAGCGGCTGGGGGTTCTGCGCCGCATGGGGGTGCGTCGGACCGGCGTAGACCTTCAGCTTGGAGATCTGCGCACGACCGAGGCGGGTCTTGGGGATCATGCCCCGGATGGTGTCCATCACGGCCTGCTCAGGCCTGCGGGCCATCTTCTCGGCGTAGGTCTCGCTCCGGAGACCGCCGGGGTAGCCGCTGTGACGGTGCACGAGCTTCTTCTCGGCCTTTCCCGAGGTGAGCACGACCTTGTCAGCGTTCACGATGATGACATGGTCGCCCATGTCCATGTTCGGGGTGTAGGTCGGCTTGTGCTTGCCACGCAGGATGTTGGCGACTTCGGTCGACAGGCGACCGAGCACAAGGCCTTCGGCGTCAACGACGTGCCAAGCGCGTTCGACGTCGCCGGCCTTCGGGGTGTAGGTGGACACGGTGTTCCTCCGCGGAACGAAAGGATGAGAACAAATCGTCCGGCGCCGAAGACGGGCGCTCAGGACCGACAGACAAGCCTACGGGCGCAATCAGGCAACAGCAATCGTTGCACCGCGCGAAATCCGCAGCCGTCAGACATCGCCGCGGTAGTGGGCCCGGGTGAGCTCAAGCCCCTGTGGCGGTGCCGGCGACGACACGGCCCTCCGACTCATCGCCCGGAGCGCCTCGCCCATCTCGTCCGGTCGGCGTCGTCCACGCCCGATCTCGACGAACATGCCGACGAGGCTCCGAACCATCTGGTGGGTGAAGGCGTTGGCGGTGATCTCCAACTGCACCGTGTCGCCGACACGACGCCACTGCGCCCGATCCACGGTCCGGACGAAGGTCTCGTTGACCTTCGACTTGTTCTTCTTCGAAAACGACGTGAAGTCGTGCTCGCCAAGAATCTGATCGGCCGCCAACTGCATGGCCCCGATCTCGAGGGGCTCGCGCACGTGCCAGACCAGGTCACGCACGAGCGGGTCGGGCCAGACCGAGTTCAGGACGCGATAGCGGTAGCTGCGAGCCACGCACGAGATCCGGGCATCGAAGTCCGGGGCCGCCAGAGCGACATCACGCACCGAGATCTCCGGGGCGAGCATCCGATTGAGCGCTCGTGTCAAGGCGACAGCGTCGAAGTGATCGGCGTCGGCGTCGAACGACACGACCTGACCACGAGCGTGCACACCCCGATCGGTGCGCCCCGCACACGTCACCGTGATCGGCGCTCGCAGGACCTTCGACAGCGCCTCGTGGAGATCGTCTTGCACCGTGCGTACATCGGGGTTGGTGGCGAACCCGTGGAACGGAGCACCGTCGTAGGCGACCGTCATGCGGACGCGCACCTGCCCATCGGGCGGCGGGGCGACGGTCCGGGGGGCCATGTCGTCAGGCTAGGGCGACGGCCCGGACGTCGTCGCCGGGCATGCGGCGAAAACGGCGAAGCGCCCCTCCGAAGAGGGACGCTTCGATCAACGTTCTGAACCGGCTGGAGCCGGACAAGATCAGACCAGCTCGACACGCGCCATCGGCGCGTTGTCCCCCGAACGAGGATCGAGCTTGATGATCCGGATGTAGCCACCGGGACGGTCCTCGTAGCGCGGACCGATCTCGTCGAACAGCTTGCTGGCCATCTCACGATCGCGCAGGAACTTCACAACATTGCGGTGGTTGTGGACGCCACCCTTCTTGGCCTTGGTGATCATCTTCTCCGCCACAGGACGCATGGCCTTGGCCTTGGCTTCCGTGGTGGTGATCGCCTCGGCTGCGATGAGGCTGGCGACAAGGTTGGCCATCATGGCCTTCTGGTGAGCAGCGCTCCCGCCGAAACGGGCGCCCTTGCGAGGACGTGCGGGCATGATCAGTCTCGATTCCGGAGCGAGAGACCTCGCTCGTCAAGCTTCTCGATGACCTCATCGAGGCTCTTTTGGCCGAAGTTGGTGATGGCCAGAAGATCGTCCTCGCTCTTCTGAAGCAGCTCGCCGACGGTGTTGACCTGGGCGCGCTTGAGGCAGTTGCGGGGACGCTCGGAGAGTTCGAGGTCTTCGATGGGGAGTTCCATGTCCGGGCCGCCCGAGGCGACCTGAACGGCTTCGCCGAGCTCGAGGCCCTGCGGTTCGTCGCTCATCTCCTCGACGAGCTGCACCAGGGCACGCAGGGTGCCGCCGGCCGACGCAAGTGCTTCGCGAGGGCTGATCGAACCGTCGGTCTCGATCTCGAGCACGAGGCGGTCGTAGTCGGTCGACTGCTCGACGCGAGTCGGCTCGACCTCGAACGACACACGCCGAACCGGCGAGTAGATCGAGTCGACCGGGATCACACCGATGGTGGTGCTGGTCTTGTTCTTGTCGGCCGAGACATAGCCGCGACCGTTCTGGACGGTCAGGTCGACGGCGAGCCGGCCCTTGCCGTTGAGGCTGGCGATCTCGAGAGCACCGTTGAGCACCTCGACGTCGGGGTGGGGCTGAATGTCGGCGGCCGTGACCTCGGCGGCGCCACGAGCGTCGAGACGCAGGGTCACCGGCTCATCGCTGTGCACCACGAGGACGAGGTCCTTGAGGTTGAGGATGATGTCGGTGACGTCCTGAGCAACACCCTCGATGGTGTCGAACTCGTGAAGGGCGTCGTCGAAGCGCACCTGCGTCACGGCTGCGCCCGGGATGGACGACAGCAGTGTGCGGCGCAACGAATTGCCGATGGTGTGGCCGAAACCAGGCTCGAGTGGCCCGACGGCGAAGCGCTGGAGGTTTCCCTCCGCCTCGTCGATGGCTTCGACAGTGGGTCGCTGGATGACGAGCATCGGTACCTCTGCTACTTCGAGTAGAGCTCGACGATGAGCTGTTCACGGACGGGGATGTCGATCTGCTCACGGATGGGCAGCTCGCGCACAGTGACCTGGAACTGCTCGTTGCGATCGAGCCACGCCGGGGGCGTGCGATCCAAGACGTCAAGGTTCCACTGTACGACGGTGAAGTCCTGCGCAGCAGGACGCAATTCGACGACGTCTCCCTTGCGAAGGCGGTAGCTCGGGATGTCGACGCGGCGGCCGTTCACGTTGACGTGACCGTGACCCACGAACTGGCGAGCCTGCGGGCGGGTGGCGGCCCAACCGGTGCGGTAGATGACGTTGTCGAGCCGAAGCTCAAGGAAGCGCAGCATGTTCTCGCCGGTCACGCCCTGCCGACGCGAGGCCTCGGCAAAGATGTTACGGAACTGCCGTTCGGTGAGGCCGTAGCTGAAGCGGGCCTTCTGCTTCTCCTGCAGCTGCAGGAGGTATTCGGAGACCGAGCCGCGCCGACGCGAACGGCCATGCTCGCCCGGCGGGTACGGGCGCTTGTCGAGCGCGATGGTCTCGCCCTTCGTGCCCCAGATGTTGGTTCCCAGGCGCCGCGAGACGCGAGCGCGAGGTCCGGTGTAGCGCGACATGGTCAGGCCCTCCGACGCTTGTTGAGACGGCAGCCGTTGTGCGGAATCGGCGTGCAGTCCTTGATGCCGGTCACCTCGATGCCGGCCTGCTGGATCGAACGAATGGCGGTCTCGCGGCCCGAACCCGGGCCCTTGACCTGAACGTCGACCTTGCGAACGCCGTGCTCCATGGCGGAACGGGCGGCCTTCTCGGCGGCCATCTGGGCCGCGAAGGGAGTCGACTTGCGGGAGCCCTTGAAGCCGACGTTGCCGGCGGACGCCCAGGCGATCACGTCACCGCGCTGATCGGTGATCGAGATGATCGTGTTGTTGAACGAGCTCTTGATGTGCGCCACGCCGTGCGTGACGTTCTTGCTCTGACGCTTGCGGGGCCGACGGCCACCGGCGGAAGGGTTCGCCATGGTTCCTACTTCTTCTTGCCCGCAATGGTCTTCTTGGGACCCTTGCGCGTACGGGCGTTGGTGTGGGTGCGCTGACCGCGGACCGGAAGGCCACGACGATGACGGAGGCCCTGGTAGCAGCCGATCTCCATCTTGCGCTTGATGTCCTGGCTGACCTCACGACGGAGGTCGCCCTCGACCCGCAAGTCAGCATCGATGACGCCGCGGATCTTCGCGATCTCGTCGTCGGTGAGGTCACGCACACGCGTGGTGGCGTCGATACCGGTGGCGTTGCAGATGTCGATCGCAATCGTCCGGCCGATGCCATAGATGTAGGTGAGGCTGATGCCCACCTGCTTGTCTCGGGGAATGTCTACGCCGCTAATGCGTGCCATGTCTCAGCCCTGCCTCTGCTTGTGACGCGGGTTTTCGCAGATGACCATGACGCGGCCGTGTCGGCGGATGACACGGCACTTGTCACAGATCTTCTTGACGCTGGGTCGAACCTTCATGTTGCTCCCGGCCGCCGGAGCGACCGAATCTGGTGGCCGGAACCCGGCCGGGTTGTCGAATGTGTCGGGTGATTCCGGGCCGATCGGCCGGGACTCACTTGTAGCGATAGGTGATACGACCACGCTGGAGGTCGTACGGGGTCAGCTCCACCTGGACGCGATCGCCAGGAAGGATGCGGATGTAATGCATTCGCATCTTCCCGCTGATGTGCGCAAGCACTTCGTGACCGTTCTCGAGCTCGACCCGGAACATGGCGTTCGGAAGCGATTCGGTAACGGTCCCTTCAAGGACGATGGCATCTTCTTTGGGCTTCGGCAGAGTTGAACCTCCTGAAAACACGGTGATCCAGCGGGATCCCCGTGGTGACCTTGGTGCAGGCCAGTCGACAACGCTACCGGACGTACCGGAGTCGACCAACCCGCTGTGGCCTCATGAGCTAGGCGTGCACCTAGGCCATTCGGCCGTCGATGGCCTCCGTGAGACGGGAGAACACCTGGTCCTCCTCGCCCAGACCGTCGACCGTGGCCAAAAGGCCACGGTCGGCGAACCAGTCGAGCAGGGGTGCCGTCTGCTCCTCGTAGAGGGACAGACGGCGAGCGATGGCCTCTTCGGTGTCGTCTTCACGACCCCGAGCCATCATTCGTTCGGTGACCTCCTCGACGGGAACGTCGAGGTTGATCGCGATCGTGAGTTCCTGACCGAGGTCGGCCAGCATCGCTTCGAGCCCGTTGGCCTGGTCGGCCGTCCGGGGAAAGCCGTCGAGCAACACGCCACCCGACATGATGTCGGGCTTGGCGACACGCTCGGCGACGAGCGGGATCATGACGTCGTCGCCGACGAGCCCGCCAGCGTTCATGATGCCGGCCGCCTGCCGACCCAGCTCGGTGCCCTCCTCGACGGCGGCACGAAGCACGTCGCCGGTGGAGAGATGCACACAGCCGTACTGCGCGGCGAGGCGAAGCGACTGCGTGCCCTTCCCCGAGCCCTGACGGCCCAGGATGACCATGCGAAGCGCGCTCACTTCAAGAAGCCTTCGTAATTGCGCATCATCAGTTGGCTGTCGATCTGCTTCATCGTCTCGAGCGCGACACCCGTGGCGATCAGCAACGAGATGCCGCCGAACGCAAAGCCACCAGCGCCAGCACCCGCACCCGACGAGGAGTCGGTGCCGATCGTGACCGCGATCAAGATCGACGGCACGAGGGCCACGGCGGCGATGAACATCGCGCCCGGGAAGGTGATGCGGGACAGGATGCGGGCCAGGTAGCGCTCGGTCTGAGGGCCGGGGCGGATACCGGGGATGAAGCCACCCTGCTTGCGGATGGTGTCGGCCTGCTTGGCCGGGTCGAACGAGATCGCCGTGTAGAAGTAGGCGAAGCCGACGATCATCAAGCCGAAGAAGGCGAGGTACACCGGCGAGGTCGGGTCGACCAGGTTGCCGTCGACCCATTCCTGGATCGAGCCCCAGAACCCGGTCGATGGCAGCGCCGTGGCGACGAGGGTCGGGAGGTACAGCACCGAGCTGGCGAAAATGATCGGGATCACGCCGGACTGGTTGACCTTGAGCGGGATGTACGTGCTCTGGCCTCCGTACATGCGCTTGCCGACCACCCGCTTGGCGAATTGGACGGGAATACGACGCTGCCCCTGCTCGACGAACACGATGCCGACGAGAAGGGCGACGGCCACGAGAATCAGGATGATCAGCGCAACGTTGCCGTTCTCGGCCTGCACCAGCGAACCCTGGGCGGGAAGGGTCGAGACGACCGAGGTGAAGATCAGCAGCGACATGCCGTTGCCGATGCCGCGTTGGGTGATGAGCTCACCCATCCACATCAACAAGGCGGTGCCGGTGGTGAGGGTGAGGACCACGACGAAGACGGTCCAGGCGTTGAACTCCGGCAGGAGGTCGATCGTGCCGACCAGGCCACCGCTGTGGAACAAGAACGCAAACGAGGTCGACTGCACCACGGCGATCGAGATCGTCAGGTAGCGGGTCCATTGGGTGATCTTGCGCTGACCGATCGCTCCCTGCTGCTGCCACTGCTCGATCTTGGGAATCACCACGCCAAGGATCTGCATGATGATCGATGCCGTGATGTACGGCATGATGCCGAGTGCGAACACCGAGAACTGGGTGAGCGCACCGCCCGAGAAGAGCTGAACGAAGCCCAGGATGCCGCCCTGGTTGGCCTGGTCGCGAAGCAGCTGGACCGCTTCGACATCGACCCCAGGGGCAGGGACGAACGCGCCAAGTCGATAGATCGCAATGATCATCAGCGAGAACAGGATCTTGCCGCGCAGATCGGCGACCCGGAACATGTTCAGAACTCGTTGCAGCATGGGGCTCTCCTGAGCGTCCGGTCAGCCGGAGCAGACCGGAACGGGCACCACGTGGTACCCGCCGAGGATCATCGGTTGGTGTGCTGGTTGTAGCTGCCGTGCGACGGGCGAACCCCGAACGGCTTCGGCAGGACTTCAACCGTGCCGCCGGCGCCGGTGATCGCTTCCTCCGCCGACTTCGAGAAGGCGTGGGCCTTCACGGTGACGGCCGAACCGAGCTCACCACGGCCGAGGACCTTGACGAGCGCGCCCTTGGACACAAGACCACGAGCAAGCAGGCTTTCCGGGGTGACCTCGGAGAGGCCCGACTCGGCGATCGTGTCCAGGTTGATCGCCTGGTACTCGACACGGAACGGGTTGGTGAAGCCGCGCAGCTTCGGCACCCGCTGGATCAAGGGCATCTGACCGCCCTCGAAACCCACCGGAACCGTGTTGCGAGCGCGCTGACCCTTGGTGCCGCGGCCGGCGGTCTTGCCGCCCTTGCCGCCGATACCGCGCGCCTTGCGCTTGCCACGCTTGTTGGAGCCGTCGGCCGGCTCCAGATCGTGAATGCGAATACCCATCAGTCTTCGACCTCCTCGACCGACACGAGGTGCGGGACCCGGGCGATCATGCCACGAATCTCGGGACGGTCCGGCAGGGTGTTGGTACGGCCGATGCCACGCAGACCGAGGGCACGAAGCGTGCCTCGCTGCTTGGGCTTGCAGCCGATATTGCTCTTGAGCTGGGTGACCTTGAGCGCCATCAGTCCTCCTCGTCGAGCTTCGGCTTGTGCTCGCCGCGCTCGCTCTCCTGGTAGGCCGTCCACAGCGCACCCGGGAGGAACTCCTCGGGGTCGAGGCCACGCAGACGGGCAACCTCGTCGGGACGACGCTGACCCTTGAGACCTTCGATGGTCGCGCGGGCCACGTTGATGTGATTGGGCGAACCGAGCGACTTGCACAGCACGTCGGCGACGCCGGCCTCTTCGAGGATGGCGCGGGCGGCACCACCGGCGATCACGCCGGTACCCGGAGCAGCGGGCTTCAGCATGACCCGGCCGGCGCCGAGCTCACCGATCGTCTCGTGGACGATCGTCGTGCCCGCCATCGGAACGGTGAACAGGTTGCGCCGGGCCTCTTCGGTGCCCTTCTGGATGGCCAGTGGCACTTCCTTGGCCTTGCCGTAGCCGAGACCGACCTGGCCGGCACCGTCACCGATCACCACGAGCGCGGTGAACGAGAAACGACGACCGCCCTTGACGACCTTGGCCACTCGGTTGATGTTGATGACGCGGGACTCGCGGAGGCCTTCGCCCCCATCGCGCGGGTTGTCGCGTTCGTTACGTCCGTCGAAAGCCATCAGAACTTCAGTCCTCCCTCGCGGGCGGCGTCGGCGAGTGCCGCGACCCGGCCGTGGTAGCGGAAGCCACCGCGGTCGAACACGACCTCTTCGACGCCAGCCGCCTTGGCCCGCTCGGCGAGCAGAGCCCCGGCCTTGGCGGCCGCTTCGATGTTGCTGTTCACATCGCCTCGCAGGGCCGACTCGGTGGTCGACGCCGACGCCAGAGTGACACCGGCGATGTCGTCGATGACCTGGGCGGAGATGTGCTTGTTGGAACGGAACACGGCGATACGCGGTCGCTGAGCCGTGCCACGCAGGGTCTTGCGGACCCGGTTGTGACGGCGAATGCGATCGTCGCGACGCTTCTTTGCGGAAACTGCCATGGCTACTTGGCCGCCTTTCCGGCCTTGCGGATCACGCGCTCGTCCTTGTAGCGGATGCCCTTGCCCTTGTACGGCTCAGGCTTGCGCCACTTGCGGATATCGGCGGCCACCTGGCCGACGAGCTGCTTGTCGATGCCCTTCACCAAGATCTCGGTCTGGGCAGGAACCTCAAACTCGACGCCCTCCGGGGCCTCGATTTTCACCGGGTGGCTGAAACCGAGGGCCAGCTCGAGGGCGTTGGAGCCCTTGGCCGTGGCGCGGTAACCAACGCCCTGGATCTGGAGCTCCTTCACGAAGCCCTCGCTCACGCCGACGATCATGTTCTGGACGAGTGAACGGCTCAGGCCGTGGAACGCCCGGGACTCCTTGGAGTCGTCGGGACGAACGACGGTGAGCGTCTCCTCGTCGAGGTTCGCGGTCACGCCGCCGGGGAGCTCACGGGACAGTTCGCCCTTGGAGCCCTTGACGGTGATGTTGGATCCATCGATGGCGATCTCGACGCCGCTGGGGACGGTGATGGGTGCGTTGCCGACTCGGGACATGGCGACCTCCTCACCACACGAAGCACAGAATTTCGCCGCCCATGCGGTTCTTCCGTGCTTCGCGGTCGGACATGAGTCCCTTGTTGGTCGAGACAACCGCCACGCCGAGACCACCCTGCACGCGGGGGATCTCATTGCGCTGACGGTAGATGCGCAGGCCCGGCTTGGAGACCCGCTTCAGACCGGAGATGACGCGAGCCCGCTCGGGGCTGTACTTCATCTCAATGGTCAGGGTCTTGCCCGGCTTGTCACCGTTGTCGGCCTCGGCGAACGAGGTGATGTAGCCCTCGCTCTTGAGGACCTCGGCGAGGGCCACCTTCTGCTTCGACGACGGCATGGAGACCTCGTCGTGCATCGCCACGTTGGCGTTGCGGATGCGGGTGAGCATGTCGGAAATCGGATCGGTCATCGTCATTGTTCTGCTCCTCCCCTCACCAACTGGCCTTCTTGACGCCCGGCAGCTCGCCGGCATGCGCCATCTCACGCAGGCAGATCCGGCAGAGGCCGAACTTGCGGTACACCGAGTGCGGACGACCGCACCGGCGGCAACGCGTGTACTGACGCACCTTGAACTTGGGCGTCTTCTGCTGCTTCTGGATGAGTGCTTTTTTCGCCATGGGTCACTGCCCCTCGCGTCGGAACGGGAAGTTGAACGCATCAAGAAGGGCTTTGCCCTCCTCGTTCGTCTTCGCCGTGGTGACGATCGTGATGTCCATACCCCGGGTGGTGTCGACCCTGTCGTAGTCGATCTCGGGGAACATGAGCTGTTCGGTCACGCCGAACGTGTAGTTGCCGTTGCCGTCGAACGACTTCGGCGGGAGGCCGCGGAAGTCACGGATTCGCGGGATCGCCAGCGAGATGAGGCGATCGAGGAATTCGTACATCCGGTCACCTCGGAGGGTGACCTTGCAGCCGATGGCCTGACCCTCACGCAGCTTGAAGCTGGCAAGGCTCTTCTTGGCCCGGGTGATCACCGGCTTTTGGCCGGCAATGGTCTCCATGTCGGACAGGGCGCCCTCAAGGAGCTTGGCCTGGCCGACGGCGTCACCGACGCCCATGTTGAGCACGATCTTCTCGATCTTGGGCACCAACATGATGTTGTCGAGTTCCAGAGTGTCCTTGAGCTGGGCCCGGATCTCGTCGTTGTACCTGGTCCGCAGTCGCGGGGTGATCGTGGTGGTCACTTGATCTCCTCACCGGTGCGCTTGCAGACACGGATCTTCGACCCGTCGTCGAGGACCTTGTACCCGACACGGGTGGCCTTGCCGTCCTTCGGGCTGATCACGGCGACGTTGGAGGCGTCGATGGGCATCGCTTTGTCGATGATGCCGCCCTGCTGATCGGCCCGGGTCGGGGCCTGGTGCTTCTTGGCGACGTTGACGCCCTCGACGACGACCTTGCCCGTCTCGGGCATGGCCTTCTGGACGACGCCCTCAGCGCCCTTGTCCTTGCCGGCGAGCACGACCACGCGGTCGCCCTTGATGATCTTCATCACAGAACCTCCGGGGCCAGCGACACGATCCGCATGAACTGCTTCTCACGAAGCTCTCGGCCCACCGGACCGAAGATGCGGGTGCCGCGCGGCTGCTTCTGATCGTTGATCAGCACCGCAGCGTTCTCGTCGAAACGGATGTAGCTGCCATCCGGGCGACGCTTTTCTTTCTTGACACGAACGACGACGCACTTGACGACATCGCCCTTCTTGACCTGAGCGCCCGGGATCGCGTCCTTGACCGTGGCGACGAAGACGTCACCAATCGAGGCGTAACGACGCTTCGAGCCACCGAGGACCTTGATACACAAGACCTCCTTGGCGCCCGAGTTGTCGGCGACGCGCAGGCGTGATTCCTGCTGGATCACTTCGCACGCTCCAGGATCTCGACGAGCCGCCAGCGCTTGTTCTTCGACAGCGGGCGAGTCTCCTGGACACGCACGCGGTCGCCGATGTTCAGCGTGTTCTCCTCGTCGTGGACGTGGAGCTTCTTGTTGCGCTGCACGGTCTTGGCGTAGCGGCGGTGACGCACACGGTCGATGGTCTCGACCACGGCGGTCTTGTCCATCTTGTCCGAGACGACGATGCCCTCTCGGACCTTGCGGGCGTTCTCGCGGGTTTCGGTCTCAGCCATCAGCCGGCCTCCTCCGCCGCCGCGTCGGCCGCGGCGATCTCACGGGCCCGGAGTTCGGTGTGAACCCGGGCGATTTCCTTCTTGACCTGCTTCATGCGGGCCGAGTTCTCGAGCTGTCCAGTCGCGAACTGGAAGCGCAGGTTGAACAGCTCTTCCTTGCGGTCCGCAAGGGTCTCGAGCAGATCGGTGTCGCCGAGATCGGCGAGGGTCTTGGACTTCGCCATCAGAACCCCTCCTCACGCTTCACGAAGCGGGCCTTCACGGGCAGCTTCTGGATGGCACGGTTGATCGCCGCGCGGGCGATCTCTTCGTCGTGGTACGACAGCTCGAACATCACACGGCCGGGGCGGACGACGGCGACCCACTTCTCGGGGTTGCCCTTGCCCGAACCCATGCGGGTTTCGGCCGGCTTCTGGGTGACCGGCTTGTCGGGGAAGACATTGATCCACACCTTGCCGCCACGCTTGATGTGACGGGTCATGGCGATACGGGCAGCCTCGATCTGGCGGGCAGTGATCCACCCGGGCTCGAGGGCCTGGATGCCGTAGTCGCCGTAGCTGACCTCGGTGGCGCCCTTGGCGCCGCCCTTCATGCGTCCACGGTGGTGCTTGCGGTGCTTGACCTTCTTGGGCATCAACATGATCGAAACCTCAGTCGTTGGCCCGGAAGTTCGGGGTCTCGGACTGCTCACGGGTGGAGGCCTCGATGGCGTCCTCCTCATCGAGCAGTCGTTCGAATTCGGGATCGGCTTCCTTGATGAGCGGAGCCGGCTCTTCGTCGACCTCGTTGTCCGCACCCTCGGTCTCGGGGGTGGCGACGCGCTTGCGGGCGGCGCTGGACACGACCTTGCGGGGCTTGGTGCTCTGGCCCGACGTCTCGCCGGCAGCCATCGCCGCCTCGAGGGTGGCCTTGTCCTCGGTCTGGGTCTTGTAGGGAAGGATGTCGCCCTTGTAGAGCCACACCTTCACGCCGATACGGCCGTAGGTGGTCCGGGCCTCGCGGAAGCCGTAGTCGACATCGGCACGCAGGGTGTGCAGCGGCACACGGCCCTCGCGGTACCACTCGGTGCGGGCCATCTCCGAACCGCCGAGGCGGCCCGACGATTGGACTCGAATACCGAGCGCGCCGGCCTTCTGAGCGTTCTGCACCGCACGCTTCATCGCGCGTCGGAACGCCACACGGCCGGCGAGCTGGTCGGCAATGCCCTGGGCGATCAGCGCAGCGTCGAGCTCGGGCTGCTTGATCTCCTGGATGTTGAGCTGGACCTTCGGGTTGCCCGAGATCTTCGTGAGGCCGGCACGGAGGCGGTCGGCCTCGGCACCACGGCGGCCGATCACGATGCCCGGACGGGCGGTGTGCACGTCGACACGCAGACGCTCACGAGTGCGCTCGACCTCGACACGGCTGATCGCGGCGTGTGGCAACTCGTTGAGCAGGTAGTCGCGGATCTTCCAATCCTCGACGACGTTGTCGGCGTACTCCTGACGATCGGCGAACCAACGGCTCTTCCAGTCGGTGGTGATCCCGAGGCGGAAGCCGTACGGGTTGACCTTCTGTCCCATGGACTTACTCCTCTTCCTCGGTCGACGTATCGGCCTCGGCGACGTTGTCCTCGGCGTTGTCGTCCTCGGCGGCGGCCTCCATCTCGGCGGCGGTTGCGGCGACGATCTCGTCGGCGACGTCCTCGACCGTGGTCTCGGTGTCGTCGACGTCTTCCTCAGCTTCCTGCTGTCGGGCCTTGGACTGGGCAACACGAGCGCGGCGAGCCTCGGCAGCCTGACTGCTCCCCGAGCGGCCGGCAGCGGCTTCGCGGTTGCGCAGGGCTTCGAGCGCCTCGTCGTCGTAGCGGCTCACGATGACCGTGATGTGGCAGGTGCGCTTGCGGATACGAGTCGCACGGCCACGAGCACGAGGGCGCCAACGCTTGAGGGTCGGCCCCTCGTCGGCGTAGCAGGCCGATACGTAGAGCTCCTCGGCGACCTGGTTGTCGTTGTGCTCGGCGTTGGCGACTGCCGAGTCGAGCACCTTGAGAATGTCCTCAGAGATACCTCGCTCGGAGAACTGGAGGATCTCGGCGGCCTCGGCGTACGACTTGCCCCGGATGAGATCGAGAACCTCACGGGCCTTGTAGGCCGAGCTGCGGACGTACGACGCCTTGGCGCGGGTGCCCGGTCGCTCGTTGGTCTTGGTACCGGCCATCAGCGACGGGCTCCTCGTTCCTGACCCGCATGGAACTTGAACGTGCGGGTGGGGGCGAACTCGCCCAGCTTGTGACCGATCATCGCCTCCGTGACGTAGACCGGAACATGCTTGCGACCGTCGTGAACCGCCAGGGTGTGGCCGATCATGTCGGGGATGATGGTGGAGCGGCGGCTCCAGGTCTTGATGACCTTCTTCTCACCGGTCTCGTTCAGCGCATCGATCTTCTTCAGCAGATGATCGTCGACGAACGGTCCCTTTTTGAGGCTACGCGGCATGACTGATTACCTCCGCGAACCGCGCGTCCGGCGACGGCGCACGATCAGCTTGTCGGATTCCTGGTTGGCACGGCGGGTGCGGCCCTCGGGCTTGCCCCACGGCGACACCGGGTGGCGACCACCCGAGGTCTTGCCTTCACCACCGCCGTGCGGGTGGTCGACCGGGTTCATGACCACACCGCGGGACTGGGGCTTGACACCCTTCCAACGGTTGCGGCCGGCCTTGCCGATCTTGATGAGCTCATGCTGGGCGTTGCCGACCTCGCCGACCGTGGCACGGCAGTCGATCGGCACACGACGCATCTCCGTGCTGGGCAGACGCAGGGTGGCGAAACCGCCTTCCTTGGCGACCAGCTGGATGCTGGTGCCAGCGGAGCGGCCCATCTTGGCGCCGGCGCCGGCCTTGAGCTCGACATTGTGGATGGTGGTACCGACCGGGATGTAGCGCAGCGGGAGTGCGTTGCCCGGACGGATCTCGGCGCCCTGACCCGACATCAGCTTGTCGCCGACCTCAAGGTCGCGGGGAGCGAGGATGTAGCGCTTCTCGCCGTCGTGGTAGTGCAGGAGGGCGATGTTGCAGGTGCGGTTCGGGTCGTACTCGATGGTCGCAACCGTGGCCGGCACGCCGTCCTTGCTCCGCTTGAAGTCGATGATGCGGTACTGCTGCTTGTGCCCGCCGCCGCGATGACGGCTGGTCTTGCGACCGTGGTTGTTACGACCACCGGTCTTGGACTTGGGAGCCAGCAGGCTCTTCTCGGGGGTCGACGTGGTGATCTCGGAGAAGTCCGAGCTCGTCTGGAATCGACGACCGGGGCTGGTGGGCTTGCGCTTACGAATCGCCATGATCAGGCCTCGAAGAGATCGATCGAGTCACCCTCGGCGAGGGTGACGAGGGCACGCTTCTGCGAGGGACGCTGGCCCCAGCCGCCGGTGCGACGGTTGCGCTTGCGCTTGCCCTGACGGTTGAGGGTGTTGACCTTCACGACCGACACGTCGAAGAGCGCTTCGACGGCGTCGCGGATCTCGGGCTTCGACGCGCCGGGGGCAACGACGAAGGTGTAGACGTTCTCCTCAAGAAGGCCGTAGCTCTTCTCGGAGACGACCGGGCGAATCAGGACGTCGCGGTAGTCCTTCACTCTTCTTCCTCCGTGCTCGCAGCGGCAGCGTTGCTGACGCCGGTGGGCAGGGTCTCCTCGGTGAACACCACGACGTCGTTGTTGAGGACGTCGTAGGTGTTGAGCTCGCCCTGGTGCAGGCAGTGCACGTTGGTGAGGTTGCGGAAGCTCTTCCAGGCGTTGGTGTCGTCGTCGCCGAAGACGATCAGCACCTTGCCTTCAGCGCCAATGGCGCTGAGGGCGGCCTTGGCGTCGGCAGTCTTGGGGGTCTCGAAGTCCCACTTGTCGACGACGATCACGTTGCCGTCAGCAGCGCGGTCCGAAAGGGCCGAGGCCAACGCCAGCTTGATCATCTTCTTGGGGGTCTTCTGGCTGTAATCACGCGGCTTCGGGCCGTGGGCGATACCGCCGCCGACCCAACCGGGAGCACGAGTGGTGCCGGCACGGGAACGGCCGGTGCCCTTCTGACGCCACGGCTTGGCACCACCACCGCTGACCTCGGAACGAGTCTTGGTGGAGTGGGTGCCGGCCCGCCTGGCGGCGAGCTGGGCGGTGACGACCTGGTGCATGACAGCCATGTTCGGCTCGACACCGAACATGGTCTCGACGAGTTCGGCTTCGCCGGTGCTCTTGCCGGCCTGGGTTTGGATGGTGACGCTCGCCATGATCAGGCTCCCTTCACCGCGTTGCGGACGATCACGGTGGCGCCGCGGGCGCCGGGCACGGAGCCCTTCACCAGAAGGATCTCCGCCTCGGAATCGCTCTTGACGATCTCAAGGTTGAGGGTGGTGACCTTGTCGTTGCCCATGCGTCCGGGCAGCTTCTTGCCCTTGAAAACCCGGCTGGGGGTCGCGCACTGGCCAACGGAACCGGGCTTGCGGTGAACGCGGTGGGCACCGTGGGAGGCCGGCGCGCCACCGAATCCGTGGCGCTTCATCGCACCGGCGAAGCCCTTGCCCCGGCTGACCGCCGTGACATCGACCTTCTCGCCCTGCCCGAGGATGTCGGCGGAGATCTCTTGGCCGACGGTGTACTCGCTGACGTCGTCGAGCCGCAGCTCGACAAGCTTGCGGCCTGCGTCGACGCCCGCCTTTGCGAAGTGCCCAGCTTCGGGCTGGGTGAGCTTGTTCGCATCCTTCACGCCGAGCGTGACCTGGATGGCGCTGTAGCCGTCGGTCTCAGGTGTCTTGACCTGAACGACACGGCACGGCGTGACACGCAGCACGGTGACCGGGACGACACGGTTGTCTTCGTCCCAGACCTGCGTCATGCCGACTTTCTCGCCGACGATCGCCTTTGTGGCCATGGTTGCTTCCTGTAGTTCGGAGCGAGAGCGGACCCTCGCTGCATCGAAAAGTGGACCCCAGAAGGATTCACGCGAACGCTCCGCACGGGCAGGCCCGGCGGAGCGTTGGATCGGTTGTGCCGTGTGGTTCCCGGAGGCCTGCACAGACGTCGATTGCGGGCATCCGGACACGTCCGGACGCACGAGGATTGAAGGCTAACGGCAGAACCACCGCAAACCAACGGGCGCTCAGCGCGAAATTGCGATGCGAGTAAGGTGCAGGTCCATGGCCGACCATGGTGACCTCAACCCGACGGACGAGCCCGAGGGGGCCATCACGGACGAGGGAAGTAACAACGCCGACGGGGGAAGCAACACCAAGGTGCCTCGCTGGGTGATCAAGGCGATCACCCTGTTTTGGGTTGGCTGGGCAGTCACCTATGTCGGGACCGGCATGCTGCGAAACCTCCGCGGCTTCTTGATCATTGTGTTGATCAGCCTGTTCCTCGGCTTCGCGATCGAACCGGCGGTCAACAAGCTCGAGCGGTGGGGCGTCCGCCGCGGCCTTGGCGTCTGGATCATGTACCTCCTGATCTTCGTCGGCATCGTCGGGTTCTCGGCTGCGATCGGCACCACGTTGGCGACCCAGATCAACAACTTCATCGACGAGGCACCCCGCTATGTGGAAGACGCCGAGTCATGGCTGCGCGACAACGTCGACGAAGACATCGACCTCTCACGCGTCACCGAAGAGTTCGTCGACGGTGGCGGCGCCGCAGATCTCGCCAACCGCTTCGCTGACGATGTCGTGAATCTCGGCACAACCGTCGTCAACGTCTTGTTCCAGACGTTCACGGTTCTGCTGTTCGCCTTCTACATCGTGGCCGAAGGCCCGAAACTCCGCCGGACCGTCTGTTCGTTTCTTCCTCCAGCCCGCCAGCGCACCGTGCTGAGTGTGTGGGATCTCGCAATCGAGAAAACTGGTGGCTACATCTTCTCCAGGGGCGTGTTGGCGGTGCTCTCGGCGATCGCCCACTGGATCGCCTTCGAAATGCTGAACGTGCCGTTCTCGGTACCGCTGGCCCTCTGGGTCGGCATCATGAGCCAGTTCATCCCCGTGGTGGGCACGTACATCGCCGGCGCCCTGCCGATCCTGATCACCCTGATTGACACACCCCGGACCGGCCTCTTCGTCCTCCTCGTGGTTCTCGCCTACCAACAAATCGAGAACTATCTCTTCGCCCCGAAGGTCACCGCCCAGACGATGGAAATCCACGTCGCCGTGGCCTACGGCTCCGTGCTGGTCGGCTCAGCGCTGCTCGGTGTCGTCGGTGCGCTTCTGGCCCTGCCGTTCGCCGCCACGATGCAGGCGTTCATCTCCGGCTACCGGCAGCATTTCGAGGTGGAAGAGGACGCCCTCACAGAAAGCGCCACCCGGCGCGGGCGGCGCATCACCTGACGGGGCGATGGCGGCCTACACGGGATTGGTGACACCACCGGCGAGTCCGTGACGACGTTGCCCATCGACCCACAGGTTGGTGACGAACACCGCGGCTTCCGTTCGGCTCCCTGCATTGAGCTTCCGCAGCAGATTCGACACATAGTTCTTCACCGTCTTCTCGGCGAGATTCATGCGCTCCGCGATCTGAGGATTGGTGAGTCCCTCAGCCAGATGGTCGAGCAGTCGACGTTCCTGCGGGCTCAAGCCGCGGAGAGTCGGCACATCGTCGTCATCGAACTCACTGGTACGGAAACGCTCATCGAGTCCACCAGAACAGACCGGATCGACCGATGAGCCGCCGGTGGCGACATACCGAATCAACCGCAACAAGGCCCGGCTGGTGGTGCGGGTGAGCAAAAAGCCTGGGGCATCGGCGCGGTCGGCCACTGACGGTGCGCCGTCGCTGCCGTGGGCACCGAGAACGAGGCAGGCCACCCCGGGCCTGCGGGCCTTGATGAGACGGCAAACACCGAGGCCGCCGCCGTCGGAAAGCATGAGATCGGCGAGCACGACGTCTGGCCGGGTGGCCTCGATTCGAGCGAGGCCGGCGGTAACCGTGTCAGCCTCACCGGCGATCTCCATGTCGTCCTCACGGTCGAGCACGGCTCGCAATCCTTTGCGAACGGATTCGTGGCTGTCGAGAAGAAACACCCGAATGGTCATCCTGAAAGGTCCTTTCCTGCACGGAGGTCAACTCCGCAACACCTCAGGACCGCAACGGGACGCTCGACCCACCCCTTGAGAAGGAACTGCCGAAGGTCACACCATTCCGGGACGAGGGCCACACAAAAGAGATGGCTCTGGTCCCGGTTGCGGGCTCAGGAACCGGAGCTGGCCTGGTGGAAAGGCGCAAAGAACGCCCGGTTCGTCTCGAGCAGGTCGAACACCGTCTTGTCGGTCGGTGGCAGGTCGGCGTCGCTCGTTGCCACCGGCTCGATTCGATCGCCCCACACCATGACGTTGGAGCCCCAAGTGAGACCGCCACCGAACGCGGTGAACAACACGGTCGCCCCGGGCTGGATTCGGCCGTCGGCAAGGGCGTCGTTCAACGCCATAGGAATCGACGCAGCCGAAGTGTTGCCGTGGTCGGCGATGTTCAGCACAACCTTCTCCATCGGCACACCGAGCCGATTACAGGTCGCTTCGATAATGCGGAAGTTGGCCTGGTGAGGCACGACCAGGTCGACATCGTCGACATTGAGGCCTGCCTCGTCGAGGGTTCGGCGCACCGATCCCTCCATGCCTCGCACGGCGTGCTTGAAGACCGTCTGGCCTTCGAAATGGAGCCTGTCGATAGCGGGATCACGGGGTCGGTCGAGTTGGCCACGGGTGCCAAGCGCAGGCGACACCATCGCCTGGCCAGCCTTGCCGTCGGCACCGAGATCGTTGGCAAGCACACCGGAACCGTCGGCGCGGGCCTCGTAAATCGCCGCACCGGCGCCGTCGCCGAACAGAATGCAGTGGTTGCGGTCGTGGTAGTCCATCAAGAAGTGCAACTTTTCGGCCCCGATCACGAGGGCACGCTGGGCGATACCCGCTTCGATCATCGACGAGGCGACCGCCGTCGAGTACACGAAGCCGCTGCACGCTGCATTCAGATCGAATGCGGCAGCGTTGACTGCACCGAGTCGCTCCTGCAGGAAGCAGGCGTTGCTCGGAAGCGTGATTTCCGGCGTGACCGTGGCGAGCACGAGAAGATCGATATCGGTCGGCTCAACGCCGGCCGCTGCCAGCGCCCGCTTCGCAGCAACTTCGGCAAGATCGGTGACCTCGACATGGCTGATGCGGCGCTCGTGCATCCCGGTGCGTTCGACGATCCACTGATCGCTTGTGTCAACCATCTGCTCGAGATCGGCGTTGGTCAGCTTCACCGGCGGCACGCACTTGCCCCAGCCGGTGATTGTGGCGCGGGTCTTCGTCATCGCTGCTCTCCCCCAAGAGACCGTTCGCTGGGAGTGTACGAAAGGCCAGCGCGCAGGTCGATCAGGAGATCCTGACACAAATCGGGAGAGCGGCCTCGCAGAGCTCGGCGGACGCCTCCTCGACAATTCATCGAAAACGAACTAGAGCCCCGGGCCGAGGCCCGAGGCTCTTCTCGTTCCGATCGCGGCAGGCGACTAGGCCTGCTGGATCTTGATCTCGATATCGACGCCGGCAGGCAGATCGAGCCGCTGCAGCGAGTCCACCGTCTTGGGCGAAGGATCCAGGATGTCGAGGAGACGCTTGTGGATACGCATCTCGAAATGCTCCCGAGAATCCTTGTCCTTGAACGGACCCTTGATGACCGTGAAGCGATGCTTCTCGGTCGGCAGCGGGATCGGACCCGACAGTTCGGCCTGTGTGCGTTTCACCGTCTCGACGATCTTCTTCGTCGACTGGTCGATGACCTCGTGGTCATAGGCCTTCAGCCGAATGCGGATCTTCTGTCCTGCAGCCATCAGATGCTCACTTGAGGATCTTGGTCACCGAACCGGCGCCCACGGTGCGGCCACCCTCACGGATGGCGAAACGCAGACCCTCGTCCATGGCGATCGGGTTGATCAGCTCGACGTGCATCTCGGTGTTGTCGCCGGGCATGCACATCTCGGTGCCCTCGGGGAGGGTGATGGTGCCGGTGATGTCCGTGGTGCGGAAGTAGAACTGCGGGCGGTAGTTCGTGAAGAACGGCTTATGGCGGCCACCCTCTTCCTTGGAGAGGACATACACCTGGGCCTCGAACTCGGTGTGCGGGGTGATGCTGCCGGGAGCGGCGAGCACCTGGCCACGCTGGACCTCGTCCTTGTCGACACCACGAAGAAGGGCGCCGATGTTGTCGCCGGCCTGACCCTCGTCGAGGAGCTTGCGGAACATCTCAACACCGGTGCAGGTGGTCTTCGAGGTGTCCTTGATGCCGACGATCTCGATCTCGTCGCCGGTGTGGATGGCGCCCTGCTCGACCTTGCCGGTCACCACGGTGCCACGGCCGGTGATCGAGAAGACGTCCTCGATCGGCATGAGGAAGGGCTTGTCGAGGTCGCGCTCGGGGGTCGGGACGTACTCGTCGACCTCCGCCATGAGCTCCATGATCTTGCCGGCGAAGTCAGCGTCGCCCTCAAGGGCCTTCAGCGCCGAGACGTGCACGACCGGGGTGTCGTCACCCGGGAAGTCGTACTCGTTGAGGAGCTCGCGCACCTCCATCTCGACGAGCTCGAGGAGCTCCTCGTCGTCGACCATGTCGACCTTGTTGAGCGCAACAACGATCTTCGGCACGCCGACCTGACGGGCGAGCAGCACGTGCTCACGGGTCTGGGGCATCGGGCCGTCAGCAGCGGACACCACGAGGATGGCGCCGTCGACCTGGGCCGCACCGGTGATCATGTTCTTGATGTAGTCGGCGTGACCGGGCATGTCGACGTGGGCGTAGTGACGGTTGTCCGTCTCGTACTCCACGTGCGACACGTTGATGGTGATGCCGCGTTCGCGCTCTTCGGGCGCGTTGTCGATGTTCTCGAACTCTGTGAACGACGAACCCTCAACATTGTCGGCGAGCACCTTGGTGATCGCAGCGGTGAGCGTGGTCTTGCCGTGGTCGATGTGGCCCATCGTCCCCACGTTGACGTGGGGCTTGGTCCGCTCGAACGTCTCCTTGGCCATGACGTATTTCCTTGTCTTTGTCTTCGTGAATTGGGGTTAGGAGACGATCACTCGCCGCGGACGCGGGCGACGATCTCTTCCTGGACGTTTGCAGGCGTGGGCTGGTACGAATCGAATTGCATCGTGTACGTAGCCCGCCCCTGCGTGCGTGAACGCAGGTCCGTACTGTATCCGAACATCTCGGAGAGCGGCACGAGTGCGTTCACGACCTGGTTCTGGCCGCGCTGCTCGGTGCCCTGCACCTGCCCGCGACGAGAGTTCATATCGCCGACGACATCACCGAGGTAGTCGTCGGGGGTGACGACCTCAACGGCCATCATCGGCTCAAGAAGCGTGGGCTTGCAGCGAGGGGCGACCTCGCGGAACCACGCGTTGCCTGCGATCTTGAAGGCCATCTCCGACGAGTCGACGTCGTGCGTCTTGCCGTCGGTGAGCGTGACCTTGATGTTCACGGTCGGGAAGCCGGCGAGCACACCGTTGCTCATGGCCTCACGGACACCGTCATCGACCGGCTTGATGTATTCCTTCGGAATGGCACCACCGGAGATCTGTGACTCGAAGGCGTACTCCTCTTCCCCATCGGAGTAGGGCTCGAGAGTCGCCTGAATCACGGCGAACTGACCGGTACCACCGGTCTGCTTCTTGTGGGTGTACTGGTGGTCGACGGTCGCCTGGGTGATCGTCTCGCGGTACGCCACCTGCGGCTTGCCGACGGTCGCCTCGACCTTGAACTCGCGCATCATGCGGTCGACGAGCACCTCAAGGTGGAGCTCGCCCATCCCGGCGATGATGGTCTGCGCGGTCTCTTCGTCGGTGCGGACCTGGAAGGTCGGGTCCTCTTCGGCGAGCGCCTGCAGGGCCTTGCCCATCTTCTCCTGGTCGGCCTTGGACTTGGGCTCCACGGCCACATGGATCACGGGCTCGGGGAAGTCGAGATTCTCCAGGGTGATCGGCTTGCCGGGATCACACAGGGTGTCGCCGGTGCGAGTGTTCTTGATGCCGATGCCGGCGGCAATATCGCCGGTGAAGACGGCGTCCTTGTCGACGCGATCGTTGGCGTGCATCTCGAGGATGCGGCCCACCCGCTCCTTGTTGGAGGTACGGGTGTTGAGCACCTGATCGCCCTTGTCGAGCTTGCCTGAGTACACCCGGAAGTAGGTGAGGCGGCCAACGTGGGGGTCGGTCATGATCTTGAATGCCAGCGAGGCGAACGGCTCGGAGGCGTCGGCCTTGCGCTCGTCGGTCTCACCGGTGCGAGGGTTCTCACCCTGGATCGGCGGCACGTCAAGCGGCGACGGCAGGAAGTCGACGACGGCATCGAGCAGGGGCTGAACGCCCTTGTTCTTGAACGCCGTGCCGTTGAGGATCGGGACGAGGCCATGGTTCAGCGTGCCGTTGCGCACGGCCGCCTTGATCTCGTCCTCGGTGATCTCTTCGTCCTCGAGCACCTTCATCATGAGGTCCTCGTCGAAGTCGGCGAGCGTGTCGAGCAGCTCCGAGCGATACATCTCGGCATCGTCAACGAGTTCGGCCGGGATGTCGATTTCATCCCAGCTGGCGCCGAGGTCTTCGCCCTGCCACACGAGCGCCTTCATCTTCACGAGGTCGACGAGGCCGGCGTACTCGCTCTCCGCCCCAATCGGCAGCTGGAGCACGGCGACGTTCTCGGTGAGGCGCTCCTTGATCGTGCCGAGCACGAAGTAGAAGTCGGCGCCGGTGCGGTCCATCTTGTTGACGAAGCACATGCGGGGCACGTTGTAGCGATCGGCCTGACGCCAGACCGTCTCGGTCTGAGGCTCCACACCGGCCACACCGTCGAACACGGCGACGGCGCCGTCGAGCACACGAAGCGAACGCTCCACCTCGACGGTGAAGTCGACGTGGCCCGGGGTGTCGATGATGTTGATGCGGTGGTCGTCCCAGATGCAGTGCGTGGCGGCAGAGGTGATCGTGATGCCACGCTCCTGCTCCTGCTCCATCCAGTCCATCGTGGCGGCGCCGTCGTGGACCTCACCGATCTTGTAGGAACGACCGGTGTAGTAGAGGATGCGCTCGGTGGTGGTGGTCTTACCGGCGTCAATGTGCGCCATGATCCCGATGTTGCGGGTCTTGGCGAGGGGGGTTCGTTTCTCAGCCATGGATCTGGGTCTTCCTCAGGTGGAAATGGTTCGGTGCGGGGACACACCACGACCGGGCCGCTTCAGCTGAAGCTCATTGCCCGGTCGTAGGAAAAGGGTAGTGCTCGTGCAGAGACTTCCGTCGGAGCGCTACCAGCGGTAGTGGGCGAAGGCCTTGTTGGCTTCCGCCATCTTCTGGAGATCTTCACGACGCTTGCACGACGCGCCGATGCCGTTGCTGGCGTCGAGAATTTCGTTGGCCATGCGCTCGGCCATCGTGCGCTCACGACGATCACGAGAGAAGCCGACCATCCAACGGATCGCGAGCGTGGTGGCGCGGCGGGGGCGGACCTCAACGGGCACCTGGTAGGTCGCGCCACCGACACGGCGGCTGCGAACCTCAAGCTGAGGGCGGACGTTGTCGACCGCACGCTTCAGGACGGAGACGGGATCATCGCCCGTCTTCTCCTGCACGAGGTCAAGGGCGTCGTACATGATGCGCTCGGCGGTGCTGCGTTTGCCGCGCTGCAGGATCTTGTTGACGAACTGGGTGACGAGAACCGACTTGTAGATCGGATCGCCGACGATTTCCCGACGGGTTGCGGGGCCCTTGCGCGGCATGATCAGCCTTCCTTCTTCACGCCGTAACGGCTGCGGGCCTGCTTACGGTCGCGCACGCCGGAGGTGTCGAGCGTGCCACGGACGATCTTGTAACGGACACCGGGAAGATCCTTCACACGGCCGCCACGTACGAGCACGATTGAGTGCTCCTGCAGGTTGTGGCCCTCACCGGGGATGTAGGCGGTGACTTCGGTGCCGGACGTGAGACGCACACGGGCGACCTTGCGAAGCGCCGAGTTCGGCTTCTTCGGGGTGGCGGTGTAGACGCGGGTGCAAACGCCACGACGCTGCGGGGCGCCCTTGAGTGCCGGCGTGGCTTCCTTGCGGCGCTTGGTCTCGCGGCCCTTGCGGACCAACTGCTGAATGGTGGGCACGGAAATGCTTCCTCGATGAGAGAACAGGATGAACGAAAGTTGCGAAGACGGCCGACACAGCGGTGCCCGCGGCACGCGCGTCAAGACCAGCGGTAAAGGCTAGGAGCGGAACGAGGGAACCTCAACCCGCGCGTCGCGCGAAAACGCGGAACGGCGGGACCCGTGGGTCCCGCCGCTTCCGAACTCAGTGACGAGCTAGGCGTCGCTGCTTGGCATGGTGATCACATCGGCACCCGCTTCCGAGCGGCCAGCGAGCCACTCGGAGAGGTCCTGATCGTCTTCGTCGCTCGACGAGTAGTACTCCATCGGCTCGAAGTCAGGGGCCTCGGTGCGGATGTTGCGGTACTCGTTCATACCGGTACCGGCCGGGATCAGCTTGCCGATGATGATGTTCTCCTTGAGGCCGTGCAGCGAGTCGCTCTTGGACTCGATGGCGGCTTCGGTGAGCACCCGGGTGGTCTCCTGGAAGGAGGCCGCCGACAACCAGGACTCGGTGGCGAGGCTGGCCTTGGTGATGCCCATGAGCATCGGGCGGCCCTCGGCGGGCTTCCCGCCTTCCTCGACCACACGACGGTTGGTGTCGGTGAACAGCTTGCGGTCGACCTGGTACCCCGGCAAGAAGTCGGTGTCACCCGGCTCCGAGATCAGGATGCGCTTGGTCATCTGCCGCACGATCAGCTCGATGTGCTTGTCGTGGATCGACACGCCCTGGTCGCGGTACACCTTCTGCACCTCGTTCACGAGGTACTCCTGGGTGGGCCGCACGCCCTTGATCTCGAGCAGTTCCTTGGGATCCCGGGCCCCCTCGACGATCGCGTCGCCGGCCCGGATCTCCTGCCCATCGGTGACCTCGAGACGGGCGCCCGACGGGATCGTGTAGGCATCCTCGTCGCCGTCGTCGGCGATGATGAGGATCTCGCGGCCACGGCCGTCGTCCTCGCCGACCCGGACCACACCGGACGTGCGGGCCAAGGTGGCCTTGCCCTTCGGGGTGCGAGCCTCGAAGAGCTCGACCACGCGGGGCAGACCGCCGGCGATGTCCTGCGCACCGGCCACACCACCGGTGTGGAAGGTCCGCATCGTGAGCTGGGTACCCGGCTCACCGATCGACTGGGCAGCGATGACGCCGACCGCTTCACCGAGCTCGATGTTGCCGCCGGTGGCGAGCGACATGCCGTAGCTCGCCGAGGCGATGCCGAACGCGGAGTCGTCGGTCAGCGGCGACAGCACGCGAACCCGGTTGACCGCTTCGTCGTCGCGGAGCGCGTCGAGTTCGTCGTCGCCGATCATCAGGCCACGCTCGTAGACGGTCCCGTCAGCAAGGGTGACGTCGTCGGCGAGGACACGGCCGAACAGGCGCGATTCCAGATGCGTGCGCTTGTTGGCGGTGTCGGGCATGACGTCGTCGATCCAGATGCCGGGCACGGGGCCGGTGCGATCGAATGGATCTTCCTCGTTGATGATGAGCTCCTGCGCCACGTCGACGAGGCGACGGGTCAGGTAGCCGGAGTCCGCCGTACGCAGCGCCGTGTCGACGAGTCCCTTGCGGGCGCCCGGCGTGGCGATGAAGTACTCGAGCATCTTCAGGCCTTCGCGGAAGTTGCTCTTGATGGGGCGGGGAATCATGTCACCACGAGGGTTGGCGACGAGGCCTCGCATGCCCGCAATCTGGCGGACCTGCATCATGTTTCCTCGAGCACCCGAGTCGACCATCATGTTGACTGGGTTGAACTGCTGGCTCTCGAGGCCTTCCTTCATCCGGTTGGTCACCTCTTCGGTGGCTTTGGACCAGACCTCGACTTCCATCTGTTGGCGCTCACCATCGGTGATGATGCCGCGACGGAACTGCTGCTCGATCTTGTCGGCCTGCTTTTCGTGACGGTCGAGGATCTCGCCCTTCTCCGCCGGGGTCGCCACGTCGTCGATCGAGACCGTGAGGCCCGACTTCATGGCGTACTGGAAGCACATGTCCTTGATGGCGTCGAGCGCGACCGCCACGACGTTCTTGTCGTAGCCACGGGCAAGCGTGTCGACCAGCTCGCCCATCTTCTTCTTGCCGACCTTCTCGTTGACGAACGGGTACTCCGCAGGGAGCGCCTCGTTGAAGAAGGCACGACCGACCGTGGTGGTCTCGTACTGGGCGGCCTCGCCGTTGGCGGGGGCCCGCATGAGCTCGGGCACGCGGTACTGGATCGGGGCGTGGATGTCGACGTCGCCGAGTTCGTACGCCGCCATCAGTTCGTCGATATCACGGAACACCCGGCCGGCACCCTTGGCGTCCTCCACGAGATCGGTGAGGTAGTACGCACCGATGATCATGTCCTGCGTGGGCGTGACCAGCGGGCGGCCGTTGGCCGGGCTGAGCACGTTGTTGGCGCTGAGCATGAGCACCCGTGCCTCGGCCTGCGCCTCGGCGGACAGCGGCAGATGGACCGCCATCTGGTCNCCGTCGAAGTCGGCGTTNAANGCGGNGCAGACCAGCGGGTGCAGNTTGATCGCCTTGCCCTCGACCAGCNCCGGCTCGAACGCCTGGATGCCGAGACGGTGCAGAGTCGGTGCACGGTTCAGGAGCACCGGATGCTCCTTGATGACGTCCTCAAGAACGTCCCACACCTGCGGGCGACGGCGCTCAACCATGCGCTTGGCCGACTTGATGTTCTGGGCGAGTTCGGTGTCGACCAGACGCTTCATGACGAACGGCTTAAACAGCTCGAGCGCCATGATCTTCGGCAGACCGCACTGGTGGAACTTCANGGTCGGGCCGACCACGATGACCGAACGGCCCGAGTAGTCGACTCGCTTGCCGAGNAGGTTCTGGCGGAAGCGGCCCTGCTTGCCCTTGAGCATGTCGGACAGCGACTTCAGCGGCCGGTTGCCGGGGCCGGTGACCGGACGGCCACGACGCCCGTTGTCGAACAACGCGTCGACGGCTTCCTGGAGCATGCGCTTTTCGTTGTTCACGATGATCTCGGGCGCACCGAGATCGAGCAGCCGCTTCAGGCGGTTGTTGCGGTTGATGACACGGCGGTACAGGTCGTTGAGGTCGGAGGTCGCGAAGCGGCCACCATCGAGCTGGACCATCGGACGAAGCTCCGGCGGGATCACCGGCACGACGTCGAGGATCATGGCGCGCGGGTCGTTGATGCGGCGGCCGTACTCGTCGCGGCGGTTGAACGCAGCGACGATCTTCAGCCGCTTGATCGCCTTTTGCTTGCGCTGCGCGCTGAGACCCTTCACGCCTTCTGGCGGGTCGATCTGTTCGCGGAGCTTGGCTTCTTCATCGTCGAAGTCGAGATGCTCGACGAGGCGGGCGATCGCGTCGGCACCCATGCCGCCGTCGAAGTAGTCGCCCCAGCGATCCTGCAGCTCACGCCACAACATCTCGTCCTCGATGATCTGACGGCCGTGGAGGGACTTGAACTCGTCCCACGCCCGATCGAGGATCTCCTTTTCGAACTCGAACTGTTCGCGGATCTCGGCGAGGTCCTTGTCGGCCTGCCGGCGAGCCGCCTTGAGTTCGGTCTCCTTGGCGCCGTCCTTCTCAAGGTCGGCAAGCTCGGACTCGAGATCCTCGCTGCGGCGAGCGAGATCGAGCTCCATGTCCTTGTCGATGGCCTCACGCTCACCGACGACCTCGGTCTCCAGCGNAGCGAGATCCTCGTCACGGCGCTCCTCGTCGACAGAGATAACGAGGTTGGCAGCGAAGTAGATGACCTTCTCGAGCTGCTTGGCCTTGAGCTCTTCCTTGGGNTCGGTGCCCATGAGGAGGTAGGCGAGCCACGAACGGGTGCCACGCAGGTACCAGATGTGCACGGCCGGGGCGGCGAGCTCGATATGGCCCATCCGCTCACGGCGAACCTTCGAGCGGGTCACCTCGACGCCACAGCGCTCACAGATGATGCCCTTGAAGCGAACCCGCTTGTACTTNCCGCAGGCGCACTCCCAGTCCTTGGTCGGACCGAAGATCTTCTCGCAGAAGAGNCCNTCCTTCTCGGGCTTGAGCGTGCGGTAGTTGATGGTCTCGGGCTTCTTGACCTCACCGTTGGACCACATGCGGATGCTGTCTGCGGTCGCGAGCCCAATTTTCAGGTTGGAGAAATCGTTGACGTCGAGCATGACTGTCCTCTCTCAGTTCTTGTTGGGCTCAGACGCGGGCCGCACGAGCGGCGGCGCGGGCTGCGTCTTCTTCGTCGGATCCACGTTCGGGCCGTGAGATGTCGATCCCCAGCTCCTCGACCGTGCGGAATGTCTCTTCGTCGAGCTCGCGCATCTCGATCTCCTGACCGTCGTGCGAGAGCACCTCGACGTTGAGGCACAGCGCCTGCATCTCCTTGATGAGCACCTTGAAGGACTCGGGGATGCCCGGCTCCGGAATGTTCTCGCCCTTGACGATCGCCTCGTAGACCCTCACACGGCCGAGGACGTCGTCGGACTTGATGGTGAGCAGCTCCTGCAGCAGATAGGCAGCGCCGTACGCCTCAAGCGCCCACACCTCCATCTCNCCGAANCGCTGGCCACCGAACTGGGCCTTACCACCGAGCGGCTGCTGGGTGATCATCGAGTACGGGCCAGTCGAGCGGGCGTGGATCTTGTCGTCGACGAGGTGCGCCAGCTTCAAGATGTAGACGTACCCGGTCATGATCGGGTTGTCGAAGGCCTCACCGGTGCGCCCGTTGAACAAGGTCTGCTTGCCGTCGGTCTGGATGAGGCGGGTCTCGCCGTCGTTGGACTCGGGGTTGAGGTTGTCGAGGATGTCAACGATCACCGGCTTGTCGCCGGCGAGTTCCTTCTCGTCCCACTTCGCACCGTCGAACACCGGGGTGGCGATGAAGGTCGAGGGCTTGGTGGTCGGTCGGGTCTTGGTCTCCGTGCCGCGCACCGGGGCGTCACCGACCTTCTCGCCGTTGATGTCCCAGCCCCATCGGGCGGCATAGCCGAGGTGGGCCTCAAGCACCTGGCCGACGTTCATTCGAGACGGAACACCGAGCGGGTTCAGGATGATGTCGACCGGCTGACCATCGGCGGTGTAGGGCATGTCCTCGATCGGGAGGATCTTGGAGATGACGCCCTTGTTGCCGTGGCGACCGGCGAGCTTGTCGCCGACGCTGATCTTGCGCTTCTGGGCGACATAGACCCGCACCAGCTGGTTGACGCCAGGCGCCAGCTCGCCGCCGACCGACTCGGCGTCACGGTCGAACACCTTGACGTCGATGACCTTGCCGACCTCGCCATGCGGGACCTTCATCGAGGTGTCGCGCACCTCACGGGCCTTCTCGC
>NZNH01000078.1 GCA_002694825.1 Acidimicrobiaceae bacterium | reverse complement strand
GTGCAGCCCACTGTGTTCGCCGGGGTCACCAACGACATGACCATCGCTCGCGAGGAGATCTTCGGGCCGGTGCTGTCGTGCATCCGGTACTCCACCATCGAGGAGGCGATCGCCATCGCCAACGATTCCGACTACGGACTCTCGGGCTCGGTGTGGACCACCGACATCGACCGGGCCGCCGAGATCGCCGGCCAGGTCCGCACCGGTGTCGTCGCCGTCAACAGCGCTGCGATCCTCGACATGGCGAGTCCGTTCGGCGGCTTCAAGAAGAGCGGCATCGGCCGCGAACTCGGCCCCGAGGGGTTCGGACCCTTCACCGAGATCCAGTCGGTGCTCCTGCCCGCCTGAGGCCTCAGCGTCGACGACGGCTCGGATGTCAGCCCTCCGGGTTGCACTGCGTGCCGCCTTTGGGTCAGGAGAGGACCAGCGCGCCGCACCGATGGCCGAAAACGGGAACACGCCCCGGCTTTGTGCCGAGGCGTGTTCCTCGCGAGATCGTTCTTGATGCGATCAGTTCTTGGGAAGTTCTGAGAACGGTGTGTCCTTGCCCGGACCCGGCTCGCGGGGCAGGCCGAGAACACGCTCGCCGATGATGTTCTGCTGAATCTGGTCGGTACCGCCGTAGATCGACGGACCAGGCGAGAACATTGCGATCTCACCGACCGCTCCACCCGTCTGGGTCTCGGACTCACCGAGCAACATGCCGTCGGCGCCGATGACCTGCAGGCCGACCTCTCGGAAGCTGCGGAACAGCTCCGACATGGTGAGCTTGCCGATGTTGGGCTCAGCACCGGTGCGCTGCTTGGGATCCTTCGCCCGCTGGATCGAAAGACGGTTGACCTCGATCAGCGAGTAGAGCTTGATGAGTTCCTGACGCAGGACCGGGTCGGTGTTCTTGCCCGACTTCTCGGCCATGTCGACCAGATAACGCCACAGGCCCATGCCAAGCGGCGGGACGCCGCCTTCGCCCGAAGTCCGCTTGTTGAACTTGGTGACGGGTTCGTGACGCACGGACCTCATGCCCGAGCCAGCAGCCGACGCCGGCGACTTACCGGCCGAGCCAAGCGAGGCCCGCTCGAACATCAGTGTGGTGTTGGCAACCGCCCAACCCTGGTTGAGGTCGCCGATGATGTTGGCCGCAGGGACACGGGCTTCATCGATGAAGACCTCGTTGAAGAGCGCCTTGCCGGTCATCTCGACCAGCGGACGCACGGTGATGCCCGGCTGGTGCATGTCGATCGCGAAGTAGGTGATGCCCTTGTGCTTCGGGGCATTGGGATCGGTTCGGGCGATCAGCATGCCCATGTCGGCGATCTGGCCGCCAGACGTCCAGACCTTCTGGCCGGTGATGATGTACTCGTCACCGTCCTTCTCGGCCTTGCAGGTGAGGCCGGCGAGGTCAGAACCAGCACCGGGCTCGGAGAACAGCTGGCACCAGCCGACGGAACCGTCGAGGATCGGCGGAAGGAACTCGTCGATCTGCTCCTGGGTGCCGTGGGTGGCAATGGTCGGGGCGGCGAGCATGCGGCCCAGTCCGGTGGGCGGCCCCATGACCTCCCGATCAGCCATGGTGGCCATCACCGCAGCCGCCTGCGCCTGGGTGAGGCCCTTGCCGTAGGCGTTGGTGCCGAGCATCGGGTGGGCATACCCGCTCGGGCCGAGACGGTCCCACCAGTCACCGACGGTGAGGGACTCGTCCCAGTTCTCGTCCAGCCACGCCTCCACTTCGGCGCGGATCTCCTCGATCGACATGTCACTCATGGCTTCGATGTTAATGATCGTTCACAGGACTGTGAAGTCGGGAGCGTCAGAATCTCCCCGCACGCTCCCCCCGCCGACTACAGCGGCTGGGGCGTGTTGAGCTCCAAGACGTTGTCGAGCATGACCCGCTTGGTCTGCTCGGCGTCGAGATTCTTGAGCTCGACGAGATAGTCCAACGGCTGAGGCATCCCCTCGATGTGAGGCCAATCAGAACCAAAGATCACCCGATCGGCACCCATGAGTTCGACGACCTCATCGACGTCGTCTTCCCAGAACGGATTGACCCAAACGTGCTGCTTGAACGTGTCGACCGGATGGTTGTCAAACCACCAGTACGACTTCTTGGCGGTCTGATCGAACTTCCGGAACATCGGGCCAAGGAAGTCCGAGCCGTTCTCGATCGAGGCGAAGCGCAGGTTGGGGAACCGGTCGAAGATCTTCTCGAAGACGGCCTGGATCAACCAGTCCTGCGCCGCGCGTTCGATAGCGAACCCCTTGAGCGACGGGCCGGCGCCACCGCCACCCGCAAGCGACGAGAAGGCATCGTCGGCGTAACCCTGCGACGAGTAGCCGGAGTCCGCCGCATGGATCACGAGCGGCACGCCCGATTCATTGATGCGAGCCCATACCGGATCGAACATCGGATTAAAGGGTGACACCACACCGGTGCGGGTGGTGACGGGAGCGGGACGCATGACGAGCACGTTGGCCCCCATCCCGAGCACCTTGTCGACCTCCGCCGCGGCGGCGTCGACATCGCCGAGCGCAATGTAGGGCGCCGCGAAGATCGTGTTCTCGTAGTTGAACGTCCAGTCGTCGTGGAGCCACTGGTTGAAGGCCTGCATCATCATGACCACGGCATCAACGTCGTGCTTGATGACCTCCTCGTACAGCACGCCGAGGGTGGGGAACAGCCACACGCCCTGGAGGCCCTGCTGTTCGATCATCTTCACCCGCGCCGCAGGTTCCATGTAATACGCCGGCAGTGGTTCACGATCCTTGAGCATCTCGAGCGGGTTGAGTCGCTCCGGGTTGCCCTCGAAGTAGGGGCGCAACGCCCCCGGTTTCGCAATCGGATCCCACGTGGGGTTGGCGACGGCCTTGGAGAGCTTGCCGCCCACCAGGTGGTGCTTCCGGCCACCCATCTCGACCCATTGCACGATGCGAGGCTGCATCGCTTCGGGCACGTGGCGGGTGAACGCATCAAGCGCCTCGTAGTAGTGGTTGTCGGCGTCGAACGGGACGAAGTCAAGCTGATCCGGTGTCATGTCAGGCTCCCGAAGTGCGGCGGTGACTCCACCGTACCGAATCCTGACGGCGCGTCAGAAACCGGCCCCCAGCCGATCACGGCCAAACGGCGTCGATCCGATCTCGTAAGCCGTACCACACCCCAGCCGCGGCCACGAGCTTCGAGGTGTGCTCGCCCAGCGGCTGACGCTCATAGGGAATCCCGGCGAGCGACGACATCGGCTGGGTCGGATCGTCGGTGCCGGCAATACGACGCCCGACCGCTCGACCAAGCCACGGCATCAACACCACCCCGGAGCCACCGTTGCAACCAAGCACGTAATGCACCCGATCACGCACCCCCAGCTTGGGGAGATAGTCCGCCGTGAACGCCATCAACCCCGACCATGCGTTGGTGATCTTCACATCGGCGAGCGTCGGGAAGATCTCGAGCATCTGGTCGTGAAGAATCCGAGCCGATGTCGCCGTCGAAACAGGACGGAAGCGAGCTCGTCCCCCGAACAGGATCCCCTCACCATCCGGGGTGGGACGGGCGTAGACGATCACCCGGTTGGTGTCGATCACGGCGGTCATCGCCGGGAGGAGCGCCTCGACCCGTTCCCGACCAAGTCGTTCGAGTCCCAGGATCGTCGACGACATCGGGACGATGCGTTCCCGATGCCACGGCGCGACCCGATCGGTGTAGCCGTTGGTGGCGATCACGACATCGCCTGCAGCGATCCGCCGGTGGCCGCGTGCCGTGCCGGATCCCGAGGCGACCGTGATCGTGTGCGGACCGACGCCGCTCGAGTCGATGTCGGTCACCCGGATGCCCGTGTGGATCGACACTCCGGCGGCCTCGGCTCGGCGACGGAGGCCGTCGACGAACATTGCGGGGTGAGCCAGACCGGCCGCGCTGGCCGCCATCCCGCCGTGGAAGGCGTCGGTGGTAACGAATCGGCCTTCGTCGCCGGGCTGGATCAGTGTCACCCCGGAACCCTCGCCACTGTCGCGGTACTCCTCGTACTTCTTCTCGAGCTTGCGGAAGGCCGCCTTCGAACGGGCAGCGACGAAACGGCCGCGGTCCTGGAACGCTCCGGGTGCGTGAGTGTCGACGAGTTGCTGGAAATGAACATAGGCCTCGTCAGCCTCGTTGAGGATCGCCGCCGCCCGATCGGGTCCGACGTAGGCCTCGAGATCGATCATCTTGGAGATTCCGGCCCGACCCGAGACGAGTCCGGCATTGCGCCCCGATGCACCCTCGCCGATACGGCGGATGTCGAGCACGGTGACAGAACGACCGGCGAGTGCCAGCTCGGTGGCACAGCTCAATCCGGCGTAACCACCACCGACGACCACCACGTCGGAGCCCGTCGGCGGATGGGCGTCGTACGCCACCGGTGGGGCGTCACCCCACCACCACGGGTCCTCGGAGAACGCGTCGGCGAACAAGGTGGCGGAGGCAGCCATCGCCGGACTCTAGACCGCGCCTCTCACCCGATCCCAGAGGATCCGATCCCGTCCCGTCGATGTCGCCCCCCTGCGACATCGGCCGCTAGATTCCCCCTGTGCCTTCCACTGCTGAACTCCAGGCTTCGACCTTCAAGCGCGGCGCCAAGGTCCGCCTTGTCGACGACATCTCGGGGTATCCCGCGGGATCTCAGGGCAAGGTGGCGGTGGCCAACGGCATGACCTGGAAGCGCTACTGGGTCCGGTTCCCCGACGGCAACGCCATCGGCCACGTCGACCACACCTCTCTGGTCAGCGCCAAGGACTACGACGTCTTCGTCGTGGCTCGCGAGCGCGAGGCCGAGGAGGCGGCCAAGGCCGCCGAAGCGGCAGCGAACGCTCCAGCCGAGAGCGCCGGTGGCGGCGCTGCTGCCGGCGGGGGCGCCGGTGTCGAAGTCAACGGCGTCTTCATCGCCCAGACCTGGCTCGACAAATCGGCTGCGGCTCGGGCCAGAATCCAGGGCTGACTCCGCCTCAGCGGGTCCGAGGGTCGATCCGCTTCCCCGAGGAAAAGGCGGCGTTGCCCTCCTCCATACCGGTCATGTCGAAACCGGTGGTCAGCAGCGATGGCCCCATCGACAGCGCCTGCTTGGTACCGAGGTCGTTCGCCGCCCAGATCGATCGCAGCGATGCCTGAACGCCGACTGCGGGCTGTGAGGCGATCGCATCGGCCACCCACCGAGCGCGTTCCATAAGCTCGTCCGCCGGGCAGACCTCACTCACGAGGCCGATGCGGTGGGCTGTTGCCGCCGACATGCGCTCGTGGTTGCCGAGGAGCGTCATGCGAAGCACCTCACCGAGCGGCATGTACTGCAGCATCTTCATCGGCTCGTAGACAGCCGCCATGCCATAGGTGACATGCGGATCAAAGAAGGTGGCGTGGTCGGCAGCGATGATGATGTCGCTCTCGGCGAGCATGTAGAACGCTCCCCCGCACGCCATGCCGTTGACCGCACAGATCACCGGTTTCCAGAGGTCGCACGATTTCGGCCCGAGGTCGTCACCCGGATCGTCGTACATGAAGTTGTTCGACGTGCCGTACAGACGCGAGTCACCTGCCATGTTGGTGAACTCGGCCTCGTTTCGATCGATGCCGACACAGAACGACGTGTCGCCGGCGGCGGTGAGCACGATCGCGTTGACCCGATCGTCGCTTCGGAACGCCCGCCACGTGGACTTCAACTCCTCCTGCATGGTGGGACTGAAGGCGTTGTAGGCCTCGGGTCGATCGAGCGTGACGACGGCGACCTTGGCGGCCTCATCGATCTCGACCGTGATCGTGGTGAACGAAGTCGGGTGGAATCGGTCTGGTTCAGTCATGACATCGTCCAGTCTTTCAGGCGACGCATCGCCTCGGCACAATCCTCGGTTGAGCCAGCGAACGAGAAGCGCACGAACCGGTGACCTCGCGTCGGGTCGAAGTCGACCCCGGGAGTCGAGGCGAGACCGAGCTCGTCGAGCCAGCTCGCGCACAGCGCCTGGCTGTCAGTCGTGCGCCCCGACTCGATCAGATGATCAATGCCGGCCCACACGTAGAAGGCGCCGTCGGCCGGGGCGAGGTCGTCGAAACCGGCCGCTCGCAGACCATCGAGCACAACCGTGCGATTCGTCGCATAGCGGGCAACATTGGCCTCACACTCGTCGTGACAGTCGAAGGCAGCGATCGCACCGAGCTGTGAGAGGGTCGGCGCGGAGATCGTGACGTTCTGGCCGATCCGCGTGAGCGACTCCCGCAGATCCTCGGGCATCACCAACCACCCCAGCCGCCACCCGGTCATCGAGAAGTACTTCGAGAAACTGTTGATCACGATCGCATCGTGATCGAACTGCAACGCTGTCGGAGCGGGCTCGCCGTACGACAGGCCGTGATAGATCTCATCGCTCACGAACCACACACCGTTGGCCCGGCACCACGAGGTGATCTGGGCCATCCGGTCGATGTCGAGCATCGTTCCCGTGGGGTTCGACGGCGACGAGAGGACGAGACCGGCAATCGGGCCGCCGTCAGCGACGACGCGATCGAGGAGTTCGACCGTGGGTTGGAAGCGGGTCTCGAGCGTTGTGGGCATTTCGACAACCTCACAACCGAGCGCCTCAAGCGCATTGCGGTAGCAGGGGTAGCCAGGCGACGGGACGACGACCCGATCACCGACATCGAACGCGGCGAGGAACGCAGCAACGAACGCACCCGACGCGCCGACGGTGAACATCAACCGATCGGGATTCACCTCAACGCCGTACCACTCGTCGTAGTGGCGAGCAACACGGGCACGGAGCTCCGGCGTGCCCGCAGCGGTCGTATACCCGAGAACGTCCTCGTCGAGTGCACGGTGAGCGGCCTCGATGACCCCGGCCGGAGCCGGTGTGGACGGCTGACCGACCTCGAGATGCAACACCTGACCGCCCGCGAGTTCGCGTTCCTCCGCAGCTCGCATGACTTCCATCACGAAGAACGGGGCGATCTCACCGCGGCTCGACGGGGTGCGCTGGGACTCCATGACGGGAGCTTGGCACGTTCTGGTACCGAATCGGTCGTCCACGGGGTGAAGGCAAGCCGCGACATTGGTACCTTGACCGTCCGTGACGAGGACGTGCGGAATTTGTGGCGGCAGCGGAGCCGGGAAGACCACCCTCACCCGCCACCTCCTCGAACGTCTCGGCCCTGACCAGGTGTCGGTCCTCGCCTTCGACGCCTACTACCGCGACCAGGGCCATCTCTCCCCTGCCGACCGGTCGCTGGTCAACTACGACCACCCCGACTCACTCGACCACGAACGTTTCGCTGCCGACGTCGAGGCGCTTCGAGCCGGCGAGCGCATTGCTGCGCCGGTCTATGACTTCGCGACCCACACCCGCACCGCTGAGGTCACGATCGTCGAGCCCCGCTCGATCGTCATCATCGAAGGCATCCTCTTGCTGAGCTTCGAAGAGATCGCCGATCGCCTTGACCTCGCCGTGTATCTCGACGTGCCCGAAGACGTCCGACTCGAGCGTCGCATCAAACGCGATATCGCCGAACGAGGACGCGAGCCCGACGACGTGCGACGCCAGTTCGCTGAGACGGTGGCGCCGATGCACGACCGCTTCGTCGAGCCGTTCCGCCACCGCGCACACCGCACGGTTGCCCTTCACGAGGACTACGGGCCGGTCGCCGATGAGTTGATCGAGCGCCTCTTCGACCCGAGCGCCCTCGCAAGCTGACGCACGCCATGCCGTCGCGCGGTACCGTCTGCGCCGTGCGAGCGCCGGTGCGTCGTTGGACCCTGCTCGTGTTGATCCTCGCTCTCGTCACCGCCTCCTGCGGTGGTGGTGGCGGTGACGACACACAACAGGTCGAGTCGACCTTCACGCCGCCACGCACCTACGAGGATCTCGACCTGAGCGGTCCCGAGGCGGCCGTCGATGAGTTCATCTCGGCGTTCGTTCGGCGCGACTACATCGCTGCGGCGCTGATTCTGCACCCCGATGCACAACGGGCGGTGAGCACTGCGGTCAGCGAAAACGACCTCACCGGCCTCATCACACCGAACGCCGAACCGGCGGCCGTGGCCCGGATGGCGATCGAACGCAACGGCGACCACTTCCTCGACGGGATGCGCGTCTTCGAGATGGCGATGGAAGAGGCGATGACCAACGGCGGGTTCATCGTCGATCTTGCCTCGGGTGCCGAGGGGCTCACCCTGCGAACGTCGGATCAGTTCGGCGCGGTCGTCGAAGGCATCCTCTCCTCCAACGGCAGCGACGTCGTCTTCGAACTCGCCCCGACCTCCGACGAGCGTTGGCGAATCCGCTCAGCCCGACTCGCCAACGGCACGCCCCTTCAGATTCCCTTCAGCGGAACACCGACGGTCGACTCACCCTCCCGGAACCTCGAACCCCGCGACATCTGGCGCAGCACGCTCCCCAACGATTCACCGCAGGAACTCCTCGACACGATCGTGACGCTCGTCGGACTCGGCGATTACGTCTCGCTGTATCTGCTCCTCGACGAGACCGGTCAGCGCGGCGCCGCAGAGCAACTACCACCATCGATCTCACGCGACCACGGTCTCGTTGCGATGTTGCTCGACACCCGACTCGATACCGCCGGCTTCCCGGTCGACGTCACCGATGCCGAGCCCATTGCGAGCGAAACCCTGACGATCGCCCAGGATGTCGGGATCGGGGAAGCCATCACGTTCGCGGTGACCGTGGGTGAGAACGCGCTCGACGTCACGATGGCTCGGGACTCCGCTGGTGCCTGGCGGCTGCGTCGCATGGTGCCCGCCGGGGAATTGACGGCGCCAACACCATTCCCGCTGGGCTGATTCAGGCGAGATCGTTCAGCGGGTGAACCGGGCGACCGTCTCGACGTGACTCGTACCCGGGAACATGTCGAGCACGGTCCATCGATCGACATGCAGACCAGCGTCGAGCAGCAGGGCAGCGTCGCGGCCAAACGAGGACGGGTCGCAACTAACGAGGACAAGTACGGAAGGGTCGGCTCGCAACAAGGTCTTCACCGCCCGCTTCCCCAGGCCTTCGCGAGCGGGGTCGGCAACCACAACGGGAGCCGGCGAGGGGCGCCAACGCTCGACGTCGGCCTTCACGATCCTGGCCTCACGGGCGGTCAGGTTGATGCGAGCGTCAGCGACCGAGTCACGGCCCCGCTCGATCGCGATCACCGGACGGTTGCGACCGACCGTCGCCGAGAACAACCCGACACCGGCATAGGCGTCGACGAGATGACCCTCCGGGGCACCCTCGATCATCGAACGCACCTCGTCGACGAGGGCATCGCAGCCGGCCGGGCGATTCTGGAAGAAGGCATTGGCGCTCACCCGAAGTCGACGGCCGTCGATCTCTTCATGGATCCACGCCCGCCTGCCCTTCTTGAGTTGCGCCTCCGAAACGACGACAACGTCGTCCGGTACAGACACGTCGAACGTGTCGCGCTCGACGACCACCATCCGGTCGCCGGTTCGGTTGCCGACTCGGATCAGCACCCGGCCCGAACCTGGATAGCGCCCGTCGACGAGCAACTCCTCGGCCAACGGGTCGACGGCGTCGCACTCGTCGGGCACCACCACGTCGTGAGAGCCACGGGACCGATAACCGGCCCGGCCGTCGTGGACAGCGGCACGGATTGTCGTGCGCCCCTGGTCGCCGACCAGGCGCCGCATCGTCGGGTCGGGCACCTCGACCCCAGCCCGAGCGAGCTGATCGATCGCCATTGCGGTCTTCATCGTCAGCTGGGCGTCAGGAGTGACGTGCAACAGGTCGCAGCCACCGCACCCTTCCAGCTGGTGTGCACACGGCACCGGCACCCGATCGGGTGACGGCTCGAGCACTGTCACCACACGGGCTCGCGACCAGCGCTTGTCGATACGCACGACCTCGGCGGTCACCGACTCGCCCGGGAGCGCTCCTTCGACGAAGACGACTCGTCCGTCCTCGGCTCGGGCCACCCCGGCCCCGTCACGCGATGTCGCCGTCACGCGGAGTTCCACGGAGCAAACGGTATCCAGCGCCCACCCGAAACCAGCCTGATCGGTCGAACCGTCGACAGGTGACTCGGGTAGGGTCGCGTCGTGATGCGCCCGATCGAAATCAGTCCATCTGTTCTGCCCGCCGACTTCGCCCGTCTCGGCGATGAGATCGCCGCCCTCGAGGCTGCCGGGTGCGACCGAATCCACTGGGACGTGATGGACGGCGTGTTCGTGCCCAACCTCACCATCGGTCCCGACATCGTGAAGAGCTGTCGCTCCTTTGCCGACATCATGTTCGAGGCCCATCTGATGGTCGTGAACGCCGACGAGATGGCACCGCTCTACGTCGACGCTGGATGTGGGGTCGTCATGGTGCACGCCGAGGCGTGCACCCACCTCCACCGCTCGCTCGACAACATCCAAAAGCTGGGGGCAAAGTCCGGCGTGGTGCTCAACCCGCACACCCCGGCCGACACGATCCAGCACGTCCTCGACGTCACCGACCATGTGCTGATCATGACCGTCAACCCCGGCTTCGGGGGCCAGACCTACATCCCCCTCGTCGCCAAGATCGAAGCGGTCAAGCAGATGGTCGATGCGGGCGGTCACGACATCGATATCGAGGTCGACGGCGGCATCAACGCCGAGACGATCAAAGAGTGCGCTGCAGCCGGTGCGAACGTCTTCGTCAGCGGCTCGGCGCTCTTCCGTTACGACGATCGGGCAGCCGGCGTCGCCGAACTCAAGGGCAACGCCGAGACCGCACGCTCGTGAGCTTCTACGACGAGCACCATCGAGCACTCCAGGACCACTTCGACTCGCGGGCGCTTGCCGACACGCTCCAGGCCATCACCGTCCAGCCCGAACTCGATGACGACACAGCCGACTTCCTGGCCGGCCGAGAATTCTTCTTCCTCACGACGGTGCGAGCCGACGGCTTCCCCACCGTCTCGCACAAGGGCGGGCCAGCCGGCTTCGTGAAAGTCCTCAATCCGACCACGGTCGCCTTCCCCAGCTACGACGGCAACGGCATGTTCCTCTCCATGGGCAACATCACCGCCACCGCCAAGGTCGGACTGCTGTTCATCGACTTCGAAACCCCACATCGGGTCCGGCTTCACGGCGAGGCCACCGTCAGCGCTGACGACGAACTCCTCGGCGAGTTCCCGGGCGCCGAACTCATCGTGCGCGTCGCAATCATGGAACAGTTCGTGAACTGTCCTCGCTACATCGTCAAACACGCTCGGGTCGCCCCGTCGCCCTACGTCCCCGACGACAACGGCAACGCTCCCACCGCCACATGGAAGAAGATCGACGGCATGAGCGCAGTGCTGCCACCGGCCGATGCCGAACGCGTCGACGCCGAGGGCGAACAAATCAGCATCGCCGAGTACGAGGCGCGCCGCCGAAACGGCACCGCCTAACCCTGCTCGTCTGAAGCCGCCTGTCAGCGCAAGCGCTGATTAGAGCATCTCACCGCGCTTGACGATGACATGGTCGATGAGGCCGTACTCCTTGGCCTGCTCGGCCGTGAACCAGCGATCACGATCCGAGTCAGCTTCGATCGTCTCGTAGGTCTGGCCCGTGTGCTGCGCAATGCGCTCCTGCAGCAGACGCTTCGTGTAGGCCATCTGCTCAGCCTGGATCGCGATGTCGGTGGCCTGCCCCTGAACACCGCCAAGGGGCTGATGCATCATGATGCGGGCGTGCGGCAGCGCATAGCGCTTGCCCGGTGCGCCGGCACACAACAAGAACTGCCCCATCGACGCGCCGAGTCCCATACAGATGGTGCCGACCTCGGGCTGAACAAACTGCATGGTGTCGTAGATCGCCATGCCGGCAGTGACCGAGCCACCCGGGCTATTGATATACAGCCAGATCGGCTTCTCTGCGTCCTGTCCCTCGAGGTAGAGCAGCTGGGCGGTGATGTAGTTGGCGATGCCGTCGTTGACGTCGGTACCGAGGACGACGATCCGCTCCTGGAGGAGACGATTGAAGATGTCGGCCTGCGGCGAGCCGAAGGAAGGCGCTTCGGCGACTTGGGGGATGACGTGGTTGATCTCGGTCATAAGCCCGAAGGGTACAGGGGCGACGCACCCAACTCGTGTAGCGGGCGACCAGGTGTTCGTCGTGACATCAGTCGCCGAACACACCATCGATCGAGCGGCGAACGCTCGGGGTACCGAGGATCAGCCGAGGCTCGACCAGAAGTCGACCAGCGCGCTCGCAGCCGCTGCCGGATTGCCAATCATCCACCAGTGCCCCTGGTCAGCGAAACGGACAACGGTGCCGCCGAGATCGCCGGCGGTCGACACCGCCAGGTCGGCGGGCACGTACGGGTCCTGCTCGGCGATCACGAACAGGGCGGGTCGCCGAACTGCGGCCCGGAGACGGGCCCCAAGTTCCGAAAGTGCAGGCGGCACGGCGCTGCGGTAAAGCGTGAGAACGCATGCACCCATCGCCTCGTCGACAGCATCGGCATGCGCCTCGGCGATCGAGCCCGGCATACCGAGGCCCTCGAACATCGCCAACCGGTCAGCTCGCGAGGCTCCGGTCATCGCTGCGACGACCTGCTCCCCCACCTCCGGGGTCTGCCACGCCTGCGCCATGTCGTGCCAGACATAGTCAGGGTGCACCAAGCCGCCGCAGTCCATCGCAAAGGAGCGGATCAGATCCGGGCGATCGGCGGCGATCCCCGCCACATGACCAGTGCCCCAGTCATGCCCGACAAGGTCGATCGGGCCGTCGATCGCTTCGAGTTCGGCAACGAGCCAGGCGTGGTACCCCGCCATCGTCGCCTCGAAGCCATCGGGTACCGGCGCCCCGAAGCCCGGAGGCGAGAGCCGGACGACATCGTCGACCGACCGATCGGCGAGTTCGGCGACGAGGAGATCCCACACCGCCGAGCACTCGGGGTTGCCATGGACGAACACCTTCGGCATGAGCGAGACCCTAGTCAGCGATGGCGACTGGCTCCTGCCGACCGACGGTGCCGTAGAGCAGCCCGAGAAAGATCACCGCACCACCCAGAAAGGTTCGCGTCGACGGCTGCTCGCTGAAGGCGATCCAGGCCCACGCCGACGCCGCCAGCGTCTCCACCGGCGTGAACAACGCAACCTCGGAGGCGGGCGCGTGGCGAGGCGCAGAGGTCAGGCACAGGCGCCCGATCGGGTTGAACAGCAAGCCCATGCCGATCGCGGCGAGGTACACCTGGGCCGACAGCCCGAACGGAGCGGCGAACCACACCGTGATCACGATCGTGACCGATGCAGCGATCGACAGGCCGATGAAGCGGCTTTGCTCCCGGTAGCGACGCCACACGTTCATATTGGTCGAGAAGGCCGCCACGGCGGTGAGCGCCAACAGATCACCGACGAGGTTGGGCGAACCGATCGACGATGACACCACGACCACCACACCGCACACGGTGATACCGATCGCGATCCAGGTGCGGCGATTCGTTCGTTCGCCGAAGAACACTCGCCCCACGACCGCAGCGATGATTGGCGACGCCGCCACGATCACGACCACGTTCGCCACGTCGGTTCGCGTGATCGCAGTGATGAAGCAGACCTGGCTGACCCCCGAAAGGATCCCGACCGTGGCAAGCCCACGGGGCGAGGCCCGGAACGCGCCGACGGCATCGCCACCCTCCACCACTTTCTGGAGGACCAATTGAACCGGCAGCGACACAACCGAGACAAGGAAGGCCATCGTCCAACCGTCGATGTCGGCGAGTCGGACGAAATAGGAATCGGTGGAGACCAACAACATGCCGAGCGCAGCAAGCACCCAACCCCGCTGCCGACCTTCAACCACGATTAGTCCTCGCTGCGCAGCGCCTCGGCGAGGGCCCGGAAGGCCCGGCCGCGATGGCTGATCGCATGCTTGTCGTCACCCATCTCCGCGAACGTGCGACCGTCTCCTTCGGCCGGAACGAACACCGGGTCGTAGCCGAAACCTCCATCGCCCGCCGGGACGAGTGCGATGTGGCCCTCAACGGCACCTTCGACGCTCAACGCTCGACCGTCAGGCCAGACGACCATCACGGCAGTGCGGAATCGGGCCGTGCGCTGCTCGGGGGTCAGCGCGCCGACCCGCTCGAGTTCAGCCATCAACTTGTCGACATTGTCCTGATAGCTGACATCGTCGCCCGCATAGCGAGCCGAAAAGACGCCCGGCGCACCGTCGAGCGCATCGACCTCGAGGCCGGTGTCGTCGCTGACCGCAGGGGCTCCTGCCGCCTCGCACACGGCAACGGCCTTCAGGCGAGCGTTTCCCTCGAGATCGGGGGCATCCTCCACCACGTCACCAAGACCCGCAGGTCGAGGCTGAAGATCGACGAGCCCGTCAAGGACGAGAGCGATCTCGGCGACCTTGTCGGGGTTGGCGCTCGCACAGACCAGACGGGGCAGATCGGCCATCAGCGTCCGGGGGTACGAGGCGCGGGAGCGTCGGCGAGCACGGAGCGTTGCGCCTCGGCGATGGTGGCGACGCCACCCTCGGCGAGGTCGAGCAGGGCGTCGAGTTCGGCTCGCGAGAACGTGTTGCCCTCGGCAGTGCCCTGCACCTCGATCAGCTGGCCGTTGCCGTCCATGATCACGTTGAAGTCGACGTCGGCGGTCGAATCCTCCGGATAGGGCAGGTCGAGAACGGGGCGACCGTCGACGATGCCGACCGAGATCGCCACGCACTCCGTGGTCAGCGGATTGGCCGGGATGTGGCCGGCCTGCACGAGCCGCTCACATGCGTCGTGCAGAGCGACGTAGGCGCCACAGATCGACGCCGTGCGGGTACCGCCGTCGGCCTGGAGGACATCGCAGTCGAGCCGAATCGACGTCTCGCCGAGCGCCCGCATGTCGGTGACCGCACGCAACGACCGGCCGATGAGCCGCTCGATCTCCTGGGTGCGACCCTTTGCGCCCCGACGCTCACGATTGATGCGCTCGGGCGACGAACCCGGGAGCATCGAGTACTCGGCGGTGACCCAACCCTCACCCTTGCCTTTCATCCAGCGGGGCACGTCCTCCTCAACCGATGCGGTGCAGAGCACTCGGGTCTCGCCGAAGGTCACGAGGCACGACCCCATGGTCATGGTCGTGAAGTCGCGGGTGAAACTGAAGGGACGCAGTTCGTCGGCCTGACGGCCGTCGTAGCGGGTGGACACGGGCACTCCCGAGGGTCGAGGACAGATCAGATGGTGAAGGTGCAACCCGGTAGGGCGACCTCGACCGGGCCACCGTAGGCGGCCTCGGCTTCTGCGCGGTGCGCTTCCGGGTCCGAACCCGGCACAAGGTGGGTCAACACCAGGCGCTTGACGCCGGCATCGCGGGCGCGGACGGCCGCCTCGCGGGCGCTCATGTGGGGGATGGACCGACCTTCGAATGCCGAGAGATGGCTGGCATCAGCAAGGGCGAGGTCGATCTCCGGGGCAGCATCGGCGAAATTCCAGCCGGGCCCGCTGTCGGAGGTGAAGACAAAGATCTTGCCGTCGACCACCACGGTCGGACCGAGCGTCTCGACGGGGTGATCCGCGAGGGTGAACGACCAAGACTGATCACCGATCTCGATCGTCGACGACGGATCGATCGTCGTCCAGTCGAAGGTTTCGGCTCGTCCGGAGATCGTCACTGCATCATTCAACGCTTTGGTCTCGGCGGTGCCAAACACCGGCAACCCGGTGCGCACGGCGAAGTAGGTGAAGACATTGCGCAACACCGGCAGTTCCATCCAGTGGTCGGGATGGCAGTGGGTGAGGACGATTGCATCGAGGTCGAGCAGATCGATCTCGGTTTGCAGCGGACCCACCGTTCCGGGACCACAGTCAAGCAGCACGGTCGCGCCGGGAGAACGCAGGAGATAGCCGGTGCACGGGTTGTCGGGCGCCGCGTACGAACCCGACGAACCCAGGATCGTGACGGAGAAGGTCACGCTGCGTCCCATCGGTGGGCGATCACGGTGCCGAGTTCGGGCCCGAGGAGCCGCCGGCCGAGTCGGGCGAACGTCTCGATGTCACCGCTCGACACGAACGTATGACGACCCGCACGCCCGCCGTCGGCCTCGAGCCCGGACGTGGCGAGTGCAGAACGGACTGCGAACGCGGTCTCGTCAGCGGACGAAACGAGGACGACATCGCGACCCATCACGTCGGCGATGGTGCGGGCGAGGAACGGATAGTGCGTGCAGCCGAGCAGCAAGGCATCGACCTTCGCGTCGGCGACGGGCGCCAGGAGGCGCTGGGCGAGCACTCGCACCTGCTCGGAGTCGGTCTCGCCTCGCTCGACGAACTCGACGAAGCCCGGACACGCAGCACACGTGAGTTCGACATGAGGGGCGACCTCCGCCGCCGCTCGCTGATACGCCCCGCTGGCGATGGTGCCGACCGTGCCGATAACCCCCACCCGATCGGTGTCGGTGACGGAAAGAACAGCACCAAGTCCCGGCTCGACCACGCCGATCACGGGCACATCGAAACGGGCCTGAAGCTCATCGAGAGCAACGGCCGTCGCCGTGTTGCAGGCCACCACGACGACCTTGGGATCGTGGGCTTCCACCATCCACTCGGTGATCTGGTGGGCGTAACACCGCACCTCGTCGTGAGGACGAGGGCCGTACGGATACCGGCCTGTGTCACCGAAATAGACGAGGTCCTCGTTCGGGGCCAGATCGATCAACGCGCGTGCGACGGTGAGACCCCCGAAGCCGGAGTCGAACATCGCGATGGGGCGGTGCGCGGCCGACGACATCGACGTAAGCCTAGATCAGCGTCGGGCGACGCCGAAGCCGCAAAGGCTCAGCGCTCTTCCTTGAAGATCACGTGCTTGCGGACGACCGGATCGTACTTCTTGATCTCGATCCGCTCACGCGTGTTGGTCTTGTTCTTGGTGGTCACGTAGGTGAACCCCGTACCCGCCGTCGAACGCAGCTTGATGATGGGACGCTTGTCGCTCGCCATGACAGAACCTCAGATCTTCTGGCCGGCGGCGCGCATGTCGGCAACGACACGCTCGATGCCACGCTTGTCGATGGTCTTGATGCCCTTGGTGCTGAGGTTCAGCTTGATCCAGCGCTTCTCGCTCGGCAGGTAGTAGCGCTTCGTCTGCACGTTCGGATCCCAGCGGCGGCTGGTGCGACGGTGCGAATGCGAGAGCTGCTTACCGAAGTGAGGCTTCTTGCCGGTGACTTGGCAGATCTTGGACATCGGAGACTCCAGGGAATTGCCCGCAGCGCGCGAGCGAAGAACGATCCAAAACTGTACCGCCCCGACCATCCATCTCCACCCGCCTCGGGAGTGTCCCGGCATCACCGAGCCAGAGCCTGGCCAGTAGCCTGACGAACGTGAACACCCCTGCCGACACACCCCTTTCGCCCGTCGCCGGGGTCGAGACCGTGCTGTTGGCTGCGCCGCGAGGTTTTTGCGCCGGTGTCGAGATGGCGATCAAGGCGCTCGCCTGGATGGTGCGGGCGTTCGAAGCACCGGTGTACTGCTACCACGAGATCGTGCACAACCAGCTCGTGGTGAAACGGTTCGAAGAGTCCGGCGTGATCTTTGTCGACGACATCGCCGCCGTGCCGGCCGGTCGACCGATCATGCTTTCGGCCCACGGTTCGGCCCCCGAAGTCGTGGCGGCTGCTCGGGCCCAAGGTGGCTATGTCGTCGACGCAGTTTGTCCTCTCGTCACCAAGGTCCATCACGAAGTGAAGACGCGCGCCGAGAAGGGCTACCAGATCGTCTACATCGGGCACGAAGGTCACGAAGAGGCGGTCGGCACGATGGCGGTCGCTCCCGACCACATCCATCGCGTCGAATCTCGCGAAGAGGTTGCCGCGCTCCCCCAACTTGAGCAGCCCGTTGCCCTCCTCACCCAAACCACGCTGTCGCACCGCGAGCGGGCCGACGTCCTCGAGGCAACCAAAGAGCGTTTCCCCGACCTATGGCAGCCGGGCCGCTCCGACCTGTGCTTCGCCACCACCAACCGCCAGGCCGCGCTGATGGAGATCGCCCCGCGCAGTGAGGCCATGGTCGTGATCGGTTCGGCGAACTCGTCCAACACGAACGCACTCGCCGAACTCGCCCGAGAGGCCGGATGCCCGGAGGTGTACCGCATCAACGGGCCCAACGAACTCCCCGATCGACTTCCCGCCATCGTCGGTGTCACCGCCGGCGCGTCCGCACCCGAAGATCTTGTCCGTTCAGTGATTAATCGTCTTGCCCCGAGCGACGGAGTCGAGGAGATCCGCGTCACCGAGGAGGACGAATATTTCCCGCCGCCTCGCAATCTGCGCGAGCTGCTCGGGGCGATCGACGCAGCGACGCTCCTCACCCTCGGCGGTGCCGACCGAGCAGCCCTCGACGACCGCAGCATCGACGCTTCGGATGTGCTCGAGACCCTGGCGGGCCCCACGCCGTGACCCGGCAGCGGTTGCTCGTCATCGGCTGGCGCGAGTGGATCACCTTGAGCGGCCTCGAGTGCCCGACACCGATCAAGGCCAAGATCGACACCGGCGCCGCCACCTCCGCCCTGCACGCCTCGAAGCTCGAACGCTTCGAGGTCGACGGCCAGCCGTGGGTGCGGTTCACCGTCCGTCCGCACCAGCGGCGCGCGGGCGGGGCGATGCGGGTCGAGGCGCCGGTGATCGACGAGCGACGGGTGCGGTCGTCGAACGGCAAGAGCGAGCTTCGACCCGTGATCGAGACTGAAATCTCACTTGGCGAACAGGTGTGGAACGTCGAGTTCACGCTGACCCGCCGCAACGCCATGGGCTTCCGCATGCTGCTCGGCCGGCGAGCATTGCGTCGCCGAGCCGTGGTCGATGTCAGCAGCTCCTACCGTCTCGGCGCACCGCCGTCACACAACGAAGAGGCGTGAGCAGGCTCGAGTTCAGGGAGCGGGCTCGTCACCAGCGAGCACTCGCGCCTCGATATAGAGATCACTGAGCTCGGCATAGAGCGTGTCGGTCAGGTCGGTCACCGCACCTCGCGGCACCCGTCCCTCGAACGTCGGTGGGTAGATCGGATCGCCGATCACAGCGACGACCTTGCGCGGGCGCGGGATCTTTGAACCGAGTGGGAGTGCCTTCACGCTGCCACCGATGCCGACGGGAACGATCGGAACACCGGCACGGGCAGCCACGAAGGCCGGCCCGTCGAGCACCTGTTCGCGCGCCAGGCGAGGCCCCTCCTGGCGAGTGCCTTCCGGAAACATCACGAGCGGTTCGCCAAGGGCGAGCACATCCTGTGCTGCCCGCAACGCAGTGCGATCGGCAGTGCCTCGTTCGACCGGGAAGCCGCCCATGACGGAAAGGAAGGCACCGAGCGGTTTGGACTTCCAGAGGCTCTCCTTGCCCATGAACCGCAGGCGTCGAGAGGTGACCATGCCGATGATCGGCGTGTCGATAAAGGAGCGATGCACGCCACTGAGGATGAACGGTCCCTCCGGGAGGTTCTCGCGGCCCTCGACCCGCAGCCGGAACAAGGCGAGGATCAGGGCGTAGAAGACCCGCCAGAGGATCCAGTAGAGGATGCGTCCGCCAAGGGTCTGCTTCGAGCGTTCGACCCCGTCCACATCTTGATCGCCGTAGCGATTGGCGGTCACGACGAGGCCTCCTCGTCGAGCAGTTCGGTGATCGTGGCAACCACCTCGTCGATGTCGAGGCCGGTCGTGTCGACAACGGTGGCGTCGGCGGCCTCGACCAGTGGGTCGGCGGCCCGCGTGGTGTCGAGCGCATCACGTCGAGCGATGTCGGCGGCAACCTGCTCGTAGTCGAGATCGGTCACTTCCTTGGCCCGACGCCGGGCCCGCACCTCGGGGTCAGCGGTGAGATACACCTTGAGCTCAGCATCAGGGAAAACGACGGTGCCGATGTCTCGACCTTCGAGCACGCCTCCTCCCTGCCGGACCGCCCACTCACGCTGACGGCTCACGAGTTCCTTGCGAACCTCGGGGTTGGCCGCCACAGCGCTCACCGCCCGGCTCACCTCGGGTCCGCGGATTTCGACCGTGGCGTCGACTCCGTCGACCATCACTCGATCGAGCCCGATGTCGAGATCGACCAGCCGTGCGGTCGCCGAGGTGGACTCGGCGTCGTCGGGATCACCACCCGCTCGCAGCACGGCGAACGCGACCGCCCGGTACATGGCCCCCGTGTCGAGGTACTTGAGACCGAGATGCTTGGCGAGGGCCCGGGCCACGGTGGACTTGCCTGATCCGGCCGGACCATCGATCGCAATCACGCGCATCGGAGGATTCTGCCCGCTCACCGCAGCTGATCCAAGGCCTGGAAGAAACCGGGGAAGGTCTTGGCGACGCAGCCCGGGTCGCTGATCTCGACACCATTGACGACGAGCCCGACGAGCGAGAACGCCATCGCCATTCGGTGATCGTCATAGGTGTCGAAGGTCGCGGGGCTCGGCAGCCCTGAGGGGCGGATGGCAAAGCCGTCGTGGTGTTCCTCCGCATCGACACCGGCCCGCCGCAGCTCGGTGACCGGACCGGCGACACGATCGCTTTCCTTGTCTCGGATGAAGCCGATGCCGTCGACCCGAGTGGGCGAATCGGCGAACGCCGCCACCACGGCGAGCGTCGGCGCCGTATCGGAGATGTCGCTCAGATCGACCTCGATCCCACGACTCGCTCGCCCGGACACCTCGACATGGCTGGGACCAAGGTCGACGCGGCAACCCATGTCCCCGAGCACCTCGGCGAACGCAACATCGCCTTGGAGCGCATTGCGCCCGAGGCCGTCGATACGAACCCGACCTCCGGTGATCGCAGCTGCGGCCAGAAAGTACGACGCAGCAGAGGCATCTGGTTCGATGCGGTAGTCGGTGCCGACGTAGCCACCACCAACGCTCCAGATTCGATCACCGTCGTCGTCGACCTCTGCGCCGAACGCGCTCATGACTGCGCTGGTCATCTCGATGTAGGGCCGAGAAATCGGTTCGGTAGTGAGGGTCACCCGCATCGACGACGCCCCACCGGCGAGCAGAAGGCCGGTGATGAACTGGCTTGACGTATCGCCCGGCAACGATGTCTCAGCCCCGTCGATCGGGCCCGTGATGCGAGCCGGTAGTCGATCGGGTTCGCCGAGTTCGGTGATCGTGACACCCATCGACCGAAGAGCCGCGAACTGATCTCCCATAGGGCGGCCCCGCATCTGCGGATGAGCGTCGACGACGACCGGCACCTCGCCGAGCGCTGCGAGCGGCACCGCAAAGCGGGCGGTCGTCCCCGACTGGTTGGCATCGACATGCGCCCCGGCACCCGGCAGATAACCGCCACACCCATCGACCTCGATGGTGGCGGTCGTCTCATCGGCGCGGGTCGAGATGCCGAGGCCATCGAGCACGCCGAGCATCGCTCGCGTGTCGTCGGCGAAAAGCGCTCCACGCAGGACACTCTGTCCCTCGGCCAGCGCAGCACACACCAGTGCACGATTGGTGATGCTCTTCGACCCCGGCAAGACGACATCGACGTCGGGCGGAGAAGCCAACGGCTCGATCGGCAACGGATCCGGAAGCGTGCGCGGATCGATCATGCTTCGAGCGAACGAGACGACGGCCGGTAGCCGAGCGCCATCAGCCCACCCTGCAGGCGCTCGGTCATCGCCGTCTCGACGACGAGCACGACGACACCCCGTGGGCCTTCGGCCGAGTGAGCGATCTCGAGGTCGTAGATGTTGACGTCGAGATCGGCGGCCAGGGTGGCGATCGCAGCCAATTCACCTTGTCGGTCGAGCACAGGGACCCGCATCTCGCTCATCGCCTCGGTGCTCGGGATCGTGGTCGGCAGGTTACGACGAGCGACGCGGGCGCTTTCGAGTCGCGCCAGGAGGGCCGCACGGTCCCGCTCGGACACGACGTCGCGGATCGCTGAGAGTTCCGAGATCAGCTCATCGAGGGCATCGACGATCGGATCGGCATTCTGCACACAGATGTCAGGCCAGATCGCCGGATGACCTGCCGCAATACGCGTCATGTCGCGGAAGCCACCCGCAGCGAGTCGCAGCAGGGCCCGTTCTTCGGTGGCTCGCCCGTCGGCCAGCCGCATCAGGGTGGCCGCCGTGAGATGGGGAACGTGGGAGATGACCGCGACGAGCTGGTCATGACGATCCGCAGGGATCGCAATCGGATTGGCGCCCATCGACTTCACGACATCGCGGATCGTCGCGAACACGGTGTCGTCGGTGGTGGAGGTCGGGCACAGCACCCACATGGCGCCGCTGAACAGATGCGCAGCCGCACCGTCGAGACCATCCTGCTCGCTGCCCGCCATCGGATGCCCAGCAACGAAGCGAGGATCCTCAATCGACCCGGCGATCGCCGCCTTCACCGAGCCGACATCGGTCACGGCCGCGACACCCGCGTCGAGGAGGCGCTGCACCAGTTCCGCGACACTGTCAGCCGGCGTGGCGACCACCCCAAAATCAGCCGCCGGCAGGGNGTCAAGCGAGCCGATCTCGTCGATGACACCGCGATCGACCGCATCGGCGAGGCGGCCTGCGTCAAGATCGACGCCGACGACGTGCCAGCCCTCGTCCCGCAGCGCAAGGCCCACGGATCCTCCGATGAGGCCCACACCGACGATCACGGCCTGTTTGGCGTCAGTCACGACAACGCAGGTTACCGGGGAGGCTCGGAGCCGGTGGCGGGTTTCTCGGATGCCGACGCAACCTCAAGCGACCGAACCTCGTCGCGAGTCAGTTCCCGCCACTCCCCCGGCGCCAGACGCGGATCGGTGATCGGCCCGATCCGAGTGCGCACAAGTCGCACGACCGGATGGCCGACCGCATCGCACATTCGACGAACCTGCCGGTTCCGTCCTTCGTGGATCGTGATGCGGAGCAGGTTCGACTCCACCGCCGTNACGCGGGCACGAGCGGTCGGCCCGTCCTCGAGGTCGACACCGTCGCGCAACGTTCGCAGCGAAGCCCGCGAGGGTTCACCTTCGACCAGAGCCAGGTACTCCTTCTCGACGCCGAAGCTGGGGTGGGTGAGGTGATGGGTGAGCTGACCATCGTTGGTCATGACCAACAGGCCCTCAGTCTCAGCATCGAGACGCCCAACCGAGAACACCCGCGGCTCATCGGGCACCACATCGACGACGGTGGGCCGACCCTGCGGATCGTCGGCGGTCGTGATGACCCCGGCCGGTTTGTTGAGCAGGTAGTAGACGAGGTCGGGCCTCACCCCGACAGGAGCACCGTCGACGGCGACGACCTGGGTCTCGACATCGACTCGCTTGCCGAGTTCGGCGACGACCCCGTCGACCGTCACCCGGCCCTCAGCGATGATCTCCTCACAGACCCGCCGGCTGCCGAACCCGACTCGGGCCAGGATCTTCTGCAGCCGCTCCCCCTCCGGGTGCGGCTCGCGGTGGCTCACTCGTCCTCGCCACCGTGATCAGCGTCGGTCGACTCGGCGTGGGCGCCATTGAGCTCATCGTCGTCGGATCCGACGCGCAGTCCCCGCTCNAGCGCCTCGACCACGTCAGCCTCCGGGAAGAACTCGCCGAGCGGCGGGAGATCNTCGACCGAATCGATCCCGAGTCGCTCGAGAAACGTGGGCGTCGTGCCGTACAGCACGGCCTGACCGGGACCCGGATCACGAGCAACCTCGTCGACATACCCCCGCTGCTGCAGAGTGCGCATCACGGCATCGACGTTGACGCCACGGATCGAGGCGATCTGATTCCGACTCACCGGCTGCTTGTAGGCGATCACGGCAAGCGTCTCGAGCGCCGCCGCCGACAGCCGAGCCGACTGGCCATCGAGAACGAAACGTTCGACGTAGGGCGCCTGCTCGGTGGCGGTCTGGAAGCGATAACCCCCCGCAACGCGGGCCAGGATGAATCCTCGTCCGTCGGCGATGTACTCGGCCGCCAAGTTCTCGCAGATCTCCTCAACCTCGTTGATCGGCGCACCGACCAGCTTGGCCAGCAGCGCTGGCGGAAGCGGCTCCTCCGCTACCATCAAGATGGCTTCGAGCGCAGGTGCGACGTGGTCAGCCATATCAGCCCTCGTAGGTATCGATGACGATGGCGTCGGCGCTCACGCCCTCGCCACCCGTCCAGATCACGGTGATGTCGCCGAACGCCGAGGCTTGATCGAGTTCAACGACGCCTTGCTTGAACAGTTCGAGTACGGCGAGGAAACGCACGACGACCTCAATGCGGTCGACGAGATCGGCGGTGAGTGCCCGGAAGGTCATCTGGCCGACGCCGGGCAGCTCCTTGACGAGCTCCTCGACCGCCTCGGCGACGGTGACCTTGATCGGGGTCACATGTGAGAGNTCGACCCGGACGACCGGCTTGGGTGCCGTCGCCTTCAGGAAGGCGGCTCGGAGATCCTCCGGGGTGGTCTTCTCGAGGAGGTCCGGAGCCAACGAGAGGAAGTGTTCCTCGACCGGGCCGCACTGGCGCGGGTAGCTGCGGGCGGCAACGGCGGTCAGCTGCCGCAGGATCAGCGCGGCGTCCTTGAAGGTCTTGCACTCGACGAGGCGCGCCAGCAGGAGATCTCGCTCCTCCCACAGGCCGAGTTCGTCGTCGAGATCGATCTCGTCGTCGTCGGGCAGCAGCCGGCGGGCCTTGAGTTCGACCAATGTGGCGGCGATCAGGAGAAACTCGGTGGCGACCTCGAGGTCGAGTTGCTCCATGCGATCCAGCTCGCCGAGGTACGCATCAACGATCTCGTTCAGGTTGATCTCGTAGAGATCNACCTGCTCGCGCAGGATCAGGTGCAACAACAGATCGAACGGACCGTCGAACACCGGCGTGTGGACCTCGTACGGCATCGCAGGGACCCTAGACGCCGCGTCCGGGGACGCGGCGTTGATCCGACGATCGCGTGACTTTTCCACAGGCGATCGTCTCGAGCCCGGACACCGAGAGGATCATCGCAATCCATTTCGGCGGAGAGCATCCGCACACCGCCGACCGCTCGTAATCGAATCGATGTCCACCGCCATCGTCTGGTTCCGTCGCGACCTCCGCCTCGAGGACAATCCCGCCTGGGCCGCCGCCACCGAAGCCCACGACGAGATCGTCCCCGCGCTGGTGATCGAACCTGCGCTGCTCGACACTGCGGGGCCCCACCGGCGCCGAGCGTTCCTCACCGCTGCGGAGGCCCTCGACCGATCGATCACCGAGCTCGGCGGGCGACTCCATGTCCGCATCGGCGACCCGGTCCGCATCCTGCCCGCCCTCGCCGAGGAGGCAGATGCGGCTGCGGTGTACGCCAACGCCGACGTCTCGCGCTGGGCCCAACGCCGCGATACGGCGGTCGAATCCGCCCTCGGCGTCTCGATCGAGTGGCACTGGGGAACCCTCGCCCACGCGCCGGGCACCGTCCTCACCAAGGCCGGCACGGTCTCGCGGGTTTTCACCCCTTTCTCGAAGCAGTGGTTCGCCGTGCCGATGCGCCCTGAGGCTGTCGCCCATGACATCGCCGTCACCACCGACCCCGGCGATGGCCTGCCTGCGAGCGATGGCGCCGAGTCGGCCGTGCTGGCCGAGTTGCGAGTCGACGCCTGGCAAGCCGACGTCGATGCCTACGACGACACCCGCGACCTGCCAGCGGTCGAAGGCACCAGCCGGCTCTCCACCGCCCTTCGCTTCGGCACCGTATCCCCCCGATCACTCGCCGAGGCGTTCGGCACCCACTCTCCCGGCCGCCAGGGCTTCGTTCGCCAGCTGGCGTGGCGCGACTGGTACGCCCACATCACCCATCAGTTCACCGACATCGATCGGCGGGCGATCCGGCCCGAGTACGACGGCATCGCGTGGCAGACCGGCCCAGCCGCCGACGAGGAGTTCACGGCATGGGCCGAAGGCCGCACCGGCTTCCCAATCGTCGATGCCGGCATGCGCCAGCTCGCCGAGTCGGGCTGGATGCACAACCGGGTCCGTATGATCACTGCGTCGTTCCTCGTGAAGGATCTCCTGATCGACTGGCGACGCGGCGAACGCCACTTCCGGCACCTGCTTTCCGACGCCGAACCTTCCCAGAACGCTGGCAACTGGCAGTGGGTCGCCGGGACCGGACCTGATGCTGCCCCGTACTTCCGGATCTTCAACCCGTGGAGCCAAAGCCGAAAGTTCGACGCAAGCGGCGACTACATCCGCCGTTGGGTGCCCGAACTCGCCGGCCTCGACGCCACGACCATTCACGAACCTGCGGCTGCCGCCCCACTCGACCTCGCCGCCGCCGGTGTCGTGCTCGGTGACACCTACCCAGAACCGATCGTCGACCACGCGTTTGCCCGAGACCGAACCCTGGCTGCGTACAAGGCCGCGCTCGGCAAGTAGCAAAACCACCCTCGCCGCAGTGGTGAGGCCGTACGCTATCGGGCCATGACCCGCGTCTTCTCCGGCATCCAACCCACGGGCGAGCAGCACCTCGGCAACTTCCTCGGCGCCACTCGGAACTGGGCAAAGATGCAGCACGAGACCGACGCCTTCTTCTGTGTGGTCGATCTCCATGCGATCACGATTCGCCACGACGACCGAGCAGCAGTGCGGGACGGCTCGGTCCGACTCGCCCAGATGCTCATGGCCGTGGGCCTCGACCCCGAGGTCTGCACCCTGTTCGTGCAGTCCCACGTTCGTGAGCACGCCGAACTCGGCTGGATCATGCAGTGCAANGTGTCGTACGGCGAACTCAGCCGCATGACCCAATTCAAGGACAAGAGCGGCCAGCACGACTTCATCTCCGCCGGCCTGTTCACCTACCCGGCGCTTCAGGCTGCCGACATCCTCTTGTACGACACCGACGAGGTGCCGGTCGGCGATGACCAGCGACAGCACATCGAGATCACCCGCGACATCGCCGAACGGTTCAATTCCCACTACGGCGAGACCTTCGTGCTGCCCGAGGCGGTCATCCCCGCCGCCGGTGCCCGCGTCATGGACCTCCAACAGCCGACCTCGAAGATGTCGAAGTCGCTCGACTCGCCCAAGGGCACCGTCGGTCTCCTCGACGAGCCGAAGCAGATCGAGAAGAAGATCAAGAGCGCCGTCACCGACAACGACGGCACCGTCCGTTTCGATGTGGCCGAGAAACCAGGCGTCTCCAACCTGTTGTCGATCCTCGGCGCCGCCACCGACCGAGATCCCGCATCACTCGCCGACGAGTACGAGCAGTACGGCCCGCTCAAGACGGACACGGCCGCTGCCGTCATCGAACTGCTCGAGCCCGTGCAGGCTCGCTATCGCGAGCTGGAAGCCGATCCCGCCGAGACCGCACGCCTGTTGAAGCTCGGGGCGGACAAGGCCCGCGAGATCGCAGAGGGCACGATGGAACGGGTTCGCACCAACGTCGGGCTGCTCACCGACTGAGCGGACCGACCGCGCTCAGTCGTCGTCGACCTCGAACAACACTCGGCCGATCGCCGGATCGATCGTCCATGCCTCGGCGGGCGTGTGATGCTCCTTCGCCCAGGCGACCGTCAGCGGAGCGCTTCCCGCCACGGCGAGCAGATCGGCACCGATCTCGGGATGCTGCAGGTACCGCCCGATCCGACCGGCGAGCCCGCGCTTTGTGATCCAGCGCGTGGCCGTGTCGCGGCCGGCGACCGTCGCGGCAAGGGTGGCGACGACCCGCCCCCACGTGCCGAGGTCGGCATCGATCTTGCCGATGTCGTGCAACAAGGCAGCAGCCAGCACGGGACGGGTGGCGTCGCGGCCGAGCCGATGCTCGACCTCTCTCGCGACCTGCACGGTGTGGCGACGGTCCGGGCCGTACTGGCGGGCCCAAAGGGCGTACTCGGCCTCGGACAGCACATCCTCGACCCACACACGGTCGGACTCGGGCGGCCCGCCGGGGCGGAGCGAGCCGAAGAACCGGCGGGTCAGATGCCAGGTGCCACCCATCAGCGACCCACCGCCCGGGGATGGGCCGAGCGATAGATACTCACGAGACGCTCGGTCGTGACCTTGGTGTAGATCTGGGTCGTCGAGATCGAGGCGTGACCAAGCAACTCCTGGACGGTGCGGATGTCGGCGCCGTGATCGAGCATGTGAGTGGCACACGAATGCCGGAGCACATGCGGCGAGAGCTCGTCGGTGAGGCCGACAACTGCGCCCCGGTCGCGAATCACGCCATAGGCGCCCTGACGGCTCAGCCGCCCACCGCGCTGGTTGAGGAAGACCGCCTCGGCGTCGCCGCGCCGGGCCCAACGGCCAGGGGCCAACTCAGCCCGCCCACCAGCATCGAACCAGTGTTCGAGTGCCGCCGCGGCCATCCGACCGAGCGGAACGATGCGTTCCTTGGACCCCTTGCCCATGAGCCGCACGAGGCCGTCGTGCAGGTCGACATCGCTGATCGACAACCCGACGACCTCGGAGATCCGGGCACCGGTGCCGTAGAGCGTCTCCAACAACGCGGCATCTCGACGGCTGACGGCGTCGTCGCCTCCGACCGACTCGATCAGGCGGGTCACCTGGTCGAGCGTGAGCGCCTTGGGCAGGCCTTTCGGGATCGATGGGATCTCGATGTCGGCCGCCGGATCGTCGGTGCGAATCTCGTCGGCGACGAGGAACCGGTGCAGGCCACGCACGGCAACCAGCGTGCGGGTGACCGATGAGGGCGCCAACCCCTCCCCTTGCAGCACGTGGACGAACGCCAGCACGTCCTCGTCGGTGGCCGTCAACGGATCCACCCCGCGGCGAGCGAGGTGGGCTTGGTAGCGGGCCAAGTCGCGGCCGTAGGCAGCCAGCGTGTTCGAGGAACGGCCCCGCTCGACAGTGAGCCACAGCACGAAGTCCTCGATCGCCGGGTGCCGCCGAGCCTCAGAGGCGACGAAATCGGTATCGACGTCGTCGGCGGGGCCCATCTCCCCATCTTCCCCTATCGGCCGAGTCGACGGGCGGCAGCCAGAATGCCGATCTGGGTCTTCGAGTCGGTGATCCGACCGTCGCTAGCCGCTGCGATCGCATCGTCGAGTGGCCACCGTTCGATCGTCATGTGAGCCTCCTCGGGGCCATCGTGAGCCGTCTCGACCGGCTCGAACGCCGTCGCAAGGAACACGTGGACGAACTCGTCGCAGAAGCCAACGGAGTTGTGAAAGCCGGTGAGCAACTCGAGCTCGAGCGGACGCAACCCGACTTCCTCCTCGAGCTCTCGAGCAGCGGTGAGCTCCGGCGCCTCACCGGCCACATCACGCTTGCCCGCCGGGATCTCGAGGAGATCGGTGTGAACCGCAGCCCGGTACTGGCGAACGAGAATCACCTCGTCGCCGTCGATCGCCACGACGGCAACGGCGCCGGGATGGTGGACGATATCTCGAGTGATTCGATCGCCCTCCGGCGTCTCGAACTCGCCCTGAGCAACGGAGATCACGAACCCCTCGTGGAGCACGGTCTCGCCGATGTAGGTGAAGCCCGACTCGGAGGTCGAACCGGGTTCGATCACGACTCGGCCGTGGTGAGATCGTCGTTCATCGAGGGCAATTGCGGATTGCGCCCCGCCGCCCGGTCGAGCGCAGCACCCACGAACTCGCGAAACAGCGGCGCCGGGCGATCCGGACGACTCTTGAACTCTGGATGGGCCTGCGTGGCGATCCAGAAGGGATGATTCTCGAGTTCAATGAACTCGACCAGCCGACCGTCCGGCGACTCACCCGACAGCACGAGTTCGCTTTCCTCGAACCTGGTGCGGTACTTGGGGTTGAACTCGTAGCGGTGGCGGTGCCGCTCCGACACGACCTCTTCGCCGTAGGCCTCGGCCACACGACTGCCCGGCTTGAGCTGGGCGACGTAGGCACCGAGACGCATCGTGCCACCCATGTCGGTGACGTCTCGCTGGCTCTCCATCAGATCGATGACCGGGTGAGGCGTGCGGATGTCGAACTCGGTGGAGTTCGCCCCGGTGAGCCCGAGAGCGTTGCGGGCGTACTCGATGGTCATCACCTGCATACCAAGGCACAGGCCGAGGCACGGGATGTCATGCTCACGGCTGTACGCCGCAGCGGCCACCTTGCCTTCGACCCCGCGCTCGCCGAACCCACCAGGAATGACGATGCCGTCGAGATCTCGGAGACGACCGGCAGCGAGAAGCCCCTCGACCTCTTCCGCTTGAATCCACTCGATCTCGATGTCGGCGCCGTGATGAATGCCGGCATGGTTGAGCGACTCGACGACCGACAGATAGGCGTCGGGAAGCGCAACGTACTTGCCAATCATGCCGATACGGACCGGTGTCGTGGCCTCCTCGACACGACGCACGAGTTCTTCCCAGGCAGTGAGATCGACGGGGGCATCACCGAGCCCCAGGATGTCGCAGACGTATTCGTCGAGGCCCTCGTTGTGCAGCACGAGCGGAATCTCGTAGAGACTCGACGCGTCGGCGGCATTGGTAACACCAGCGACCGGCACATCGCAGAGATTGGAGATCTTGCGGCGGAGATCAGAACCGATCGGTTCCTCCGATCGGCAGACGATCGCGTCGGGCTGAATACCTCGGCTGCGCAATTCGGTGACGGAGTGCTGGGTCGGCTTGGTCTTCATCTCGCCGGACGGACCGATGAACGGCACCAGCGTGACATGGACGTAGCAGACATTGTTGCGGCCGACGTCGAGTCGGAACTGACGGATCGCCTCAAGGAAGGGCAGGATCTCAATGTCGCCCACCGTGCCGCCGACCTCGGTGATGATGACGTCGACGTCGTCGCTCACGAGGCGGTTGATCCGGCGCTTGATCTCGTTGGTGATGTGGGGGATCACCTGCACCGTCTTGCCGAGATAGTCGCCACGGCGCTCGGCAGCGATGACTGCGCTGTAGATCGAGCCGGTTGTCCCGTTGGAGTCTGTCGTGAGGTTCTCATCGATGAACCGCTCGTAGTGCCCGAGGTCGAGATCGGTTTCGCCGCCGTCGTCGGTGACGAACACCTCGCCGTGTTCGAAGGGGTTCATCGTTCCCGGATCGACATTCAGATACGGGTCGAGCTTCTGCATGGTGACGCGGAGTCCGCGGGCCTTGAGGAGGCGCCCAAGCGATGATCCGGTGAGTCCCTTTCCGAGCCCACTCACCACGCCACCGGTCACGAAGATGTGCTTCGTCATCGGGATTGCACCCTAACCCCGAGGCGCAGCCGACGCGCGTTTGCTCACCAGGGAAATCTCACGATGAACGTCGGCGAACGGCACCGGCGGCCGCTCGCAGTTCGTCGGCGTGCTGACGGGCCGATGCCGAGTCCGGTGAACCCGACAGCATCCGGGACAGCTCGGTGACGCGAGCGTCGTCGTCGAGCACGGTGGCCTCACTGACGGTCCGACCCTCGACGTCGCGTTTCGTGATGGCGACGTGCTGATCGGCGAACGCAGCGACTTGGGCGAGATGGGTGACCACGAGGACCTGGTGGGTTGCCGCAAGGTCGGCCAGCGACGCGCCGACCGTGTTGGCGACGTCGCCACCGATACCGGCATCGACCTCGTCGAAAACGAGGGTTGGTGGGCCAGCACTGAGCACGAGGCGGAGCGCCAGCATGGTGCGAGCGAGCTCACCCCCGGAGGCGACGCGTGTGAGCGGTTGCGGATCGTGACCGGCATTGGCGGCGAGCCGGAACGCCACCTCGTCGCCTGCTTCGCCAGCAACCGACACCTCCAACCGTGCGCCAGCCATCGCCAGACCGACCAGATGCTCCTCGACGGCGGCCGCCAGACGAGGAGCCGCTTTGCTGCGGGCGGCCAGAACCTCAGCACGGAGTCGGGTGAGGTCGGCGAGAAGCGCCGAGCGCTGCTCGTCGAGGGCGGCAGCCCGCTCGTCGAAGCCAACGAGCTCGGCGAGCCGTTCCGACGACTCCGCCTGGAACGCGAGCACATCGTCGAGTGACTCGCCGTATTTCCGGCGCAACTCGCGCAGCATCGCCCGACGCTCTCGGAGTTGCTCCAGACGGGCTGGGTCGTCGTCGATCGACTCCGCACGAGAACGGGCTTCGCTCGCGACGTCGGCGAGTTCGGCACTCAGCCCCTGGAGTCGGCTGGCGAGATCGGTGAAGGGTGCGCGACCGTCGAGCGCAGCCAGCGCGGANGAGATGGCTTCGGCGGCCGCGCTGTCGGCGTCAAGAAGCGCGACGGTGGTGCCAGCGGCGTCTCGATGGGCGGACGCGTCGGCAAGGAGGCTTTCTTCGTCGTCGAGGCGTTGATCCTCGTTGGGATCCTCGATACCCGCCGTGTCGATCTCGGCGACCTGGTGACGAAGAAGGTCGATCTCTCGGGCTCGAGCTCGTTCGTCGCCGCCCAATTCGGCTAGCGACGACTCGGCCGCACGCAACTCGTCGAGCACCGATGCCAACGGAGCCGTATCGATCCCACCGAAGCGGTCGAGCGCACTGCGCTGCACGGCGGTCTTCAGCAGCGATTGATGCGCATGCTGGCCATGCAGGTCGATCAGGTCGACACCCTGCTCGGCGAGGGCGCNGACCGTCGCAAGGTGCCCGTTGATGTACACGCGACTGCGCCCTTCGCGCGAGATGACCCGACGGACAACGAGTTCGTCGTCGCCGAACTCGAATCGGCCTTGAATCTCGGCCTCGGTCGCACCCGGACGCACGAGCGACGCGTCGGCCCGACCACCGGTGAGNAGGTCGATCGCGCCGACGATGAGGGTTTTGCCGGCGCCGGTTTCGCCGGTGACGACGGTCATCCCGCCGTCGAGGACGAGCGACAGTTCATCGATGACCCCGAGGTCACGAACCAACAGTTCGGTCAGCACACCACACCTCGGGAGCGGGCATGAGCAAGATGGTCAGCGGTCATTGAGTCCGAATTTCGCCTTGAGAACGTGATGAAACCGGCGGCTGCCGAAGGTCACCAACTGGGCCGAATGAGGGGCGGCGACGCACCGGATGGTTGCGCCATCGCCAACGGTTGCGATCCTACGGCCGTCCACTGACACGGTCGCTGGACGGTGCCCGTCGACGGTCAACTCGACCGGGCTCGAGGGCTCGAGGACCAGCGATCGGTCGAAAAGCATGTGGGGCGACACCGGCGTCACGAGCATGGAGCGGTGGGTGGGGGCGATGATCGGGCCCCGAACCGAGAAGGCGTAGGCAGTGGACCCGGTCGGGGTGGCGATGATCATCCCGTCGACCGCATAGGTCGTGAAGAACTCCCCATCGATGTCGACCTGAAGCCGGATCGTGTTGACGTCGGCGGAGCGCTCGACGACTGCTTCATTCAGCGCAACCAGCTCGATGGGAGCGCTGCCGTCGCCGGGATCGACGGTGATCGCGAGCAGCATGCGTTCCTCGACGGCTCGCTCGCCCGCCAGGAACCGGGCGACAGCGTCGGCGGCCTCCGCCGGCTCCACCTCGGTCAGATAGCCGAGCTGTCCGTGGTCGACCCCCATGATCGGCGTGCCACCGGAACCGACGAGTTCGATTGCGCGCAGCATCGATCCATCGCCGCCGAGCGCAACGACAAGGTCGAGATCATCGGCGAAGTCAGCGCCGTCGCGGACCTCGACACTGTCGAGGCCGGCGGTCTCGGCATCCTCACGAGGCGCTCGCACCACATGGCCGTCGGCGATCAATCCTTCGGCGAGTTCCCGGGCCTGCGCGCTCGCCGACGCTCTCCCGAGGTGCACGATCATCCCGACGACTGCCATCAGCGCCCCTCCCCTGCCGCAACGGCCGTATCGCGCCACTGTGCCCACGACACCGGGTCGACATCGGGTGCACCCGCACGGGCGTGGACGAGGAACTCGACGTTGCCGTCGCCTCCGGTGATCGGCGAAACCATGACCCCCATGATGGCCGCTCCGGCGGCCGAGAGCGCGGTCGTTGCGTCGTCGAGCGTGCGACGCCACACCTCGGGATCGCGGATCACGCCCCGGGCCTTGTCGGCCTCGGCCTTCCCTGCCTCGAACTGAGGCTTCACCAGAATCACCAGATCGGCACCGTCTGCAGCGAAGGCAACGAGGTGAGGGGCGACGACGCGCAGCGAGATGAACGAGAGGTCGGTGACGACGAGATCGCCAGGGCCGCCGAAGTCGGCGGGGTCGGTGTGGCGGACATTG
>NZNH01000077.1 GCA_002694825.1 Acidimicrobiaceae bacterium | reverse complement strand
AGGCAGGGAGCGCTCCGCAGCTTCGGTCGATTCCCCAAGCCACTGCGTCGCTTGATCACGCGTGCGCTGAGTCCCAGCTGGATGGCTGGTGCTGTTGCGCTCATCGAATGGGACGGTCGGTGGCTGATGGTCGATCCGGTGTATCGCGAGGGTTGGACGCTGCCAGGTGGTCTGATCGACCGTGGTGAGACACCAGCTGAGGCCATCAAGCGGGAGCTTGTCGAGGAGCTCGGGATCGACGTGGATGTTGACGGTGTCGAGCCATGGATCCTCATGGATTCTGCGATGCGGCGCATCGATGTCGTGTTCCACGCCACTATTGCTGAGGACGTTGACCCGTCGTCGCTCACGATCCGGACTCCGGAACTTGGCGCGGCCGGCTGGTTCTCACCCGACGATCTTCCGGAGACGGATCGAGAGGCAGCCGACGTGATCTCGCTGATCAAGCAGGTCCGGGCCGGCGGTAGCCGCATGCTCGTTCGCTGACCGGCACGCTGCCTTCGCCCACCACACTCGCCAGTGCAGCGTGGGGTCTCCGGTGCTGCTCGTGCCGTCGCGGCTCGCCTGACCGATAACCTCGCCAACCGGCGGGCGTTTAGCTCAGTTGGCTAGAGCACCTCCCTTACAAGGAGGGGGTCGGGGGTTCGAGTCCCTCAACGCCCACAAGGGGGATTAGTAGAATTCGGCGATTTCTCTAGTAGAAATCGGACCGGTTTCTGCCGGTCCCACAGCGACGTTCACGAGCTGGGCCGGCGGTTAGCCGGTGAAGGTGGGAGGACCCGTCACCGGGTCGGCTGGCCCAGCAGTCGGCGGCGCCACGACCGGTGGCGCAACGACGACGGTCGTGGTCGTTGGGGCGACGGTCGTGGTTGTGGGGGCAACGGTCGTTGTCGTGGTCGTTGGAGCGACGTTCAATCCAATTCCTCGACTAGTCGAGTGCTACTGCGGCGGTGCAGAAATCACCGCGAAGATCAGGGAGCCAGCGCCTGCGTGATGAGGGACGAGACGAGCTGCCTGGCCCGGTCGGGGGAGAGGCCCTGCCAGGTCCGCAGTCGTTCCCACGTGTCCCAGCTGGCGTGGAGGTCGAGCAGGTTAAGGAGGTCCTCCGCTGCGTCGGCATCGAGCACGCTCAGTTCAGGCTCGAAGGTCGTTGCGAGCTGATCGCGGAAACGGGCGGCTAGGCCCTTCTGCTGTTTCTGGAGCACCGGCGAGGCGTGGAGCCGCACGAGCGCAGCCCGGCGCGCCGGGGCGACCGCCTCGAAGAGCGTCGATCGTTGCGAGACGATGCCGTCGATGCGCTGCAAAAGATCCCCCTCGATCGGGGAGGCGCGGTACAGCTCGCCATGGGCCGCGGATTGGCGCTCGGCCATTGCTACTGCGAGCGCTTCCTTGTCCTGGAAGTGCTGGTAGATCGCGCGCGTCGTGCGGCCGACTCGCTCGGCGATCTGCTCAATAGTCGGTGTGAGATTGCCCTCGGCGTGGAGCTCGAACAGGGCATCGATGACCGCCTCGCGGGTGCGGAGGCCCCGCGCGACCCGTCCGTCCTCAGCCTTCGCCGTCATGGTTGCCGACGGTATCCGCCAGCACGGTGGTCAGCGCCTTCATCTGCTCGGCGGCGCCCGGGTGGTCGCACAGGTTGGTCGCCTCGTCGGGATCCGACGCGAGATCGAACAGCTCGCTCGGCTGGCTGTCGTCGGCGTTAACGGTCATGCGCCAGCGTCCATCGGTGATCGCGTGCCAGGTCGGCATGCCGGGTCGCATGCGGATCATGCTGATTGCGTGGGTTCGGGGATTGCCGCCGTCGCCCGTGATTAACGGCAGCAGCGAACGTGCCGCCGCTCCGTCGAGCGGATCGGCATCACCCGCATCGAGCAGCGTGGCGGCGACGTCGAAGGCCTGGACCGGAGTCGGCTCGACGTGGCCGGCGCGGTCGGCCGCTCCGCCGGGAGGCCGCACGATGAGCGGCACCCGCACCGACGACCGGTAGAAGTTCATCTTGGCCATGAGCCCATGGTCACCGAGCATCTCGCCGTGGTCGGAGCTGTACACGATCCACGTGTTGTCGAGCTGACCCCTCTCTTCGAGCAGGGCGAGGATCGCGCCGATGCGTTGGTCGATAAGCGACACCATGGCGTAGTACTGCCGGGCGCCCGCAAGCACGAACTCGTCGGTCAACAGGTCGCTGTGCGAGTGCGTGCGGCAGAGGAGTAGCTGCTTCCCCCAGGCTTCGGTGGTCGTGGCCGGCTCGNCTTGAGCCGTGCGCTCGATCATCGAGTCGGCGTAGTGCTCGGCCCAGANCGGGTCGCCGATCAGGGGCACGTGCGGCTGCACGAAGGAAAGCTGCAGGAACCAGGGCTGGTCGGTGGGTCGGCTCGCGAGCCAGCGCTCCGCCTCGTCGGCGAGGAAGCTGGTGAGGTCGAGCTCCTGGGGCAGGGGAGAGGTGACCGCGTTCCAGTGCTTGTCGCCGCCGCGGAAGTTGTCGCGGATCACCTGCTGGTACGGCTCGAGGGCGTCGTGCTCGCGCAGGAACGTCGTGTAGGGCGTGTCGACGTCGAAGAGGTGGACGTACTTGTCGAACTCCTCGACCACGTGATCGAAGCCGAAGCTGCCAATCCACTCCTCGGTTGGCGGTGGCGTGCCAGGCTCGGCACCCATCGGCCAGGCGTCGAAATGGGTCTTGCCGATCGACGCTGTGGTGTAGCCGGCGTGCTGGAGTCGGCGAGGGAAGGTGTCCCATTCGGGCTGGCAGTTGCCCGCAAAGTTGCCGAGAACGCCGTGGTCGCTCGGGAACCGGCCGGTGAGCAACGACGCGCGCGCCGGTTGACACACGGGGCTTTCGGTCCAGGCTTGGTCGAACCGCACACCCTCGGCCGCAAGGCGATCGAGATGCGGCGTGACCACGACATCGTTACCGGCGCAACCCATCACGTCGGCGCGGTGCTGATCCGCATAGAGAAACAGCAGGTTCGGTTTACGCTCCGGGCTCATTCGACCACACCCTCCCACGAGATGATTCCCTGCTTGAGCCGGATGCCGCTCGATTTGTACAGGCCCTTGCTCGGGCGAGGGTCGATCTGCTTCGACCGTGCTCGACATAGGTCGGACTTGACCGAGCGCGCTCGTATCACCGCCGGTTCGTCGTCGGGCCCCAGCGCGACGAGATCGATCACGTGCATGGCCAGCTGCGGATCGCCCTCGGCGGCCAGGGACTCTGCCCGCGCGATCACCGCGTCAGGATCAGCGATGGCATCAAAGGTCGCCCGGGCGACGTCGGCCGGCGGCGACGGGTGGAGTGTGGTTGGGTTGCGATCCCACCATCCGCTCTCCTCACGCACAATGTCGCGCACGATGTATTCGGGGCTGCCGTAGACCCAGCTCAGCCACGGGTGGCCGAAGACGTCGTCGGGGTAATCGAGATCGGCGAGGATGTCGCGCTCACCGAGGCCGCGGTTGAGTCGATCGACGACCTCCCGTCGCAGCCAACGGAGGGCGTTGACAGTGGTGGTCAGCCGTTCGTGGATGAGGTTCTCGCCCGTCACATGCGGGCCGAACTCGATGATCAGGATCTCGGGGCGCAGTTCGATCAGTCGTTCGAGGGTGTCGGCCCATCGACTGGTGAGACGCAGGGAACGCTGCGGGGTGCCGACGTTGGGGATGAAGTCGGCCGGCACCGCCGGACCGGTGTAGAGCGTGCGGGTCTCGGGGATCCACACCGAGATGGCGTCGTCGGTCTCCGACGGAGTCCAAAACAGCTCGACCCGCGGAGATTCGGACAGGACCAGGTGGTCGTCGAACGTCTCGGTCGGATCGATCTTGAGCGGGTCGAACCGGGCACCGATCCCCGGGGACTGCATCTCGTTGAGGATCGCCTGGTAGCCCTCGGTCTCGCGATAGCGGGCGTAGCGGGCCGGCAGGTTGCGGTGCGCGATGATGCGCGGCGGCGCATCGCCACGCTTCGCGTTGTGGTCAACCCACTGGGGGAGGCCGGCGTTGTAACCGACATGGCCGTGCGAGTAGCAGATCGCCGAAACCGGAGCGTCGGTGAGGGTGCGCAGTTCGGCGATCATCCTCTCGGTCATCTTCCCGCCCCGCCCGGTGTCGACGAGAACGACCCCCTCATCGGTCTCGATCGCCAAGGCGTTGCCCTGAGCGGCCAGAACCCACACGCCGTCGGTGACCAACACGCTGGCCGGCCGCTTGGTTGCTGACTCTTGTTCGGCCATCAGGGCCATCCTCCGTCGGCCTGCCGGGCCTTGGCGTTTACGTAGACGATGAAAATAGATTCAGCGGCTCAACTTCGGACACGATGCTGCTCCGCTGTTGCTCGGTGCATCTCACCGGATATCTAATTTCATACTACATGTAAATAAGTTGCTACAGTCGAACGTGACGGAGCAAACGGTGAGGAACGCATGACCCAGATGACCACCACCAAGGCCGGGCCCAACCTCGGGGCCCGAGTCGAAGGCCTCGACCTACGAGCGATGACCCCGGAAGAGGTCCGCGAACTGCTCGTGCCGCTGCTGCACGAGTACCACGTGCTCGTCATTCCGGGCGAGGTCCTCGAGGCCGACGAGCTCGAGCAATTCGCTCGGGCGTGGGGCGATCTGCTCGAGCACCCGGCGTCACGCGTTGAGGAGACGCCATACGTCCAGGTCATCTTCTCCGAAGGCGAGGGCGACGATCGGCTTGGCCAGTGGCACTCCGACATGACCTGGCACGAGACCCCGCCGATCATCACGATGCTCCAGGCCCACGTACTCCCCTCCGAGGGCGGCGGGACGATCTTCGCCAATCAGCACCTGGCCTACGACACACTCCCCGAGGAGTTGCGCTCCCAGCTCGACGGGGCGAAGGCCTGGAACTCCGGCAAGGCCTTCGGCCCCAACATGCCGGACACGCTGCAGCCCGCCATCCGCACCCACGACGAGACCGGTCGAAAGGCGCTGTACCTCAACCCGGTCTTCACGACCGAGATCGACGGACTAGACCAGACCACCAGCCGCGAGCTCATTCTGCGCGCCGTGCAGCACGGCACCCGTCCGGAGTTCACCTACCGACACCGCTGGGAAATCGGGGATCTCGTCCTCTGGGACAACCGCTCCGTCATGCACTATCCGATCCGCGACTACTCCGAACGGCGAGCCCTGCTACGCGCGGTCGTCGCCGGCGGCGTCCCGGTCTGAAGAAGAGACGTCGGCGTGGAGTTCCAGCAACTGGTCTTCGAACGGCGCAGTATTCGTGGCTACAAGCCCGATCCGGTCCCGCGGCGGGTGCTGGACGAGATCATCGAGGTTGCGGCCCAGAGCCCGTCGTCGATGAACACGCAGCCGTGGCATGTGCACGTCGTGACCGGCGACGTGTTAGATCGCATCCGCACCGGAAACACCGAGCGCATGCTCGCAACCGGGAAGCCCGACCGGGAGATCCGGGGCCACGGCCGCTACGAAGGCCAGCACCGTAAGCGCCAGAAGCGGGTCGCTGCGCAACTCTTCGAAGCGGCCGGCATCGGCTGGGACGACAAGGCGCAGCGCCAGGACTGGACGATGCGCGGGTTCCGGCAGTTCGACGCACCCGTGTCGGTCATCGGCTGTATCGATCGCGCGGTCGAGGACATGACCGAGTCGTACTTCGACCTCGGCCAGTTCGTGCACGCCATGGTGTTGGCGGCGTGGGATCGCGGTGTCGGTGCCGTGATCAACGGTCAAGGCATCATGCAATCGTCGGTGGTGCGGGAAGAGGCGTCGATCCCCGACGATCAGATGATCGTGATCACCGTCGCCATGGGGTATCCGTTGGACGACTTCGCGGCGAACGACGTCGTGTCCGAGCGCCGCTCCGTTGCGGAGATCGCGACCTACCGGGGCTTTGATGACTGACACGCTCGTCCTCTGCGGATCGCACAGCTCCCCGTACAGCCGCAAGATGCGTGCCGTGCTGCGCTATCGCCGGATCCCGCACGACTGGGTCATCCGTGGGTCTCGGTGGGACGACCTGCCCGATCCGCCGGTGCCGATCATTCCGATCCTGGCGTGGCGCGACGACAATGGCGAGTACCGCGATCTGATGGTGGACTCCTCGCCGGAGATCTCGATGCTCGAGGAGGCGTTCGCTGGTCGCAGCGTGGTGCCGGCCGACCCGGCGACGGCATTCCTCGACTTCCTGCTGGAGGACTTCGGCGACGAGTGGGTCTCGAAGATGATGTATCACTGGCGGTGGGCCAACGACGTCGACGCGCAGAAGTCGGGTCGCATCCTGCCGCTTGACCGAAGTCTTCAGCTCCCCGATGAGTATGCAGCGAAGGCGCACGAGATGTTCGTCTCTCGGCAGGTCTCGCGGCGGGGGTTGATCGGCTCGTCCGACAACAATGCCCCGGTGATTGAGGCGTCGTACGAGCGAACGCTCGATCTGCTCGAGGCCCACCTCGCCCACCAGGATTTTTTCTTTGGTGACCGCCCGGGGCGGAGCGACTTTGCGGTCTTCGGTCAGCTCCTGCCGATGCTGTGGTGGGATCCGACGCCGACAGCCGTTGGGGTCGACCGGGCGCCGCGTGCGCTCATGTGGGTTCAGTGGATGGACGACCTGTCCTGGTGGCGAGTCGAGGACGATGCAGCCGGGTGGGACGCGGCCGATGCGATCGCCGACACGACGAGGGCGCTCTTCGTTGAGGCAGGGCGGACATATGTGCCGTTCATGGTCGCCAACGCCGAGGCGCTTGCCAACGGCGCTGACGAGGTGGTCTGTGAGATCGACGACGTCACCTTCCGGCAGGGAGCCTTCGGGTATCAGGGAAAGTGCGTCCAGTGGATCCGCGACGCCTACAACGCGCTGGCCACTGTCGACCGAGATCGGGTCGACGCGGTATTGGAAGGCACCGGCTGCGAGGTGCTCTTCCGGTGAAGCTTCCGCGCCACCGGCCAGCGGGAGGCGGCCTGGCTCGGCTTGCCTACGGGGATCTACACACCTGCGATTACACCAAACGCGTCTCGTACTGAGCCTGCTCCACCTTCTTAGATGACCACTCAGGCGTGTGATCAGATCGCCAAACCGGTGCGATCACCGATCGGCCCACGGCACCACCATCCGCTAGGGACACCGCGACTGAGGCGGTTTCCGACCGCTGGTCATCAACAGGCGATACAGATGCTTGAAATGCGCTCCATGTCCGATCACGTTCCTAACAATTCTGGCATCTGATATCGGAGACGTCGTCTCCGTTCAAAAAGGACGTGAACCAGTCAAGGAAGGACTCGCCACCTGACTCGAGGGAGTACATCTCGTTCCGGGCCAGAACTACGTGGTTATCTCCTGGCGCAAGATAGACGTTCAATTCGGCTCCACCAGCCTCTGCCAGCGCTTCATTCGCATCGAACAGCTCCTCGAGGGTTCCAGGCCAATAAATGTCTGCGAAGGACCTCAGAACAGCGTCATCAACGAAATCAAATCGACCCATTCGTATCGAAGGGTGCTCTCTCACCGCATAATCGAACAGGCGTGCAGGGTCCCAGTCTGCGGCGCTGTTCACCGCACTGGTTGAGGACCAGTCCGGGACGGAGTTGGTTGTTCCCCAAACCTGATCAAACCACCCGCTGATAAGAGGTGGAAGAGATCCCCAAACGCCTACAGAATCTGAAAAGGCCATGATCTCAACATCGGGGCCCAATCGGTCAGCTGCGAGTCCGGCCAGTAGAGGGCTTGCCGACCCGCCAGCGCTGGAGCCGGTAATTAGAAGCGTCTCTAGGCTTTCGAAGTTATCGACTACATGATTAATCACTGCTTTAGCGTTTCGAAAGCCGCGATGCTCAATAACGAAATCGCCGTAGTCGGTTCGTTTATCTCCAAGAAACATGTCGGCGGTGCAGTATGGAACGCTGACGAACGACCAGTCCCGCAAGGGGTTGGCGGGGTTATCGAAATCGTTGATACCCCCGCCGCCGGAAGAATCTTCGTTCTGTGCCTCTGGTTCAGCCGCTGCCTCGGAGCTGTCTGCGCCCGAATCAACGTTGGCTGGCGGGTCCATCCGTGGGCCGAGAGAACGGGGTGCTAGGCCAGTTTCTGGATCGCAAGTCGCTGCATCCCAGCACAAGCCGCCACCTGACATGGAAATAACGACTTTTGTCGGATCGGCTATACGCGTCCGGATCCGATACTCGCTGCCGTCGGCGCACATGCAGTCCTCGCCGAGGACATGTGTTTCCCATGGAATCTGAAGCGACTCGTCCTCGGGTGTCTCCTGAGGGGCTGTGGTTGTCGAACTGGAAGGTGCAGGATTGCTTGAGGTTTGGCTTTGTTCAGCCTCGGCGACCAATCCACTTTGAGTTCCAGCTGCCGCTTCGCCAGGCGGGTCGTTTCCATCACCGCATGAGGCGGCAATCACGATCACGAGAGCCAGACCGAAGGAACAGTCACGAGCAGACAAAGCCACCTCCTCCGAGGAACACGACCAGCCTAGACCAACCTCGGGTGCCGTCACCGCCGATCAACCGGCCGTTGTCGACAGTTTTTGGCCTGGCTTCAGTGCTAGCTGCTGCGTTCAGGCGGGCTCATCGCGACCGTTAACACCTCGTGTGGATTCTCGTTGTTCGTCCAGAACGGCCGACTCGTCGCCAAATACAACGCGTTCGGCGAACACACGCTCGTCGAGTCGACTGTCGATGTGCCGGCCGGTGATTGCGTGCTGGGCGTTCATCTGGAGCGCGACGGCCGCAGTGGTTGGCTCGAGGTGTCGATCGATGGCGCAGCTTGCGGTCGGGCGGACATCCCGGTGTATCTGTCGACGTTCACCTCCACCGGGATCAGCCTCGGCTTGGATCACGGCTCACCGGTCTCGGGTCGCTACGAGGCTCCATTCACGTTCACAGGAACGCTCCACGACGTCAGTATCCAGCTCCCCGGCGGGTCCGACCCCGAGGTCGACGAGGCGGTTGCACGGGCGGAGTGGGCTCGTCAGTGACCGCAATGGCTCAGGTTCCAGCTTGTCGACGTGATGGCCTTGCGAGGTGACTCGTTCTGCGCGTCGTGGGCGGGGCTGTTAGCGTCCGCACGATGTCGTTTGCATGGGATTCCGAGCATCGCTCATTTCTTGATGAGCACGTTTGGGCGATCTTGGCGACCGGTCGGCGGGATGGGTCCCCTCAACAATCGATGGTCGGGTACGCCGTTGACGATGATGGTCGCTTGCTTATTTCGGTGAAGAGCTACACAGCGAAATGGAAGAACGCCCTTCGTCAACCGGTGGTCTCGCTCACCGTTCCCGACGGGCGCGCCCACTTGGTGGTTTACGGCAAGGCCGAGCTGATTTCGTCTGAACCCGCGCGCTCGGCCTTGACGGCGCAGGTGTTTGCGGCGCTCTCTGGGGCGCCAGCTCCCGAACCCTCAAGCATTGTTGAGATGCTGGAGGAACAGCAGCGAACGGTGCTCAGAGTCACGCCGGAAAAAGCCATTTTTCACAGCTAGATCCCACACGACAGTTCGCCCGGTTTGCCGCCCCGGGAAACGTCCCGCTGAGCGCTACTACCCTTTGCCTGTTGGCGAACGTCAGTCTGTGAGAGTCAGCTCGAAAATTCGGAACTCGCGATCGGTGAGGCTCGGGTAGTTGGACCAGCCACCGAAGTGCTCAATGGCAGATTCCCATGCGGCCTGGCGGTCGGTGCCCGAAAGGAGCGTCGCCGTCGCTCTCGACCGTCGTCCCCTGATCAAGACTTCGCACTGGGGATTGACCAGAAGATTTGTCGTCCAGGCT
>NZNH01000076.1 GCA_002694825.1 Acidimicrobiaceae bacterium | reverse complement strand
CCGGTGGTCGGCGAGCGTCGGGCGGACGCTCGTCGCGCCCGCACGCAAGGCGATAGGCGCCGAGCCCGTCGGAGCCAAAACGAGCAAGGATGTCGGACGCTGGCAGGTCGGCGAACGCTCCGAGCGTGTGCACCCCGAGACGGCGAAGCACGTCGACCAGCTCTGGGCGTTCGAGGACGTCGACCTTCATCGGAGCGAGAAACCCGGCGACCTCGCCACTCGGGACGAGACGGGTGGGATTGGCTGCGCGGGCAGCGAGTTCGGCGGCGAAGGGACCGTCGGCCACACCGACCCGAACGTCGGTGCGTTCGGCGACGACCTCGGCGAGGCGTTCGTGGACGAGATCGGCGACGGCGGCGTCGCCGCCGAAATAGCGCGATGGCCCCCGCATCACGAGCGCACACGTGCCGGGCCGGATGACTTCGACCCGTGGGGTGATGTCGTCGAGTGCAGCGACGACCGGTTCGAATAGTCGGGCTTCACGGGCCTCGTCACGTTCGTGAAGGACAAGCGTGGCGCACCGACCCTGGGCGGCACGGCGCCGCATCACCCGGGCGACCCCCTGGGCCCGAGCACCGGGCGAGGCCGCCACGATGCGGTTGGCGTACACGACCGCCACCGGCTCGGCGAGATCGACACCGGTGGCGACGACGGGCCAGTCGGGACACCAGGCGACGAGGGTGCGGACCGGCGCGCTCACGCGGCGAGTGCGGCTACCGCCCCGCCGGGCCCAGGCACGAGGACTTCGAGCTGACGGGGGCGCGACGCCGATCCTCGACCGCCGCCCTGGATGTCGAGGCGCCGTGACCGCAGCACCCCATGGCCGTCGCCGAGCCCTTCCCATTCGCCGGCAGCGATGTCGAGCTGCACGTCGGCACCGACCGGCCAACGATCGCCGATATGGATCAGTACCGAGCCCCGTTCCCGTAGACGAGCCGCCATGCGCCGGGCATCGGTGTCGCTGATGCGGTGCCGGGGGGCGGCGATGACGACGTCGACGGCACCGACGAGTGCGGCGAGTGCCGAGGACCAGTTGCCGGGCTCGGGCCGCACGATCAGCAGGCGTTCGAGGGCCACTCCCAGTTCACCGACCGCAGCCAGCCCGAGATCAGGGTCGCCGACGACAGCCGTCCAGGCTCCCGAGGTCGACGGACCTGCGGCGACGGCCATCGCAAGCGACGTGGCGCCCGAGCCCCGGATGCCGACGATGCTTCCCCGCCGCAACGCCCCTTCGGGGAACAGCGGAGCAAGCGGGCCGAGCACCGGAAGGGTCTGCTCGCGCGCCAGAGCCATCGGTGTGACCCGTTCGCCGACGAGCCGAAGCTCGGCGCGACGGGTCGCCGAATCCGCCCGCTCGTCGAGCTCGACGGCGAGGTTTCGAGCGTGCCCCGTTGCCATCGCGCGAGTATCGAACATATGTTCGCCTCATGGCAAGAGGGTGAGAGAGGAATTTCCGCGGCGCCGCAACGGTTCACACCGCCATGCGACTCGATGTCACCGAAACCGCCGTGGCCAACATCGCCCGGAAGGGCGGCACGGCCATCGTCGATCTGCTCGAGCCGTACGGTTGAGGCAAGAAGTTCGAGGTGTCGGTCGACACTCGTGCAACCGGCCGCAGGCTCGACTCCTACCACCGAACACAGATCGGCGACATCGTCGTCTTGATCGACCGTGATCTCGCCCGACTCTCGGTCGAGGTGACGGTGATGAAGAGCGGTCTCCTCGGTCGAGGTATCGGTGTGCACGTCGACGGAGTCGACGGCGCCCCCTGCCCGATCAACCTGATCCGCTGACACCGGTATCCTCGGAAACGATGAGCGCCGAGGACCGTGTCGAAACCGATCGAAAGCGACACGCCGCCTGGGCGAAGTTCGCAAAGGAGACCGGCGACACGCCGGCCATGCCGGCCGCCACGGTCGTCGTGTTGCGCGACGGGCCCGAGGGCCCCGAGACACTGATGCTGCGCAAGAACTCCAAGATCGCGTTCGGTGGCATGTGGGTGTTCCCCGGCGGCAAGGTCGACGATGAGGACTGGGACGGGGCCGGCGAAGACGTCGACGCCGCCCGCAACGCCGCCATCCGCGAGGCGGCCGAAGAGGCGCACTTACGGGTCGAGGCCCACGAGATGGTCGTCTTCGCTCACTGGATCCCGCCGGCGATCGCGCCGAAGCGTTACGCCACCTGGTTCTTCGCTGCTCCGGTCGATGACGACGACGTGATGATCGACGACGGCGAAATCGTCGAGATGTCGTGGGCCACCCCGGCCGCAGTGCTGGCCAAGCATCACGACGGTGAGATCGAGATCGTGCCGCCCACCTGGGTCACGCTCGACACCCTCACCGGCCACGACACGGTCGCCTCGCTGCTCGAGTTTCTCGACGAACGCCCCGCCCGTCACCACGCCACCAAGGTCGCGTCGGGCGGCGACTTCCCGGTCGTGATGTGGGAGGGCGACGCCGGCTACGACACCGGCGATGCCACGGTCGCGGGGCCGCGGCATCGGCTCACCATGGCCACCGACGGCTATGTCTACGAAGACGACGGAGTCTCCGCATGACCACGACCATCACCGGCCTCACCGCCGCCGAGGTCGCAGAACGAGTCGCCGATGGTCGGGTCAACAATGTCCCCGACGCGCCGGTCCGCTCGCTGGGTCAGATCATCCGGGCCAACGTTCTCACCCCGGTCAACGGCATCATCAGCACCCTCTTCGTCCTGATCTTGATTGCCGGCTACCCGGCCGACGCGCTCTTCGCCGGTGTCGTCGTCTCCAACTCGGTGATCGGCATCGTCCAGGAACTCCAGGCCCGCCGCACGCTCAACGAACTCGCGGTGCTGTCGGCGCCAAAGGCCCGGGTCCGGCGCGACGGCGAAACCATCGAGGTCGGCATCAGCGAGGTCGTGGCCGACGACATCCTTGAACTTAGCCCTGGTGACCAGGTCGTGGTCGACGGCGATGTGCTCGCCGCCTCTGGCCTCGAACTCGATGAATCGCTGCTCACCGGCGAGAGCGACCCGGTCGAGAAGCACGAGGACGACCAGGTCCTGTCGGGTTCGTTCGTGTCGGCCGGCTCGGGCTACTACCGAGCGACCCACATCGGTGCCGACTCCTACGCCGCCAAACTCTCCGAGGAGGCGCGACGGTTCGAGATGGCCGGCAGCGAACTGCGACGCGGGGTCAACATCATCCTGCGCTGGCTCACGTTCATCATTCCGCCGGCGTCGGTGTTGTTGCTGCTCCGCCAGCTCAGTGACGACGCGATCGTCTGGCAAGATGCGCTCCAGGCCACCGTTGCCGCAGCGGTCGCCATGGTGCCCGACGGTCTCGTGCTGCTCACGAGCCTCAGCTTCATCACCGGGGTGATCGCCCTCGCCCGCCGCAAGGCGCTGGCGAAGGAGTTGGCCTCGGTCGAGCTGCTCGCCCGGGTCGACACCTTGTGCCTCGACAAGACCGGCACGATCACAACCGGTGAGATCAGCCTGTCATCGATCGAAGCGGTCGGCGACACGTCCGACGCTCACGCTGCGGAGGTGCTCGGGGCGCTCGGGGCATCGGACCCGTCGCCCAACGCCACCCTGCAGGCGATCGTTGCCCACTACGCGGCACCCGAGGGGTGGGAGGTCACCCGCAACCTCCCGTTCTCGTCGGCCCGGAAGTGGGCGGCAACCGAGTTCGGCGATCGCGGCACCTTCTATCTCGGCGCGCCCGACATCCTCTTCGACGAAGGCGACGTCGAGGAGAAGGCTCGAGCCGCTGACGCCGCAGCGGCNGGTCTCCGCGTCCTGCTCGTCACCCGCGCTGACGAGGGCTGGAATGATCACGAACTGTCGCCGGGCCGTACACCGGTGTGCCTCGTGCTCCTCGAGGACACCGTGCGACCCGACGCCCCGGAGATCTTTGCGTTCTTCAAGGAGCAGGGTGTCCAGCTGAAGGTGATCTCCGGCGACAATCCCGCCACGGTCGCCGAGGTCGCCCGTCGGGCTGGCGTCGACGGGGCCGATGCCTGGGTCGACGCTCGCGAGATCCCCGACGACCAAGACGAACTCGCCGACCAACTCGAGACCACAACAGTCTTCGGCCGCGTCACCCCGCACCAGAAGCGGGCGATGGTCCATGCACTCCAAAGCCGCGGTCACACGGTCGCCATGACCGGTGACGGCGTCAACGACGTCCTTGCGCTCAAGGACGCCGACATGGGCATTGCCATGGGCGCCGGGTCGTCCTCCACCCGGGCCGTTGCCCAGTTGGTGTTGCTCGACAATCGCTTCGCCACACTCCCCCGCGTGCTCTCCGAGGGGCGCCGGGTGATCAACAACATTGAGCGGGTCGCCAACCTCTTCATCACCAAGGCCGCCTACGCCGTCCTGCTCACGGCGCTGGTCGGCATCGCTGGTTCGCCGTTCCCGTTCCTGCCTCGCCAGCTCACCCTGATCGGCAGTTTCTCGATCGGGCTCCCCGGCTTCTTCCTGGCGCTCGCCCCGAACGAGTCGCTCGTCCGCCCGGGCTTCCTCGAGCGGGTGCTGCGCTTTTCGCTTCCTGCTGGCGCCATCGCTGGTGCCATCACCTACGGCCTGTACGAGTGGGTTCGCCGCCTCGACGACATCTCGCTCACCGAGGCCCGCACCGCTGCCACGATGACCCTTTTGGCGATCGGACTTACGATCCTCGTGCTGATCAGCCGGCCATTGAAGCCCTGGAAGGTCGGCCTCGCCGCCGCGATGGCCGCCAGCTACGCCCTGGTGATGGCGATCCCGTTCGGCCGCACCTATTTCGAACTCGACCTGCCCACAGCCACCGCGTGGTATGGCGTGGCCGCGGCCTCGGTCATCGGCTCGATCGGCGTCTGGACTGCGAGTCGCCTGTTCAGCCCGGAAGCCACCAACCGAGCCTGACCAGGTCAGGAAACCTCAGGCCACGGCACCGAGCGAGCGATCAGTCACGAGCCGCTGACCTCGTTACCTGGTCGTCAACGGATCGGTTCCGCACGGCCGAACGGGTGGGGGTACGGTCTTCACCGATGACCGACTCGACCGACGCCGTCCTGATCGAACACCACGATCCCGGCGTGCTCGTCGTCACCTTCAACCGGCCCGAGACGATGAACGCGTTCTCGAGCGAGATGAGTGCCACCTTCACGACTGCACTCCGTGACGCCGATACCGACGACTCGANCCGGGTCGTCGTGGTCACCGGTTCGGGACGAGCGTTCTGTGCAGGTGCCGACTTCTCGAANGGCTCCGGCGCGTTCGCCACACCCACCAAGGAAACGTTCTCGTCCGATCCGCTCGACCCGTTCCATCCGTGGGAGTGCCGCAAGCCGGTCATCGCCGCAATCAACGGCCACGCTGTCGGGATCGGCATGACGATGACGCTGCAGTGCGACCTTCGCATCGTTGCCGAGGAAGCAAAACTCGGCATCGTGCAGAACCGGCGGGGTGTCCTGCCCGACGCCCACGCGCACTGGACCCTCCCCCGTCTCGTCGGTCACAGCCGGGCGACCGAACTCTTGTTGACCGGTCGGATGTTCCGGGGCGCCGACGCCGCCGAATGGGGACTCGCCACCGAGGCCCTGCCCGCCAACGAGGTACTTCCCCGNNCGATGGCGCTCGCCACCGAGATCGCCACCCAGACCGCACCCGTCTCGGTCGGAGTCTCGAAGCGGCTGCTCTGGATGTCNGCNCCGNGNCCCGACGAGATCAACGANCTCGAACGAGANCTTCACCTCCACCTGATGGGCACCNTCGATGCACGAGAAGGCGTCCAGGCNTTCATGGAAAAACGCGACCCCGAGTGGTCGCTGAGCGCGACCGAGGATTGGCCGACATGGCTNGACGAGCGCTGATCGTCGGCACCGGCGTCGCCGACCGAATCGCCGCCGGCCTGTCCGGCTGGGAGATCGAACGCACCCCCGGTGTCGATTCACTCGATCTCGTTGTTTGGGCGGACTACCCGATGGCGGCGTGCACGCCTCGTCGCCTGACCGACCTGAGCCTGGCCGAGTGGGACGAGGTGTGTGATCGCCCGCTGCGAGCGGTGATCGACCTTGCCCGCGAGACGCATGAAGCCTTGGCGGCGAACCGCGGCACGTTCGTCGTGCTCGTGCCCTTGATGGCGTCGGCCGGCGGCGCCGAGTACACGGCGCTGGGGTCGCTGGGTGAAGGGATTCGTCTGCTGGCCAAGTCGCTGGCCAAGACGTGGGGTGCCGACGGCATCACCGCCCACAGCATCACGCTCGACCCCCACGCCTTCCTCGCNGCGCAGGATGCAGCCGGTATCGCAGCCGACAACGCCCTCCACGATCCGCCCCTCGGCCGGGTCCCCGATGACACCGACGACATCGCACCCATCATCGAGTGGCTGGCAAGCGGTACTGCTGCTCCACTCGTCGGATCGTCGCTGGTGGTCGACGGCGGCCTTTGGATGCCGGGATGACCGGACTGCTCACCGACAAGGTCGCGATCGTGACCGGCGCTGGCCAGGGTGTCGGCGAGGGGATCGCCCGCGCTCTCGCCGATGCAGGCGCGGCGGTCGTGATCGCAGCCCGCCGAGCNGAGNACGGCGAACCTGCCGCAGCCGCACTTCNAAAACGAGGTCATGAAGCGANCTTCGTTCGGTGCGACGTCTCCGTCGAGGCCGACGTGGCGGCGGCGATCGAGCACACGATCGACACCCATGGCCGGCTCGACATCGTCGTGCACAACGCAGTCTCCCCGCCGGGTCCGCCTGGTCCGGTACAGGTGGTCGATCCCGATGTCATCACCGCCCAGATCGCGACGTCGACCACTGCGTCGTACCTCTTCGCCCGAGCTGCTCATCCACACCTCGTCGCGAATCGCGGAACGCTGATCCTGCTCACGTCACCGGCCGGCATGGAGGGCTCGGGCAACCTNCCGGTCTACGCCACGGTGAAGGGAGCTCAGCGAGGGCTGCTCAAATCACTCGCTCGCGAATGGGGACCCGACGGCATCCGGGTCAACGCGATCGCCCCTGTTGCCTGGACACCCGCAATGACCACCGCCACCCAGGCCAACCCGACCCTGCAAGCCCGTCTCGAGGCCCGCACGCCACTCGGCCGTATCGGCGATCCCGAAGCCGACATCGGGCCGGTCGCCGTCTTCCTCGCTTCCGACATGGCCCGCCACATGACGGGTCAGACCATGGCCGTCGACGGCGGCCGCTACCTCGGTCTGTGAGCGACATCCACGTCCTCGTGAGCCCCGAGGCGGGGCGAGGCCGCGCGGCGGGTACTGCGACCGAGGNACTCGATCGACTCCGTTCGCTCGGCGGTCATGTCATCGATCTCTCAGGTGCCGATGCCGCCGCCTCTGCAGCGAACGCCCATGATGCCGTCGCCGCCGGTGCCGAGCGTCTCGTCGTGCTCGGCGGTGACGGCATGNTCCACCTGGCCGTTCAGGCCGTCGCCGGCACCGACACGATTCTCGGCGTGGTGCCGGTCGGTACCGGCAACGATTTCGTCCGGGCACTCCCGGGTGTCCCTGAGGATCCGCTCGAGGCCGCAGCTGTTGCGCTCGGCAACCCAGACCCGATCGATGCGATTCGTGTCGGTGATCGTTGGGTGGCGTCGGTCGCCACTGCCGGCTTCAGCGCAGATGTGAACGATCGAGCCAACCGGTTGCGTCGGCCGAAGGGACAGACCCGCTACACCGTCGCCACCGTGCTCGAACTGCCTGCGCTCAAACGGCGGCCAACCACGATCACCGTCGATGGCGCGGCACACGCACACGATGCGGTGATGATCGCCGTCGCCAACACGGCCTGGTTCGGCGGCGGCATGCACATCTGCCCTGATGCCGACCCTGACGACGGCCTGCTCGACGTGACCNTCGTCGACGGGGTGGGCCGCATCGAGCTGCTCTGGTTCTTCCATCGGGTGTTCAAGGGCACCCATCTCGACCACCCGAAGGTGCACACCCATCGTGGCCGCCGGATCGAGATCGCCGCCGAGGTGGCGTTCTGGGGCGACGGCGAGCCAATCACCACCGGCAACACCGTGCTCGAGGCCGTGCCCGCCGCAATCCGGATCGTCCGTTGATCATGACCGAACCTGCTGGGGAATCGACATGATCATCACGGCCGGTGAGGCGCTCGTCGATCTCGTTCCCCACGCCGTGCCCGGGGGCGGCCCGATGAACACCGCCGTCGCCTGCGCCCGACTCGGTGCACCAACGGCATTTCTCGGGGCCGTCTCCACCGACGAGCACGGCGACGCCATCTGGGCCCACCTCGAGACGTCCGGTGTCGATCTTCGCCTCACCCAACGACGCGACG
>NZNH01000075.1 GCA_002694825.1 Acidimicrobiaceae bacterium | reverse complement strand
CGTAGGCATCCGCCGGCCACGGCGCCTCGTCGCTGGTGAGCCAGGGTTCGGCGGCGGCTGTGAACTCAGCCGCGCTGAGGGCTTTGATGTACTCGGCGTTGATGTGGCCGAGTTTCTGCACGTCGAACATGGCCGCCGCCTTGTTGACCGTCTCCAGCGAGAACAGCTCGACGATCTCGGCCATCGGACGAATCTCGACCTCATCGGGCGGACCCCAGCCCAGCAACGCGAGGGCATTCGCCATGGCATCAGGCAGGTATCCCTCGTCGCGGAAGGCGGCCAACGCCACCGAATCGCGCCGCTTCGACAACTTCTTCCGCTGCTCGTTCACGAGCAACGGTAGGTGGGCGTACACGGGCTTCTCGCCGTAACCGAGCGCATCCCACAGCAACATGACCTTCGGCGCNGTGTTNAGNAGATCCTCACCGCGGATGACATGGGTGATGCCCATGTCATGGTCGTCGACGGCGTTGGCGATGAGNAAGACCGGGCTGCCGTCGCCACGACGGATCACNAAATCCTCAATCGTCTCGTGGGCGACTTCGACTCGACCACGAACGACGTCGTCGATGACGGTGACGCCATCGTCGGGAGCCCGGAAGCGCACGACGACACCAGGCCCATCCTCAACATCGCGATCTCGCGACCAGCCGTGATAGCCNCCCTTGAGGCCCGCTTCGTCGTTCTTGGCCTCGATCTCTTCCTGCGACAGGTCGCAGTAGTAGGCATGGCCCGTGTCGAGCAACTGCTGCACTGCCGCCATATGCAACTCGAGGCGCTCGGACTGGAAATAGGGGCCTTCATCCCAGTCGAGGCCGAGCCATGCGAGCGGCTCGGTGATGGCGTCGACGAATTCCTGGGTGGTCTTCTCGGCGTTCGTGTCCTCGACCCGCAACACGAATGTGCCGCCGGTGTTGCGGGCGTAGAGCCAATTGAAGAGCGCCGACCGGGCGCTGCCGACATGCAGGAACCCGGTGGGGGCAGGAGCNAAACGAACGCGCGGGCTGGTCACCCGACCGAGGCTACCGGCGGAACGGTCGTCACTTTCCGNCGANGAGCAGGTGCNCGNCGGTCGGGGCTCTGGTCAGGACTCGCCGTNGACCAGCGCAGCCTTCCAGTCGGCCTGGATGGCGACACGAGCCGAAGCGATCGGTTGACGGAGCCATTCGCCGTCGACTCGGTCGGCGATCTCGCGGGCCGAGAAGTAGTGAATCGTCGTGTGATGAACCTCGGAGAACAGCGCTCTGCGCAGCTCGATCAGCGCAGCCGGCGCCTCACCGAGGAAGCCATAGGCGAGCAGGCCCAATTCGATGTCGTCGCGGACCGGGGCCCGACCGAACATCGACGCCCGGCGCAGACCAACGGCAACGGCACCATCAAGGGCGTCGGCGGCATGCTCGCCGGGTGCGAGGATGAGATCGCCGGCGAAGGCCTTGGCGAGCTTGATGGCGTATCCCTGATCGGGGCCCTGGTTGCCGAGTGCACCACCGGTCGGGTGGGGGGCGCCGATGGTTTCGCCCGGACGCTCGGCACGCCACGAATCACCCCGGCGAGGCGGCGAGGCGTAGTGCTTCGGGGCCGTGGGCGAGGTGGGGACACGAGACGGAGCTGCCATGTCCGGAATCGTAGCGAGATCGCCTGCGGCACCGAGACACGCGAGACTCCGAACATGCCCAGCCCTGCCCCACTCGCCGGTGTCGTCGTCCTCGACGACACCGATCTGCGTGGCGCGCTCTGCGCCCGTTTGCTCGCCGACCTCGGCGCCGACGTCCGACGNATCCGCCATGCCGACGACGACGGCTCCCCTGCCGACCGCTTTCGCAACGCTCGCAAGCAGCCGNTCGCGGCAGACCAGTTCGATCTGACCGACTTCGACATCTATGTCGAGAATCACGGTCCGGCTGCGGCGCTCGACCGCGACGCGGTCGCCGCCACGCACCCCGGTCTGATCCACGTGGCGCTCACCGACCTGGGACTCACCGGTGAACGAGCCCATTGGCATCTCGAGCCCCTCCCCGCCCTCGCCGCGTCGGGCGGACTCCACGCAGCGGGTTTTCCTCATCTGCCACCGACAAGCCTTCCTGGCTACCTGGCTCATGACTGTGCGTCGGTGCACGGAGCGCTCGGCGCGACCGCCGCAATCCTCGAGCGGAGCCACACTGGTCACGGGCAGCGCATCGAGGTCAGCGCGCAAGAGGCGGCACTCGGCGGGCTCGTGCCGTGGACCGTGATCGTCCCGGATTATCTCGACGTCAATCCGTTCCTTCCCGTCGAGGGCACCCGCTCGGCTGACGGGCTCTACTACGTGTTGCCGTGCGCAGACGGCTACGTCCGGGTCGTGCTCACCTCCGGACGAGACTGGGACCTCTTCATCGAACTCCTCGGCGCGCCCGATGAGCTCGAGGGGCCCGAATGGAAGGATCTCGCCCACCGCGGAATGAACACCCCGATGATCCGCGAGGTCGCCGCACGGCAGCTCGCCGATCGCTCTCGCGCCGATCTCTATGCCGCCGCTGAACCACTGGGAATGCCGCTCGGGATGGTGCAGACTCCCCTTGAGTACGTGGCCCACCCCCAGACGGTGGCCCGTGCTCCATTCGTCGACGGCATCGCGTCGTCGGTCTGGAACTTCTCGGCCACTCCGTCACNTCGCCTCGGCGCGTCGGGCGATCATCGCCGCCGGTCGTTCCCTTCCCCCAGCGGTGCTGCACCGTCGCTCCCACTCGCCGGGATACGGGTCGTCGAGTTCGGTGTCGCCGCCGTTGTCCCGGAGTGCGTCTGGATGCTGAGCGAACTCGGCGCCGAGGTAATCAAGATCGAGTCCACCGGAAAGATGGACAACCTCCGCTTCACCGGCCTAGGCGACCCCAACAAGGGGTTCGCCTTCAACACCGAGGCGCGGGGGCGGGCTGGCGTCACGCTCGACCTCACGCTCGAAGAGGGACGCCGTCTGGCCCGGGAGCTGTGCCTCGCGGCCGACGTCGTCGCGGAGAACAATCGCGGCGGGATGATGGCCAAACTCGGCCTCGATCACGACCAACTACGCGCCGAGAAGCCCGAACTGATCTACGCCGCGTCTCAGGGCTACGGGCGCGGTGGTCCGATGGGCGACAAGAAGGCCTACGGACCACTCAACGCCGCTTTTGCCGGCATCCACCTGCTGTGGAGCCACCCCGACGGTCCGTATCCGTCCGGCACGGCCATGAACCATCCCGATCACATCGCCGGCAAGATGCTCGCCACCGCAGTGCTCGCCGCCCTCGACCATCGAGAACGCACTGGCGAGGGCCAGTTTGTCGAACTGTCCCAGGCGGAAGCGGCCGTCTATCTCCTGGGTGAGCAGTACCTCGCTGCGATCGAGTCGGGCATCGATCCGGTCAATCTCGGGAATCGACACCCGAACCAAGCCCCCCATGGCGTCTACCCGGCCGATGGTGACGACGCATGGATTGCGATCGCCATCCCCGATGACGACGCGTGGCGGCGGCTGGAGGCCGCCTGTGGTTGGGAGACCGACCCGAGCCTGGCCACTGCCGAGGCACGCCTGGCGAGCGTCGATGAGATCGACGAACGCCTCGCCGCCTGGACCCGCGATCGCGACAAGAACGCCGCCGCTGCCGACCTCCAGCAGGCCGGCGTCTCGGCAATGCCGGTCATGGGGCCGCTCGACCACCTCGCCGACCCGCATCTTCTAAGTCGAGCGGCATTCGACGAGGTCGAACATCCCGTCGGCGGCACCGAGCACCACATCGCCAACCCGACCCGCTTTTCGCGCACACCGACCCGCACTGCAGGGCCGGCTCCCTGTCTGGGTGCCGACACCCGACGGATCCTCGCCGAGTGGCTCGGACTCGACGACGCCGAACTGGACCGTCTCGCCGAGACCGGTGCCCTCACCTAGGACCCGTCGGCTCAGTCAGCGGCGTGAAGCAGGCCGTAGACCAGCGAATCGACGAGGGCCTGCCATGAGGCCTCGATGATGTTCTCGCTCACCCCGATCGTGGTCCACTCACGAGCGCCGTCGGTCGAGTCGAGCAAGACGCGGGTGATCGCGCCGGTGCCCTTACCCGTGTCGAGAACACGAACCTTGAAGTCGGTGAGGCTGATGCGGTCGAGCGCCGGGTAGATATCGCCGAGGGCGTTGCGCAGGGCAGCGTCGAGCGCGTTGACCGGACCATTGCCTTCGCCCACCGCAAGGTGACGAGTGTCGTCAACCCAGACCTTCACGGTGGCCGAGGTCTCGACATCGACCGCGACATCGTTCCAGAGGCGGGCGTTGGTGCCGGAGCGGTGATCGGTGTCGACCGAGAACGACTCGAGTCGGAAGTACGGCTGCTCCCAACCAGCAGCACCACGCATGAGCAACTCGAGCGACGCATCAGCCGCCTCGAAGTGGTAGCCCTCGTGCTCGAGCTTCTTGAGCGTGTCGATGACATCGCCGATCGTCTTGCCGTCGAGCTCGATGCCGAGCGTCTCGGCCTTCATCTCGAGCGTCGAACGGCCGGCCATCTCCGATACGAGCACACGGGTNCCGTTGCCGACCGCCTCCGGATCGACGTGCTCGTAGGCGTCGCTCGCCCGACTCAGCGCCGAGGTATGCAGACCTGCCTTGTGGGCGAACGCCGTCGAGCCCACGTACGGCTGCTGCGGATCGACCGAGAAGTTCACAAGCTCGGCCACATGGTGGGCAACCGAGGTGAGGTTGGCAAGACGCCCCTCCGGCAGACACTGGATGCCCATCTTGAGCTCNAGGTTGGCCATGATCGGCACGAGGTCGCAGTTACCGACCCGCTCGCCATAGCCGTTGATCGTGCCCTGTACCTGGGTGGCACCCGCGCGCACGGCAGCGAGGGCGTTGGCGACGCCACAGCCGGTGTCGTTGTGGAGATGGATGCCGACCTGGCAGTCGACATGATCGACGACCGCACCGACCGCGGCTTCGACATCAGGGGGAAGAGACCCGCCGTTGGTGTCGCACAGCACGACGGCCTCGGCACCGGCCATCGCCGCCGCTTCGACAACGCGAAGGCTGAACTCGGGGTTCCGTTTGAAGCCGTCGAAGAAGTGTTCGGCATCGAAGAACACCCGCTTGCCCTGGGCGACCAGGTACTCGACCGAATCGGCCACCATCGCCACACCCTCATCGAGTGTGGTCTTCAGCGCCTCGGTGACGTGGTAGTCCCAGCACTTCCCGACGATGCAGACGACCTCGGTGCCGGCGGCGACGAGGTTCGTGAGGGTCTGATCACTGTCGACCTTGCCCTTCGCTCGACGAGTGGAACCAAAGGCGACAAAGGTCGACGTCGACAGGTCNAGCTCGGTCTTGGCCCGCTCGAAGAACTCGTCGTCCTTCGGGTTGGCGCCCGGCCAACCACCTTCGATGAACGCCACACCGAGGCGGTCGAGCTGCTCGGCGATGCGCAGCTTGTCGTCGACCGTCAGCGAAATGCCCTCCAGCTGACTTCCGTCGCGGAGGGTCGTGTCGTAGATGTCGACCTGGGTGGGCCAGGACGGATCGTGGACAGCGCTGCGGTCGATGAGGGTCATGACGCCAATTCGTTCCAGGCCCGATACGTCTCGTTCCTGCCCCGCACGAGATCGGCATAGGCATCGGCCAGCACCTTGGTGGCGGGTCCAGGGCACGGCACCGGACGATCGTCGACGGAGTTGACAGCAGAGACCTCGGCGGCGGTGCCGACGACAAAGATTTCATCGGCGGTGTAGAGATCGCTGCGGGCCAGGTCGCCGACCTGGATGTCGATGCCGTGATCGGCGGCGAGGGTCATCACGGTGTGTTGGGTGATACCAGGGAGTGCCCCCGAGGAGGTTGGCGGGGTGAGGATGACATCACCCTTGGCCACGAAGATGTTTTCACCCGAGCATTCCGACACGAGACCGGCGCCGTTGAGCATGATCGCCTCGTCGTAGCCCGCATTGAGGGCTTCCATCTTGGCGAGCGTGCTGTTGGCGTAGTTGCCGGTGGTCTTTGCGGCCGGCGGCATGATGTTGTGGTCGTGGCGGGTCCACGAGCTGATCTTCATGCGCACGCCCTTGGTGACGGCGTCGTCGCCCAGGTAGGCACCCCACGGCCACGCGGCGATGGCGATGTCGGTCGTGCAGGCGCCGGTGGCGAGTCCCATCTCGCCATAGCCGTAGTAGGCGATCGGGCGGAGGTAGCAGGCGTCGAGTCCGGAGTCGGCAACGACGTCCTTGCAGGCCTGCACGATGGTCGGCACGTCGTACGGCATCGGCATGCCGAGGATCTTCGCCGAGTTGTAGAGGCGCTCGATGTGCTCGGTCAGCCGGAAGATGGCCGGACCCTGCTCGGTTTCGTAGGCACGGATGCCTTCGAAGACGCCAGTGCCGTAATGGAGCGTGTGGGTGAGGACATGGATCTTGGCGTCCTCCCACGGCACCATCTCGCCGTTCATCCAGATGTGGGGCGTCGGGGTGATGGGCATGTCGTTACCTTCGCTGCATTCGCTGAACGCTAAGGAGCGCTCGGTGGTTGATGGTGGGTTTCAGAGGCGAGCGACGATCGCGTCGCCGATCTCGCTGGTGGTTCCGGTCAGGGTTTCGGGCTCGGTGCAGGCCGCACGGATGCGGTCGGCCGCCTCGGACTCGCCGAGGTGGTCCAACATCATCGCACCACTCAGGATGGCGGCGATGGGGTTTGCCTTGCCGGTGCCGACGATGTCGGGCGCCGAGCCGTGGACCGGCTCGAACATCGACATGCCGTTCGGGTTCAGGTTGGCGGTGGGAGCCAGGCCGATACCGCCCGACACCGCACCACCGAGGTCGGTGAGGATGTCGCCGAACAGGTTGTCGGTGACGATCACGTCGTACCGCTGGGGGTCCTGCACGAAGTAGATGCAGGCGGCGTCGACATGGTTGTACGCCGTCTCGACCTNGGGNTACTCGGCGGCGACCTCGTTGAAGGTGCGCTCCCANAGATCNCCCGAGAAGGTGAGGACGTTGGTCTTGTGCACGAGCGTGACGTGCTTGCTGCGCTTCATCGCGAGGTCGAAGGCGTAGCGGACGCAGCGTTCGACACCCATGCGGGTGTTGACCGAACCCTGGGTGGCGATCTCGTGCGGGGTGTTGGCCCGCAGCAGTCCGCCCTCTCCGGCGTAGGTGCCTTCGGTGTTCTCCCGGATGACAACGAAGTCGTGGCTGACCCCGCCGTCGTCGGTTCGCGCCCCGAGGAACGGCCGGTAGTTGATGTACAGGTCGAGTTCGAACCGCATCTTGAGCAACAGGCCTCGCTCGATGAGGCCGGGCGGCACGTCGGGGGTGCCGACCGCGCCGGCGTAGAGCGCATCGATCCCGCGCCACTCGTCGATGATCGCCTGGGGTAGGACGGTGCCGTCCTTGAGGTACCGCTCGCCGCCAAGGTCGTAGTCGATGCGCTCGTACTCGATGCCGAGGGCGTCGATGACCTTGAGGCCTTCGGCCACGACCTCGGGGCCGATGCCGTCGCCACCCATGATGCCGATGCGGTGCGTCACGTTGGAACCTTCCTGGAACAAGAAAAACCGCCCACCGAAGTGGACGGCTGGTGGCGCACGCCGAAAGCNCGACGTGCGCTACGAAATGCTGATGATGATCGAGGTGGTCATCACGGCCNACAGCCTACCGGGCGCCCTTCTTCGACTCAATCGGTCGTCGACGTAACTCATGGGCNGTACGGCTGAGCGAACCGACCAGACCGCTAGCCTCGTCCGCATGGCAGACGCACAGCAGCTCTCCCAAGCCGCCTTCGACCGGCTCAAGGCCGAGTACGACGACCTCACCACGCGCGGGCGCATCGACATCGCCCGCAAGNTCGAGGCCGCCCGTGAGCTCGGCGATCTCTCCGAGAACGGCGACTACCACGCCGCCAAGGAGGAGCAGGGCAAGATGGAAGGCCGCATCATGCACCTCGGGCGCATGATCGAAAATGCCGTGATTGTCGAGGCCGAGGTCGGCGGCGATTCCGTCATGGCGGGGGCCATCGTCACGATCGTCTTTGACGGTGACGACGAAGACGACGCTGAGCGCTACCTCGTGGGTTCGATCGAGGAACAGGCTGACGACGTCACCGTCGTGTCGCCCGGCTCACCGATGGGCGCCGCTTTGCTCGGTGCCGCCGTCGGCGACGAGGTCGAGTACGAGGCACCGACCGGTGCCGTCTTGAAGGTCAAGGTCCTTGCGATCGCGTAGACCCCCGTTGTGAAACCTTCCAGCGCGACGACGGCGCTGCGCTTCCACGACGTGAGAGCGACACGGGTCGCGAACTCCAAGCCCGCTACGGTCCTCGCCATGCGCCTGCGCCTGACCCTGGTCCTTGCCGCTCTTCTCGTGTCCTCGTGTTCCGACGACGACTCGCTCGACGCGTTTGTCGAGGTCGAGCCTGAGATCGTCATCGAGACCGAAGCACTCGACGTCGACATCGATGCGCTCGAGGAAGCTGCCGCCGACACCGAAGCCGTGGTTGACGAACCGGCGCCGATCGAGATCCCCGACGACGCCCTCGACCTCAGCGGCATGGACCAGGTCGCGCTCGACATCCAGGACAACGCGTTCACCCAGCGGGTCGTGGTCGTAAGTGCGGGAACCGAGATCACCTGGACCAACCAGGGACGTAACGAGCACAACGTCCGGCCCGCCGTCGAGGGGGCGTTCGAACCGATCTCGACGCTCGATCTCGCCGAAAAGGGAGACAGCGCCTCACTCGTCTTCGAGACCCCCGGCGACTTCCCGTACTTCTGCAGCCTCCACGGCACGGCGACCAACGGCCAGACAGGCCGCGTGATTGTCGTTCCCTGAGTCGCTCGGGTTTCTGGCGTCCCGACCATCGGGACTAGGGTTCAGAGCGTCGCTTTTCTGAGGGGGAACCATGCGTCGCCTGTTGATTCTGCTATCCGTCTTCGCGTTCGTCGCGTCCGCCTGTGGAGGAGGAAGCGACAGCACCGACACCGCCGCGGACACGACAAGCGAGTCCGATTCGGCCGCCGAGCCCGAGGAGGAGACGGCCGAACCAGAGCCCGCACCAGAAGACGACGCCGAGGCCGAACCTGAGCCCGAGCCCGAGGAGCCCGCCGACGACAACCCGCTCGACGCGCTCCGGGTGCCGCAGGATTTCGCCACCATTCAAGAAGCTGTCGATGCCGCCGAACCGGGCGACCTCGTGCTGATCGACGAAGGCGTCTACAACGAGTCGGTCGTCGTGGAGACCGACAACATCGTCATTCGTGGTGTCGACCGCCAGACCGTCGTGCTCGATGGCGAGCACTCCGAGGAGATGGCGAACGGCATCATCGTGTTCTCCAACGGCGTCGCCGTCGAGAACCTCACCGTGAAAAACTACTTCTCGAACGGCGTGTTCTTCACCGGCGACTACGACTCGGACTTCATCCTCCGGGGCTACCGGGTGAGCTATGTCAACGCTCTCAACAACCGGGTCTACGGCATCTACGCCTTCAACGCCGAGTACGGCCTGTTCGACAACACCTACGCCGCCGGACACACCGACTCGGGCTANTACATCGGCCAGTGCCAGCCGTGCAACGCCGTGTTGTCGAACAACCTTTCGGAGTACAACACGCTCGCCTACTCGGGCACGAACGCCGGCGGCGACCTCTTCATCGTGAACAACGAGTTCCGAATGAACCGCATCGGCGTCACCCCCAACACACTCAACTCCGAAGAACTCGCCCCGCAGCGCGGCGCGACCTTCGCCGGCAACTGGATCCACAGCAACGGCAACCCCGACACCCCCAAAGGCGGCGACATCTGGGAGCTCGCCTATGGCGTGGGCATGGTCCTGCCGGGGGCCAACAACAACCTCGTCAGCCGAAACCTGATCGAGAACAACCGCAACGGCGGCGTGGCGATCTCGTTCATGCCCGACGGCGCCACGCTCTGGCCAGCCGAGAACAACACGATCACCGACAACGTGTTCCGTGGCAACGGCATCGACGCTGTCATGGTTGACCAGGGCGGCCAGGCAGGCCTCGGCAACTGCTTCAGCGGCAACACCCTCGAGACCTCCCGCCCAGCCGACATCGAAACGGTCCTGCCCTGCGACGGACCCGAAGGCGACCTCAGCGACATGATCGGCATCGACTTTTTCGCCCCGCCAGGCGCAGACCAAAACGTGCCGTACGCCGATGTCGCCTCGCCGAGCGCTGCCGATCAGCCGTCGATGCCCGATGCGTTGACCACTCCGGCGTCGCCTGCCGACGTCCTGCCTGAGTTCGACGATTTCGATCTGGATGCGATCACCGTCCCGAGCGGTACCTGAACAACCAACTCGTCGAATCGGCGTCCTGCTCGGCGCCCTCGCCGTCCTCGTGGCGGCGTGTGGCGGCAGCACCGACGCCGATTCCGACGCGCTCGTCGTTCCGACGACTGCGCCGGACTGGTTGATCGAGCGAGCCGGCGACGCAACAACGACCTTCGAGGTGAGCGAGCGCTCCTATAACCTCTCGGCCCGCAACGTCGGTCTTCCCGCACGGATTCGATTTGCAGATGGCGACGAAGTCTTCGAAGCCTTCTTCGACACCGAGATGGGCCTCGGCCCCGACTTCAACGCCAACAGTTGCACGTCGTGCCACGTCAACAATGGCCGTCAGCAGTTCCCGGTCGAGACCGGCACGGTGGGCATCGGTCCGGTCGTCCACGTGTCCGCTCCGGGCGCCACCGTCGATGAGGCACCGTTCGATCTACCCGGCTTCGGCACCCGCCTGCAGACCTTCACCGTCGACGGCAGCCAACCCGAAGCCCGGGTTGAGGTGGCGTGGGAGACGGTTGAAGGCACCTACCCCGACGGCGCGTCCTATGAGCTTCGTCGCCCCGTCGTCTCGGCCGTCGGTCTCACCGGTGACCTTCCCGCCGACGCACAACTGTCGCTCCGTATCCCACCGCAGGTGGCGGGTCCGGGCCTGCTCGAATATGTACCGGCGGAGGACATCGTGGCCGCAGCCGATCCCGATGATGCTGACGGCGACGGCATCTCCGGCACGGTCAACTATGTCAACGACGGCCGCGTCGGCCGCCACGGCTGGAAGGCCGATACGCCCGATCTCGTCCACCAGTCGGCCAATGCGCTTGCCGAGGACATTGGGGTCGGCACCTCGCTTATCCCCGTCAATGGCGCGGTCGAGTTGTCCGACGAAGAGCTCGCCGATCTCGCGTTCTACGTCGAAGCCCTCGCGATTCCCGCCGGACGCGACGTCGACAATCCCGACGTCATCCGTGGCGCCAACCTCTTCACCGCAATCGGCTGCGCCGACTGCCACACACCGACACAACGCACCGGCACGACCCAGTACGCCGAACTCGACGACCTTTTGCTGATCCCCTTCACCGACCTGCTGCTCCACGACATGGGACAAGGTCTCGACGACGGCCGGAGCGTCTACGGCGCATCGGGTAGCGAATGGCGGACCGCACCGCTGTGGGGCATCGGCCTGCTCGACACCGTGAACGGCCATATGTCGCTGCTGCACGACGGCCGAGCCCGCTCGATCGAAGAGGCGATCCTGTGGCACGGAGGCGAGGCTCAGCACGTCACCGATGCCTTCATGGCGCTCAGCGCCGAGGACCGAGCTGCGCTGCTTCGATTCGTCGCAAGCCGCTGAGCGCGCCGTCAGGCACAGCGATCGATTCGGGACCAATCGCCGATTTCACTGAGATCGGCGCCCACCACTGCAGCCCACTGGTCGAGGCCGGCGCGCAGTTCTTTGCGGTCTCGCGGGGTGTCCATGGCAATCGTCCACCGTAGGCACTCGCGGCCGCCGGNATCGCGGTAGACGGAGAGTGCGTCGCCGCCCCAGCCCGACGCTGTGTCTGGTGTACCGCCGACCGCGACCGTGATCGCTTCGATCAGCGCCTGGCCACCGCTGCCCTGCCACAGAACCTCACCATCGACATCGGGGAACGGCACGTCGACGATCGAAAGATCGACCGTCCCCGGCGCCTCGATCACCGCTTCGCTGCTGGCAGCCGGATGAGCGACGGCATCGTCGATCGCGGAGATCCCCTCTTCGCCAATGCGCCGGTTGAGCCAGGTGTTGCCGTGGTCGTAGACAGCGGTCTGGTACAGCAGAAAGCCGAAGTCGAGCGAGAAGATGTCGCCGACCTCGAAGGCGGCTTCCTCGGCGGCGAGTCGGGCCTGCTCGGCAGCGGAGAGCGAGTCGCGCCAGAGATCCTCGATCACGGTGGCGCTGCCCTCGACTGCGGCAGTGAAGGCCCAGGCGGCGTCGCCGTCGGCGCTGAGTTCAGGGCGGTCGAGGTCGAAGTGTTGATCGTCGAAGGCGTGGACGAGTTCATGGACGACCGTGGCCTTGGCCGACAACGTGAGTTCGCCGTTCGAGCGGACGAGCAGACGGTCAGAGGAGGGGAAGTACACGCCAAGAACACCACCGGACACGAAGACCTCGTACACGTCGAGCATGTCGTCGTCCGGGCCGAAGAAGCCGATCGAACGGGCGAACGCGAGACTCGCCGCCGACCCCTCGGGATCGGCGGCCAACTCGGACTCGAGATCGTCGAGCACGATGCGGGTCATCGTGTCGACATCGACCAGTTCGACATCCGGGCGTTCGAGGAAGTCACGCCGACGAGCCTTCTCGATGAACGCAATCGCTTCGTCGACGAATGCGTCGAGCTCGGCCTGCTCGTCAGCGGGGGTATCCGATGCTCCTGGCTCGACCGAATCGGTGGCTTCGTCGATGCCGAGGCCCGTCGGGGTCGTGGTTGCGGGCAGATCAGCGAGCGTGTCGTCATCGAGCAGGCTGACGATCGCCTGCACGGCGAACGCAAGCACGACCGCCGTGGCGACGACGAGAACACTGCGCAGGAACCAGAGCGAGAAACGGCTGACCTCTGCGTCAGGGGCAGCGGGTTCTGCGTCGGACTGCGATCGATCACTCACTGCAAACCTGCCTCCTGGGCAACCCGACGGGCTGCCTCGACGACCGCCGGGCCAAACACCGACCCGGGGTCTCGAGTGAGCCGCTCGATCGGCCCGCTCACCGAGACCGCTGCGACAACCGTCCCGTGGCGGTCGTGCACCGGAGCACTCACCGAGGCAACGCCCGCCTCGCGTTCTTCGACCGTGGCGACCCATGCCCCGCCGTCGGTGCCGAGCAGGACCCGGCCGCCCGACCCCTGATCGAGCGGCAGGATCGCGCCGGCGGCAACGATCGTGCGCAGCCCGTGAGGCGACTGCAAGGAGGCGAGACAGACGCGGGCATCACCTTGCCGCACGAAAAGCTGCGCAGATTCGCCGGTGGTGTCACGAAGCGCCGAGAGGGCGGGGCGAGCCGCCTCAGCGAGCGGCCACCCTGCGGCAGCGGCCTCACCGAGCGTGACGAGTCGGGGGCCCAGTGCGAAGCGGGCGTCGTGACTACGACGCAGCAGGCCATGGACTTCGAGTGCCGAGGCGAGGCGGTGGGCAGTGGCCCGACTCAGACCGGTGCGTTCGACGAGTTCGTTGAGCGACGCACCGCCGTCCTCGACCGCACCGAGGACCAAGGCGGCTTTGTCGATGACGCCAACACCGCTTACACTCAATTCCACATTACAAAACGTACTTCTCACAATGTGAGATGCCAACTTGGTGATCACTATGTCGCAACCCCGCACCCTGAGCCAGAAGATCTGGGACCGCCACGTCGTCACACCCGGCGTGGGCGGCGCCCCCGACCTGCTCTACATCGACCTCCACCTCATCCACGAGGTCACCTCCCCGCAGGCCTTCGACGGTCTTCGCATGAATGGCCGACCGGTCCGCCGCCCCGATCTCACCGTGGCCACCGAAGACCACAACACGCCGACGGAGGATCAGGACAAGCCGATCGCCGACGAGATCAGCGCCACCCAGATCGAAACGCTCCGTACGAACACGAAAGAATTCGGCATCGTCCACTACCCAATGGGCCACGAGAACAACGGGATCGTGCACGTCATGGGCCCCGAGCAGGGCCTCACGCAGCCGGGCATGACCATCGTGTGCGGCGACTCTCACACGGCCACCCACGGCGCGTTCGGATCGATCGCCTTCGGCATCGGTACGAGCGAGGTCGAGCACGTGCTCGCCACCCANACGCTNCCNCAGGCCCGACCCGGCACGATGGCGATCACCGTCAACGGCGACCTGCGNCCGGGNGTCACCCCNAAGGACGTGATCCTTCACGTGATCGGCGTGATCGGCACCGGTGGCGGTATCGGCAAGATCATCGAGTACCGCGGCGACGTCTTCGAGAACATGTCGATGGAAGGCCGCATGACGGTCTGCAACATGTCGATCGAAGGCGGTGCCAAAGCTGGCCTCATCGCCCCGGACGAAACCACGTTCGAGTACGTGGCGGGCCGCCCCAACTCGCCCGTTGGCGCCGAACTCGAGGCCGCCATCGAGGATTGGAAGACGCTCGCCACCGATGACGGCGCCGTCTTCGACGAAGAGGTGATCATTGATGCGGCCGACATCGCGCCGCAGGTCAGCTGGGGGACCAACCCGGCCCAGGTCATGCCGATCGANGGNGTGATCCCCGGCCCNGANGACTTCGACGANCCGAANCTNGCCAACACTGCNGCTCGAGCCCTCGAGTACATGGATTTCGAGGCNGGCACCCCGATCAAGGACATCAAGGTCGACACCGTCTTCATCGGCAGCTGCACAAACAGCCGGATCGAGGATCTGCGAGCGGCAGCCGCCGTCGCCAAGGGCCGCAAGGTCGCCGACGGCATGCGCACCCTCGTCGTGCCGGGCTCCGGCCTGGTCAAGCAGCAGGCCGAAGCCGAGGGCCTGCCGGAGATTTTCCGCGAAGCCGGCTTTGACTGGCGGGAGCCGGGGTGCTCGATGTGCCTCGCCATGAATCCCGACAAGCTCCAGCCGGGCGAGCGTTGCGCCAGCACCAGCAACCGCAACTTCGAAGGACGTCAGGGCCGAGGGGGCCGCACCCACCTCGTCTCCCCCGCCATCGCCGCCGCCACCGCCATCGCCGGGTACTTCGCGTCGCCCGACGATTTGGCCTGAACACAACAACACGACAACGAACGCACCATGCCGGGAGCACCACAATGAAAGCCGTCCGCATCGTCCAAGGCACCGCCGTGCCACTCGACCGCACCGACGTCGACACCGATCAGATCATCCCATCCGACTGGCTCAAGCGCGTCGAGCGCACCGGTTTCGAGAAGGGTCTCTTCTCGGAGTGGCGCGACGACCGAGACTTCGTGCTCAACCAGGAGCAGTACTCCGGCGCCAACATCCTCATCGGAGGCCTGAACTTCGGGACCGGTTCGAGCCGTGAGCACGCCGTGTGGGCGATTCAGCAGTACGGCTTCGATGCCGTCATCTCACCGCGGTTCGCCGACATCTTCCGCAACAACTGCACCAAGAACGGTCTCGTGCCGGTGACGGTGTCCGACGAGGTCAATGAACAGTTGATGCGAGCTGTCGAGGCCGACCCGACGCTGGAGATCACGATCGACGTCGAGCGCCTCACCGTCGAGGCGCCGGCCATCGGGCTGGAGACGACGTTCCCGCTGAGCGAGGCGATCCAGGAACGCTTCCTCGAAGGTCTCGATGACATCGGCCTCACCATGCGGTTCGCCACCGACATCGACGAGTACGAGACCACCCGCAAGCCCTGGATGCCCGCTCAGGCCTGAAGCCCGTCAGCCGGGCGGCAACATGGTCAGATGAAGCTCTTCGCCGGTCGAATCACGAGTTCCTCGATGTTGAGGTGAATCGGCTGCGTGATCACGAACTCGACCGTGCGAGCGATGTCCTCGACATCCCCGAAGGTCGTCGACATGTTCGCTGCGAGCTGAGCGAGCATCTCGCGCGACACTCGGCCTTCGTCGTCGCGCTCGACATTCTCGACACCAGCCATGCCCGCGATCATGCCCATCATGTCGTCGCCGACGTTCCGGCTGAAGTTGGTGGCGAAGACTCCGGGCATGATCGACGTGACACGGATCGTGTCGTCCTCGAGTTCACTTCGCAGGCTTGCATTGATGCAGTTGACAGCGTGCTTGGTGGCCCCGTACATCCCGGAATCGCGCCGAATCGCTGCGACCGAACTGATGTTGATGATGTTGCCCTGCGACTCAGTGGCCCGCATTGCGGCGACTGCGGCCTGGCTGCCGACGGCGAGGGCAAGGACGTTGACGTCGAGCATGCCCTTCCAGATGTCGGGATCGCCGCCAAGAAACGATGTGCCGAAATCACCGAAGCCGGCGTTGTTGATCATCACGTCGAGACGACCCGTCTCGTCGGCCGCTCGCTGGATCCACGCCTGCAAGGCAGCAGTGTCGGCGACATCGAACGTCGCCAGGTCGGCCTTGCCGCCCGCTGCCTCGATCCGTGCCTTGGACTCCTCCATGGGCTCGGCGTTGCGGCCCATCAGGTAGACGGTCGCGCCAAGCGCACCGAGGTGTTCCGCAATCGCGCGGCCCATGCCGCTCGACGATCCGGTGATGCAGACGGTGCGACCGTGAACGGACAAGCGATCAGACATGGAAGACTCCTGACATTTACTATGCAAAGTGTCAGGGTAATCTGACACTTCAGCACCGAAGTGTCAANGACGTCCTCCGTGAACTCCCNCTTCTGCCCGGAGCGCTGGCGTCCCGCACACTCGAACGGGCGGGAATCTGAGAAAATGTTGCCATTCGGGAACCAGCCCGTCGATCCGTGCGTCAAAACGTCACCAACACCCCTGCGAACCGGAGATGATCGTGCGCAGACTTCTGTTTCTCTTCCTCAGCTGCACCCTGCTGGCCACCGCCTGCAGCGACGACGGCGCCTCGAACGCTGGCGACACCGACCCCGATGCGCCGGTCCAGCGCAACGACGACGGNGAGGTCGTTGTCGACATCGACGGCGACGAGGTCGTTTTGACCTCTGGCCTCTCCGGCTTCACCAACTGCGACACCCTGCTCACGCATCTTCGCACCGAGGCGGCCGAGCGGGTCGGTCCCTACGGCTTCGACTCCGGCGGCTGGTACGGCGGGCCAATCTGGGGTCGCGGCATCGAGGTCGAGGAGATGGCGGTCGATGACATGGCCGCCGATACGGCCGACTTCGCCACCGCCGAGGAGAGCGCCGGGAGCGTCGCGTTCNACGGCGACGACTCGGCCGGCCCGACCGAGGGAGTCGACTTCTCCGGCACCAATGTGCAGGAACTCGGTGTCGACGAGGCCGACATCGTCAAGACCGACGGTGAACGGGTCTATGTGCTCGCCGCCAACCGGCTCACCGTGATCGATGCCGAGACCCGCACCGAGCTCTCCTCGATCGAACTCCCGCAGGCGTACCAGGCCGAGATGTTCCTGGCTGGCGACGAGATCCTCGTCATCGGTTCCACCTGGCTCGATCGCGGCTTCGCCACGGATGCGGACGACGGCATGGCCATCGAGGAGTCCTGGTACGGCACGAGCATCGTTCGCCTCACCCGCATCTCCGTGGCCGGAGCCGACGCCGGCTTGATCGAGTCGATCGTCATCGAAGGGGACTATGTGTCGGCTCGCTCGGTCGACGGTGTCGCCCGGGTCGTGATCCGCAGCAACCCACAGCAGAACTTCCCCTTCGTGTATCCGGCCGGCCCGGCCGGTGAGGACATCGCCACCGAGGCCAACCGGGCCGCTGCGCGCAACTCCAACCTCGACACCTGGCTCCCCGCATGGGGCACGGTCGACGACTCAGGCGACATCGTGAGCCAGGGCATCTTCCCCGACTGCTCGTCGGTGCACGCACCCACCGAGTTCGCCGGCTTCGGTGTGCTCTCGGTCGTGAGCGTTCCGGTCACCGGCGCGCTCGACGCCACCGAGACCACCAGTGTCCTCGCCCCTGGCAACACCGTCTACGCCTCGACCGACTCGGTCTTCGTCGCCACCCAGACGTGGCCCGACATCGCCATCCTCGAAGACGACGCGGACGCGTGGGAAAAGGCCTGGGATGCCCGCCACACCTCGATCCATCGATTCGCCCTGAGTGACACCGGCGCTGCCTACACCGCCTCGGGTTCCGTACCCGGCGATCTGCGCAACCAGTTCTCGCTCAGCGAACACGAAGGCCACCTCCGGGTCGTCACCACGAGCGGCGACACCTGGGATGGGAGCTCCGAGTCGTTCGTCCGGGTTCTGCGCGAGACCGACGGCGAACTGGTCGAGGTCGGCAGCGTCGGCGACATGGGCAACGGCGAGGCTGTCCAGTCCGTTCGCTTCGTCGGCGACGTCGGCTATGTCGTCACCTTCCGCCAGATCGATCCCTTCTACACCCTCGATCTCCGAGATCCCGAGAACCCGCGCGTCGTCGGCGAACTCAAGATTCCCGGCTTCTCCAGCTACCTCCACCCGATCGGTGACGGCCGGGTGCTCGGGGTCGGTTCCGATGCTGATCTCGACGGCCGGGTCACCGGTTCGAAGGTTTCGATCTTCGACGTGAGCGACCCCGCCGATCCCCAGGAAGTCGCCGTCTGGTCCGCTCCGGGTGGCTGGAACGACATCGGGTGGGAGCACCGCAGCTTCCTGTGGTGGGGTCCCAAACAGCTCGCCGTGATTCCGGTCAATGTCTGGAACAACGGTGAGAACTGGGCCGGCGCCGTCGTGTTGAAGGTCGACGGCACCACCATCGAAGAGGTCGGCCGCATCGATCACATCGATGAAGACGTTGAACGTGGCCGCACGGAGTGCGACGTGCTCACCTCCGATGATCTGCCTTCGAGCGGCGACGAAACCTCGTTCGAGACCGAACTCGAGTGGATCGTCACCGACGGCTACAGCCGCATCATTCTCTGCGAGCCGGGCGAGCCCCTCTCGGTCTCGGGCTTCCAGTGCTACGAGGAGCCCTGGATGCTTGACGAGGCCGAGCAGATCGGGGTCGCCATTCCTGACGACGCAACCCTTGGCTACTGCTGGGACAACGGCAACATGGCTCCGGTCATCAGCCGCACGATGGTGATCGACGGAGACGAACTCTGGTCCCTGAGCTCCGAATGGGGCTGGAACTCCCCCGAGGCGCCGGCAACGCTCCAGGTCAACGACCTTGGTTCGTTCGAGCGCATCGGCCGAGTCCAGATCGGCTGACTCCACCGGCACCAACGCTGCGGTTCCTCGAGGTCGGGTCGGCTGCCGACCCGACCTCGGCTACCGTCGGGGCCATGCCGGGATCCTCTCTCCGCATCACCCGTCTTGTCGCACTCGGCGTGCTCGCCTCGTTGATCGTTGGACTCGTTCGCTCCGCCCGTCGTCAGCCGACTCCGACAACCACGGGTGTGGCCAACTGGGAACCACTCGTCGAGGAGGCGCCGACCCCGTCTCGGTCGGGCCCGGTGCAGTTCGCCGACGCCGACACATCCGCCGAGCATCGTGGCTGGGTCGAGCCCGATGCCGATGGCGGCTGCCCGGGTTCACACCCGGTCAAGGGCAATACGCAGAGCAAGATCTTCCACGTGCCCGGCGGCATGTCCTATGAGCGCACCAACGCCGAGCGTTGCTATTGCGACGAGGCAGCGGCTGAAGCCGATGGCTACCGCAAGGCGAAGCGCTAGTCGCAAAGCCAACGAGACTGCGAAGCGCTAGCCGAGGCGGACGGCGCGAACACTCTGGACGCCGTCGACGGCGCGGATCGCCTGCTGCACATTGTTGGGCACGAGGCCATCGGTCGAGATGACCATCATCGCCGCGACCCCATCGGCGTCTTCACCGATGTACATGTTGGAGATGTTGACTCCGGCGTCGCCGACCATCGTGCCGACGATGCCGACCATGCCGGGGATGTCGTGGTTGCGCACGATCAACATGTCGTCCGAGGGGCGAATGTCGAGCCGATGGCCGTCGACCTCGTTGAGTCGAGGATTGCCGTCGATCGGTGAGAGAGAGCCGGCGAGCGAGTGGACATCACCGGTGACCCGGATCAGGTTGCTGCGACCTTTCTCGCCGGGCGTGGTGATCACTCGGACGTCGAGGCTGCGCTGTTCGGCGAGGCGAGCGGCGTTCACGTAGCTGACGGGATCGCCGCCGATATTGCCGAGCAGCCCCTTGAGGAACGAGAGCTTGGCCAGCGACGGATCCGATTCGCCGATCTCGCCCTGAAGTTCGAGGTCGATCGTGGCTGGCAGACCCTCTGCGAGACCAGCGAACATCGAGCCGAGTTGCCCGCACAACGGCAGGTGATCGCGGAGTACACCGCTGGCAGCACCGGCTTCGACGTTGACGGCGAAGGGGACGAAGTCGCCAGCGAGGGCCTTGATGACCTGTTCGGCGATCGTCTCACCGGCTCGATCCTGCGCCTCGCGGGTCGAGGCACCGAGATGAGGGGTCGTGACGATGCCGGGTACACCGATGAGGGGGGACTCGGTGGTGGGTTCGTCTTCGAACACATCGATGGCGGCACCGGCGATCTGACCGGAAGCGACTGCCTCGGCAAGCGCGAGTTCGTCGATGATGCCGCCGCGGGCGACGTTGACGATCCGCAGGTGTGGCTTGGCGAGCCCGAGACGTTCCTTGTTGATCAGCCCGATGGTCTCGCGGGTCTTCGCCACATGGAGGGTGAGAAAGTCGGCTCTCGCCATGAGGTCGTCAAGTTCGAGGAACTCGACGTCGAGGTGTTTGGCTGCTTCGGCTGGGACGAACGGATCGTGGGCAACGATCTTCATGCCGAACGCAGCGGCGCGATGGGCGACGAGGCGACCGATGCGACCGAAGCCGACAACGCCGAGCGTCTTGTCTTCGAGTTCGACGCCTTCCCACTTGGAGCGTTCCCAGCGGCCGTCGACCAGGGCGCCGTGCGCCTGCGGAACGTTGCGGGCCTGCGCCAGCAGGAGTGCCATCGTGTGCTCCGCAGCTGAGGTGATGTTCGACTCGGGGGCATTGACCACCATGACGCCGTTGGCGGTGGCGGCGGCCGTGTCGACATTGTCGAGGCCGACACCGGCGCGACCGACAACCGCCAGCGATGGCCCTGCCGCAGCGATCAGCTCGGCGTCGACCTGCGTGGCAGAGCGCACAATGAGCCCCGACACTCCGGCGATGGCATCCCGCAATTCTTCAGGCGACAGTCCGATGCGGACATCCACCTCGTGGCCGGCCGCCCGGAGGGCGTCCAGTCCAGGATCGGCGATCTTTTCAGCGACAAGGACGCGATGCACGAGACCATCTTGGCGGTTGGCCGTCGGCCAGCCTCCGGAATTCGTGTGAACGCTCTGTGACGCCTTCAGCCAGGGTTCGGCAGGTCACCGACGGATGTCGATGGCCGGAACGTCGCCGGCGGGAGTAAAGCCCAGCATGTCGCCGAAGAACACGAGTTCGGCTTCCAGGGCGGCGATCACGTTCTCCGCCTTCCGGAATCCGTGCTGCTCTCCCTCGAAGAGCAGGTAGCTGACCGGGATGCCCTGCTGTTCGAGCGCCGCCACGATCATCTCGCTCTGGTTCGGCGGGACGATGGCATCCTCGTCGCCCTGAAGCACGATCATCGGCGCGGAAAACTTCTCGACATGGTTGACCGGCGACCGCTCGTCGTAGATCGCCTTCGCCTCGGGCCAGGGGCCTACCAGGGTGTCGAGGTAGCGCGACTCGAACTTGTGAGTGTCGGTCGCAAGCGCTTCGAGGTCGGCAACGCCGTACCGGGACGCCCCGACAGCGAAGACGTCGTGGAACGCGAGTGCGGACAGCACGGTGAACCCACCGGCGGAACCGCCGCGGATCATGAGGCGTTCGGGGTCGACGTCGCCTCGTTCGGCGAGGTAGCGGGCAGCAGCGACACAGTCCTCCACGTCGGCGACACCCCAGGAGCCGTTCAGCGCCTGGCGGTACGAACGGCCGTACCCGGTGGAGCCGCGGTAGTCGACGTCGACGACAGCGATTCCCCTGCTGGTCCAATAGAGAATGCCGAGCTGGAGTTGGCGGCGGGCCTGGGCGGTCGGGCCGCCGTGGGCGAGAACCAGCAGCGGCGGCGCGGTCCCCTCCACGCCGACATGATCGGGATTGGTCGGCGGGTAATAGAGGGCATGAGCCACCGCATCACCATCACCGGTCGGGAAGGTGATCGACTCGGGCTCGATCAGGTAACCGATGTCGACGGGCAACTCGCGTCCGGCGTGCACGACCTCGCGGGTGACCTTCGGGCCGTCGAGCACGACCTTGACGACCTGCGCTTCGTGGCCGTAGCCGGCACCGACATAGACGATGCCGTCGGCGGCAGGTTGCATCGAGGAGACGGTGGCATCGGGCATCGAGACGGTGCGGCCGTCGATCACCAACTCGTCGCCGGTCGGCAACCCGACGGCGGCGACCGTGTGCTCGGGTGTGATCGCCCAGCGCTGCATACCGAACACCCAGCTCGGTGTCGGAATCTCGAACGGGCCGGCGATCACCGGGGCGAACCCGGTATCGGCCGACAACGAACCGAGATTCCACCACTCGTGCCGATCGCTGCAGGCGTAGAGCGTGCCGTCGGGACCCCAGCCGGGTTCGACCCAGGCTTCGGCACCATTGCCAAACTCGAGCTCGATGTCGCCGAGGGCGCCGTCGGCGAAGGGTGCGACGAGCAGGCGGGTGGCATCCCACGGCATGTTCGGATGGTCCCACGCAACCCAGACGAGGCGGGTGCCGTCGGGCGACAGCCGCGGTGACGCCACGAAGTCGCTGCCGCTCCACAGTTCGCAGATCTCCATCGACCCATCGGTGGCGATCGCGACGAGATCGTTCGTGGGTTCGCGATCGGGGTGATGAAGCTCACGGACGGCGACCACGAAACGACCGGTCGGGTCGACCCGGAGATCGGCGAAACGAAGGCCTCGCGGCGTCGCCGGCTCGGGCGTGAGGAACGTCGGCTCCTCCCCCGGCACGAGCCGACGAAGCCGCTGATCGCTGACGTCGACATAGAAGGCGACGCCGTCGTGCACCCACCAGGAACCGCCGCCGTACTCGTGTACGAGCGTGCGCACGTAGGCGTCGGGCGGCGTGATCTCGGCGGTGACCCCGTCTCGCTGACGCATCAGCGCGGTGCGGCCCCCTTCGTCGGGGCGCGACTCGGACCACCAGATGTCGTCGGGGCCGTCGGGTCGAGGGTCGACGCAGCACTCGGCAATGCCGAGCGCTCCGCTGACGAGGGACTCGGCGGTGATCGGCGATGACCACTCACCGTACGGCGTGACCGACGGCGTCGTGGCGGGTGGAATCACGACAAGAAGTCGGCGATGCGACCGACACCCTCGCTGAGGTCGTCGTCGCCGAGGGCAAACGACAAGCGAGCACCGCCGCCGACCCCGAACGCCTCACCCGGAACGATGGCGACCTTGGCCTCCTCGAGCAGGATGTCGGCGAGATCGAGCGTGGTGTCGATCCGCCGGCCGCCGATCTCGTTGCCCAGCAGCGCCGAGAAGTCTGGGTAGGCGTAGAAGGCACCCTCAGGCTCGGGGCACAGCACGCCCTCAATGCCCGAAAGCAGCGAATGCATCGTGCGGCGTCGACGATCGAAGGCCTCTCGCATCTCGTACACGGCGTCGAGCGGGCCGGTGACCGCCGCGAGCGCAGCGGCCTGAGCGACGTTGGCGACATTGCTGGTCGAGTGCGACTGCAGATTCTGCGCGGCCTTGATCAGATCAGCAGGACCGATCATCCAGCCGACACGCCAACCTGTCATCGCGTAGGTCTTGGCGACGCCGTTCAAGATGATGACCTTGTCGCCGAGTTCGGGGACGAGCGTGGCCATTGAGTAGTGCTCGTTGTCGCCGTAGACGAGGTGTTCGTAAATCTCGTCGCAGATCACCCAGATGCCGTGGTCGACCGCCCAGCGGCCGATCGCCTCGATCTCGTCTCGGGGGTAGATCGCGCCCGTCGGGTTGGACGGCGACACGAAGACGAGCGCCTTGGTGTTCTCCGTTCGGGCGGCTTCGAGTTGCTCGACGGTGGCGCGAAAGCCGCCCTCCGCCGTGGTGATGATCGGGACGGTGACGCCACCCGCAAGCGCAACGGGCTCCGGATAGGTCGTCCAGTACGGCGTCGGCAGCAGAACCTCATCGCCGGGATTGAGCAATGCCTCAAAGCAGTTGTAGACGGCGTGCTTGCCACCGTTGGTGATCAACACCTGCGATGCCTCACAGGCGTAGCCGCTGTCGCGCATGGTCTTGGCAGCGACCGCCTCCTTGAGTTCGGGAAGGCCACCCACAGCGCTGTACTTGTGCATCGCCGGGTCGGCACAGGCCGCGATGGCGGCATCGACGATGTGCTGTGGTGTTGCGAAATCAGGCTCGCCGGCACCGAAACCGATGACGTTCTCACCAGCCGCTCGCATGGCCTTGGCCTTGTTCGAGACCGCCAGCGTGGCCGAGGGGGCGATGGCGCCGACACGCCGAGAAATCCGATCGAGAGTCATGGTCGAAAGGGTACCGAGATCGCTCCGCAGAATTCCGGCGATTGGCGTCCGTTTTGGCTTCGAAGCTGCCACGCTTTCGGGGTGACCGAGTCTCAGAAAACCACGCCTGACATCACCATCCCGGCCGACCTCCTCCCGAGCGACGGCCGGTTCGGATCCGGCCCCACCAAGGTCCTCCCCGAAGCCCTCAATGCCCTCGCCGCCCGCGCTACCGACTTCATGGGCACCTCGCATCGCAAGATGCCGGTGAAGCTCGTTGTCGCTGAGATGCGCAACGGCATCGCCGAGTTGCTGCGCGCACCCGACGGGTACGAGATCGTCTGCGGCAACGGCGGCTCCACCGGCTTCTGGGATGCGGCCGTCTTCGGATTGATCGACGAGAAGTCCCACCATCTCAGCTTCGGCGAGTTCGGGGGGAAGTTCGCCAAGGCCGTGGCCATGTCCCCTGATCTGCAGGCCCCATCGGTCACCGAGTCGGCAATGGGCACCCGCCCCGACCTCGAGCCCGTCGACGGCGTCGACGCCTACGCGTTCACCCATAACGAGACCTCGACCGGCGTGATGATGGATCCGGTCCGCGTCGGCGGCGTCGACGACCTCATGCTCGTCGACGCAACATCGGCGGCCGGCGGCCTGATGTTCGACGCCAACGCCACCGACGTCTACTACTTCGCCCCCCAGAAGGCGCTCGCCTCCGACGGCGGTTTGTGGATCGCCATGATGTCGCCCGCAGCGATCGAGCGTGTCGAGCGCATCGCCAACAGCGGCCGCTACATCCCGCCGTCGCTCAACCTCTGGTCGGCGGTCGAGAACTCCCGCCAAGACCAGACCTACAACACGCCGGCGCTCGCCACAATCTTCCTCACCGCCCAGACGGTGAACTGGTTCAACGACAACGGCGGTCTGTCCTGGTCGGCCGGTCGCTCGGCCACTTCCGCAGAGATCCTCTACGGCTGGGCCGATGCATCCGACGCTGCCTCCCCGTTCGTGCAGGTCGAGTCCGAGCGTTCGAAGGTCGTCGCCACGATCGACTTCGACGAGGCGATCGACGCCGACACGCTCGTCGAGGTTCTTCGCAAGAACGGCATCCTCGATGTGGGCGGCTACCGCAAGCTCGGTCGCAATCAGCTCCGCATCGGCATGTTCCCGGCCATCGACCCGGCCGACACCGAGGCGCTCACGGCATGCCTCGACTACTGCATCCAGGCGATGAGCTGATCGATCGGCCGCTCACCCCAGATGGTGGCGGCGATCGCAACACCACTAGGGCGTGATGCCGGTACGAGCGACCGGCGTGGCCTCGCCCGACCGCCGCTGCGCCGACACGGCAAGGCCCTCGATCACGACGTTGCGGAGGTCGCGCGGGTCGATCAGATCGTCGAAGCTCAGCCCATTGGCCGACCGATAGCTGCTCTCGTTCTCGGCCTGGTGCAGTTCGGCTTGTGTCGCCTCGTCGGCGCCGACCGCATTGCCGGCACCTGACGCACCCATGGCGCCGAGCGTCGCCCCCGGGAAGCCGAAGCTCAGGGTCTGCTCGTCGTAGGGGTTCATCGCCATCACGCTCGATCCGAAGCCGTACGCCTTCCGGAGTGTGACGTGGACCTTCACCGTCTGAGCCCGGGTCTGGGCGGCGAACATGCGCGCACCAGCCCGGAGGATTCCGGCTCGCTCCGAGGCCTGACCGGCGAGCACCCCCGGGTTGTCGGCGAGGAAGACGAGCGGCAGGTGGAAGCTGTCGCACACCTGGATGAAGTGGGCGGCCTTGTCCGCTGCGTCGACATCGATCGATCCGGCGATGACCGACGGCTGGTTGGCGATGATGCCGATGGATTCGCCGCCGATGCGGGCGAGCGCACACACGATCGATGAACCGAAGTCCGGCTGGACCTGAAAGAACCCGCCACCGTCGACGAGAGCCGAGATGGCGAGCCGCATGTCGTAGGCGGCGTTGCCGTCACGGGGCACGATGTCGAGGAGGTCGTCGAGGCGACGGGGTCCAGTATCGCCCGTGTCGACGCTCGGTGGCCGTTCCCAGGCCGACGAGCCGAAGAACGAGAGATACGTGCGGATGTCGGCGAGGAGGGCGATGTCGTCGGCGGCGACGTTGTGCACGACCCCGGAGGCAATCGCGACGCCGGGTCCGCCGAGTTCGGCCTTGGTGACCTCCTCGCCGAGGGCCGCCTTCACCACCGGCGGCCCCGCAGTGAAGATGGCGGCATCGGGAGTCATGACCGAGAAGTCGCACAGGGGTGCGGTGATCGCCCCATGACCGGCTGACGAGCCCATCACCCCGCACACCATCGGCACGAGCCCGGACAGGCTGCCCTGAGCACCGAGGTCGCCAGGGCCTCCTCCACCCGGATCGCCGGGCATCGGTGGCCGGTGACCGGCGCCCTCAAGGAGCATCACCAACGGGATGCGTTCTCGGCGGGCGATGTCGGCGATACGCCAGCGTTTGCGGCTGGCTGCCGGCCCGATCGACCCTCCGAGCGTCGTGAAATCCTCGGCGCCGACGGCAACCGGGCGGCCGTCGATGCGACCGACACCGGCGACGAGCGCATCGGCCGGCGCCGCCCCGGCGAGGGCGCCGATCTCGGTGAACGAGCCATCGTCGAGCAAGGCCCCGATGCGGCTGCGAGCGTCGAGACGGCCGGCCTCGCGGCGTGGGGCGAGTTTGTCGGCGCCCCCCATCGCGTGGGCGGTGGCGCGACGTTGCGCGAGATCGTCGAGTGTCGCGTCCCAGTCCCCCGTCATGGCGGCAGAGCCTAGGCGACGGTCAGACGACGAAGAAGAACGCCCGAGCGGGCATAGGGGCTGCGAGCGGACGAGATCGCTGCCGTCTCAGACGGAGGCGCTGCCGTCGCCACGGACCGTGGCGTCGATGACTGCCGCCATCGTCGCCGCGAGTTCGTCAGCCGAGACGCCCCACGACTCGAAGCCCCGACGGTGCGAGCTGACCTGGGTGAGCATGGTGGTGAGCACGCTCGCGATGCCGCCCGGCGAAGCCGATGCGTCGATCGCCCCCACCGCCCGCGCCTCGTGGGCAAGATCCTTGAGCGCCAGGAACACGCCGTTGAAGAGCCGGGTGCGGAGCTGACGGAAGCGGTCGTCGCCCTCGAGCGCCGCCAGGTCGGCGACGCGGAGGAGTTCCCCGTGCTCGGCGAAGAAGGCGAGGAATCCCTGCGAAAGTCCGGCTGCGGCATCGCCACTCTCCCACGCCGCGTCGGTGACGAGGACTCGGAGCTGACGGCCCCCGGCATCGGTGAGTTCATCGATCAGCGCGAGGACGGCCGCCTCGACGTCGGGGAAGTACTGGTAAAAGGTCGCCGGGCTCGTATCCGCCCGCCGCGAGATGTCGACCACGGTGAGATCGCGGTACGGACTGTCGGCGACCGCGGCTCGGGTGGCGGCGAGCAATCGCTGGCGGGTCGCCTGACCGCGGCGAC